>NZ_LJPA01000003.1:30530-322763 GCF_001414035.1 Frankia sp. ACN1ag | reverse complement strand
TTACACAGTCGTCATGACACGCCCCACCGGGCCGGCCCGCCAGCGGCGTCCCGCACCCCGCGCACGACCCCGGCTCGTGCGCCAGGCGCACATCAGGATCGGCGACCATACGCAGCGTCGATCCGGGATGGCCGTTCTGCCCACCAGGGCGCCGGCCCGTCTTCGTCCGCAGCGACTTCGGAGGCGGCTTGGCCAGCCCGTCCGAACTCGGTGGCTTCGACGAGTTCCGCGAGGTCCTGGCGACCTGGGCCTCCAACTCGGCGATCCGCGCCCGGGCCTGTTCCAACTCAGCCCGCAACTGCGCGATCAGCGCCGCCTGCTCCACCACCAGCGCCGCGAGCTCGTCATACGACGGCACCGACGGCGCGGGCGGATCACCGGACACACCCGAACTCTNCGGGCCGATCAACCACACCGCGTCAACACTCCCGGGCCGGCGAGCCATCGAACAGCCCCAGCCCGCCGTAAGACCAAAACAAACGATCTACAAGACCTGACCAGTTACGATTCACCACGGGACCTCTTCGTCCCGCGATATACAGCGAACCAGCCGCTGAGATAGCCTGCAGATGTCACTACGAGTCCGCTGGCGACCGCCGCCGACTGCGACCAGGTTGCAGATCCTTGCAGACCACGCCAGAAGGCACGCGGAAGAGTCCGCCGCACGTAACTCCGCTCTGCCTGCAACGCCGATTCCTGCCCAACTCGCTGCGCGACTGCGGCCTTCGAAAGGCCCTCCGAGTAGCAGCGGCGGAAAAAATATCGGAGAGACGCTCGTTCCTCCGTGACACGATGCTCAACCACCGCCTCCGGGTTGTACAGCACGACTGCACCTACTATCGACGATCGCAGCCGAATATAGAATTCGGTCTCCTCACACCCCAGCGGCACAGAGCCGATTCTTCCAAGCCCATCCGTGAAGCCACCCACCCGGCCGAAAACGTCGCGACGAACGGACATGGCGGCACCGATGGGGTTTCGGATCTCCGCGAGCGAAAGAGGGAGCCCTGTGTAACTGCATCCCACCACCCAGTCGAACTCGGCCGGAAACCAAAGAGGACGATGAGAGGACCAACGGGGAACTACTGCTCCCCCGACGCCCTGGACCTCAGAACGCGAGTACGGGCTAACCAGGTGCTCAAGCCAGTCCTCTCGAGCCCGGGCGTCGTCATCGAGGAACGCGACGATGTCACCAGTCGCCGCGTCAGCGCCTGTGTTGCGCGCCCCAGAGAGACCTCGGGCCCCTCGATTCGGGATAACCCGGATACCGCTGAACTCGCCCCTCGCATGATCGAGCAGAGAGTCGTTGTGATCGATCACAAGGATCGTCTCGAAAGCCGGAAGCGTCTGTGCGAACACGCTCCCGACCGCGACAGTAATGTCACTCCAGCGTCTCTCTGTATACGCACAAATCACCACTGAGACCCGGAGCGGGCGCGCCTCGCCTTCGAGCTCAGCACCAACCGTATCGCCAAGGTCCTCAAACGAACCTGCGTTGCTACCAGACGCCACTCGAACACCAGCTCTCACGGTTGAACCCCTTGTCAGCAGCCGCGCAGGAAGCCCAGCCCTCAGGCGGCCAGCGCCGCTCGATTCCGCCATCGGTACGAAAGCCATCTCGACCAAACAGCCAGATCGGCCGAAAAAGTCCTGAGATCGCCATATCCACGTCACCGAGCTCGACGCGATAGAACTCGAGGCGGCCATATCGTTCCACGCGACGCTTCTGCTCCTCGGCCCGTAGGTCCCTCTCCCACCACAGCGCCATACAGCTCAGCAAGCGCCTCGGCACAAGTATCCCAAGTAGGAAGGGCGACGCTTGCCCCTTTACCGCGGCTATCCATGGCTGCGAGAATCGCGTTAGCAACCTCCTCAGGGCGTGCCTGAGGCGGCAGCCCGACAACGAGGCCGTCAGCAACCAGGTCCCCGATACCTGCTTTATTAACGCCAACAACCGGGACACCCAGTGCTAATGCTTCCATGACACCTACGGGATGTGCCTCATAGTCCGACATGGCCGCGACGACCATTGCTGATGTAAGCTCCGCTGCCATAGCCTCACGCTGGTCTGGTGGAATTGAGACAATCGTAACCGCCTCAGCGACCCCCAGCTCGGCGGCCAGATCACGCAGTTCTCTCTCCCATGGCCCCGCACCTAGAATACGAAGGTGCGCGTCCGGCATGCGACGTCGCGCGAGGGCTAGCGCCTCGATAACCCTGTGATGGCCCTTATAGCGCTCGAGCCGTCCACTAGAGATAATCCTGCCGGGCGTCGGCACGACACATCTTGAAACCGATGGCAGACCGCCACCGTTTGAAATAACCGTAAATCTCTCCGCTTCGATCTTTGTCAGGCTCTGGAAAAGATCGGCCTCAAAGTTACTCACGGCGACCAGACGACGAGCTCCCCTGAGGAGGGGCGTCAAGGCTTTCCACTGACTGGACCGGATCGATGTCCTTACGGCGGAGGAGTGGCCGCCGGTGTGGAAGGTTACAACATAAGGCAGCCCGGACGCATAGGCCGCGAGCATTCCTACCGCAGGGACAGCAGTGTGTATTCCCTGGAAGTGAACCAGGTCCCACCCCCCATTGCGGATCACACTAGCAACACCTGGCGCGAAGTACACATCCGAGTTCTCCGGCCACGCCCTACGGCGCAACACCGTGAAACCATCAGCGGCCTCGTGACGGGACCGCCGCCCAGTCCGATCCGTCGCTAGAACAGTAAGACTAAAGTCATCTCTCTGGCCGAGACGCCGTGACACCTCGTGCACATGTACCTCTGTGCCCCCAAGATCGGGCAGATACCGTGCAGCGACTTGAAGGATCTTGATAGGACGCGCTCCACGGCCACTCATCGACTCTCCGTATCCGTATTGCCTCGATGGCCGGCCATTTGAACCCCACCACATCCTTCACTCACGCATGTTGATTTGATACTGCTCGAGAAGTTGACGCTGCGGATATGGCATGCTCAGAGGGGCCTACTCCCGCCCAAGCCTGCCCCAGACCGCCGCCGCGCTCCGTACCGTACGGCAGATCCGCCTCTCGCTCCAGAGAGCTGGCGACGCCTTCCTCGACGATTCATTTTCCGACATAGCCTTCAAAGAGGAAGTCTTCGACCTGTTCGACCACGCTGTCGATGGTGAACTTCTCCGCGCGAAGTTCAGCGCTTCGACCCAGCCGGTCGCGGAATGACTCGTTCTCAATCAGCAGAAACAATGCCTCAGAAAGCGCGGACACGTCACCCGGGTTGACCAGCAGGCCACTACGTCTATCTTCGAGCGTTTCGGNCAGTCCCCCAATGTTAGATGCCACCACAGCTTTACCAAAGGTCATAGCCTCCACCGCGACCTGTCCGAATGGCTCCGGCCAAACTGACGGGACAACACCGAACAGGCATTCACGCCACGAGGCCAGCACATCAGCATGGAGCACATTCTCGAACGCATAGACGCCCTCTGGCCATACCTTTGGCGTGTCCGAGCGGCGCGTACCGAGCAGGACCAGTGCTGGCCGCCCGTCTCTTGGCAGCCTTTCATACGCCGCGAGAAGAGTCGAGATTCCTTTCATTTGTGTCATGGCACCGACAAATAGAATGAAATCCTTCTCCGGAAGAAAACTTGGCCGCGGGCACGCCATTCCGATATTGAGCAGATCTCGATCGACAAACGTCGGTAGGACGCGGATCTCCCGGCATCCAAGGAGTGACCTGGTTGGCGCAGCAATAGATTCGGACACCGCCGCGATCCCTTGGAGACGAGAGACGAGTGCCCGCCTCGAGGCGAGTAGCCCGGCCGCCACCGCAGTCCCCTTGGCCTGACCATAGTGCTCACTTCCGCAACCAAGCATCTCCCTGCTACTGCCATGTGAACACGGCACACCGCTTGCTCGGTTATGGCTACGGGCAGGACAGGTTAGCCCATAGTCGTGAAGAATGAGCGATGCGGGAGGGTCGCCAGCTCGACGGGACGCAAGATAGCTGAAGATCATCCAGTTGTGACCGTAAAGGATGTCCGGTCGCTCACGCTCGACAATCGTCCGCAGTGCNCGTGAAACGCCAGGATCGGGAAAGGAGGGATGGTGCGGACGGCCCTCCTCCTGTACGCCTGGAAGGCGGGTCGACCAGCCCTCACCTATCCGGTATACGACCTCGCCGAATGCCCCAACTGTCCGGTCCGAGATACCGCCCAATCGCATCGTCGCCACCGCCGAGTGATGGCCGCGGGAAGCGAACTCCCGAGCGAGGATGGCGACATGTCGCTCAGTCCCTCCGATCAGCGGCGGATAGAGATCGGCGACCTGCAGGATTCGTAGAGATTTCTTCACCGGGACGACCCACTGTATCTCTTGGAATTTACGCCAGCCGGGAGCGGGCCGTAACCTTTCATATAACTGTTCCTCCTATGACGTCCAGCCGACACCTGCCTTCCCAGGACCAATAGGCATCCACCGCAGATCGCACCTATAAGCTGTGCCGAGCCCCATCCGGCCGCAACCGCGCCAATACCTAGAGAGGGAGCGAGAAACCATCCCAAAATCACAGACAAGGCTAAGATAAGAACATTCACCAATGCGGCCTGAGGAAGGAGTCCATATAGCCGGAGTGCGCTGACAAGAACATTAGCCAATGTGTCAGGCAACGCACACAGCGCGAGAACAGCAAGGCATAGACGGGCGTGTCCGGCATAATCCGGACCGAACCAATGTAGTATCTGGCCACCGCCGATGACAAGAACAAGTACCGGAAGCGGAATTGCGGCAAAACTAAGCCGCGTGGCGAGCCTTAGGCGCTTCGCGACCGCGTCACGCTCTCGGAAGCCTTCTGCCAAGACCGCTTGTGCGATCGCCGGAGACAGCATGAAGGCAAGCGAGCCCACCAGCCATGCGATACTGAAATAAGCAGACATGGCAGGACCACTCCGGATGGTGATGACGATGGCCAGAAGGTACTGTGGGGCTGCTGCGGCAACGCCTGCGACATGATTCCATCCGAAGGCACCTCCGATTGATCGGATGATCCCTCGGACGTGTTCTAGATCCAGTCTCCCTGGCTTGCCAATGGACAGCATCCAGGCGGCCACACCGATTGAGGAGAATCCACTGACCGAAGTCGCCCCGAGTATTGCGTAGGTCGCATTCGTCTGCACGTCAGCTACCGCCAAGAGGATGATCACAGCGAGCTTTGCAGACGACTGAATGGCGTTGCGTGCCATCATTACATTCCGCTGTCCGAGGCCAATCGCACACGCATCCACTATCATTCCGCAGCTCTGCGAGCTCGCGAATCCAAGAAACGCGAGAAGCACGAACGGTGAGCCGAGATTGCTGAATGCATCCGACACATGAATCACGCAGACTACGAAAATCATGGATGTCACTACAGAGAAGATCAACGCGAGCCCGATGGACAACCAGAATAGAGCTGGTATTTCCTCACGCCTACTACTTGGAATCTGCTGCAGAAGCGTTGGCACAAGGCCTTGGGAAGCAAGAAGTGACGCCGCTCCACCCAGCGAGAGCAGAGCGTTTGCAGAGCCCAAGGCTGAGGCTTCCCAAACGTGCGATGAAACAGTCCAGAAGATGAAGCCGAGTAGACTGGTCGTGATCAAAGTCAGCACAATAGTAAGAGATGAAAGGACCACCGGATCAGTCGCTAGCCGTCGCACTCGGGCCCAGATTGCAGCAAGGTTCCGTGAGACTCCGGGGACGCTTCCGGAGGTATCCAGCTGTGCTTTCCCGCGCGGCTTCAGAGGCTGGGTGATCGGACCGTCGTTACCCGGTGAATACATCACTGAGTTGTGCCTTGGCCGCCGACGCTAGACCCATTCGCCCGCGCCTCGGAACTCAGTGCTTTTTGAGGCAGCAGCTGAAATATTCGTACCTGGTCGTTGGCGTATACGCTCACCGCCCATGGCGAGCTCTCGAGATTGTATAGGTAGACGCCGGGCACCCGGCCACTTCGAAGTATTTCTTGGGGTTCGTATGGACTGTATATATATCCCCGCAGGGGAGATGTCTGGTACATCCGGAGGTCGACGAGTAGATAGTCAATCTTTTCTGCCTCGAGCCTCCTCAGTGCCGAGTCTGCTATTCTGTATGGGGACGCTGTCAACTGCCACGTCGGAAAGTCGTCCACGTACATCGCTCTGGATCTGGCGGTCACGAGGACAGCTAGATCGGGATCTGCCAGAAATCCCGTCCCAGGAGACGCATGTAGCGACATCCACTTAGCCGCGTCCACGCTGGCCGACGCAGTCAGATCCGCGCCGCTACCAAAGGCCTGGTGCCCCGGAAAGCGGACTGCAGGGTTTACCTCGTTGGCAGTATTGCCTATCAGAAGAACGACCAGGATGGCCATGCCGACGCTGCTTCCGAGTGCTCGACGAGGCGCTCGAAGTCCTTCTGCTACGTGGATCAGAGTCTGTAGCCCATAGGCGAGCGGAAGTGAGAGAGCCGTGTATAGGAACGGCCAAAGGCGATGAGCCCAAGTCGCGCCAGCCGCGCTGAAGAGTAGCGTGAGCGAGAATAGGTAGATGCAGCCTGAGATTACTGAGATAATAATCAGCGCGCGGGAAGTTCGTCTTTTTCTAACGAGGCGGACTACTCCCACGGCGACGAGAGCGACGACCAAGAGTGGTACCAGCTCGCCCGCCAGGCGCTCGTAGCCAGGCAGTGTGCTGCCCTCATAGAGTTGACGCCCGCCCTTACTCCGGCCGGGTGCGAAGATCTGGCCAATACTGTCAGAAACAAAGTTGCTTGATGGGCGAAGATAGTGATTCAGGATTGCCCGATGGCGGGTGAGCCAGTAGATGTTGATGCCGACACCGAAGATGGCGCTCTGTAGCGCGGGAGAAGACCAAAGCTTCGGGTTCCTGATAGAGAATTCAGAGGACCATGAACGAGCCAGTATAAAGCTACATAGGAAAGCAGTGAGAATAATGCTGGTAATATGGTGGGTGACTGCGACCAGGGCGGAAAGCAGACACGCAGTAGCCAGCCAGAGTCGTGAAGGCAATACCGTCAGTTGAATCGTCAGGATGATCGACCAGAGTGCAGCCGGGAGCGCTAGACTTTCGTACGAAACCTGAGTCGTGAAGAAAGTGAAGCCTGGCGATACTGCATACACTGCTGCGGCCAAGATCGCATCCCTGCGGCTCCCCATGAGGCGGAAAGCCAGGGTATAGACGCCGAGGAGGAGCGATACGTGGGCAATCGCAATGCCAACCAGGCCGACTGGCCAGATAGGGATCTTGGTGATCTCGGAGACAGCAGCCAGAGTGGCGTCGAGCCCCGGGTAGAACTTCATGATGGGCACGACGCTGTTATTCACAAATAGGGCATGAGAGTCAGCAATGTGCCCCGCTTGGCCAGTGTGTAGCACCTCGTCATACAGCGCTGGCGCTCGCCATTCACGAAGGGTCCTCGGCAGATAGGTCACCAACGCCAAGCCTGCCACGGCCAGAAGAATGGCGCGCGGCCCAGAGTTCCGACGCCAGCCATAAATAAAAAAAGCGGAGAAAGCGAGAATCATTCCAGCCCAGTAGAGGCCGAATTGTTTCGCTGGTTGGCGCTCCGGGGTCTGATGGTATGCCAAGAAAAGTGCCAGGATTCCAATCAGGGCAGCAACCATGGCGGCAACGATCGCGGCTTTCGAGCTTCGACTCCGCGACTCGTGTCTCCGCCGCACCGACAGAGCCACAGTTGGAGAATCGTCGTCCCTCGGCTTCGACGTCGCAACTTCCCCTTGGCGCTCTGAGTCCGGGAATTCTAGTTCTTGGCTAATATTCAGCTCACCTTCGAGCATGAGTACGCCCTGACCAGGGCCATCCCGTGAAGGCTTGGCTATTCACTGACTCGCACCCAATCAACTTCGAATACACCCTCACCCGCTTTAATCTCCGAGAGCGTGTGCGGAGACACTCCATAGAAAGGTTCGCTGTAGTGATTCACGCTGGCGGGATAGCTTCCCCCTAAGGCAAGGTTAAGGATAATGTACTTGGGTCGCGAAAAAACCCACGCATCCCTGGCCTCCAAATCTTGCCGAGAGACGTGCAAGTAGGATTTTCCGTCTACGGAGAACGTAATACCATTCTGTTGTACCGATGTCCCGTATGTATGCCACGCCGTTACGTCGTCGGCGGCTGAAAAGTAGTGACGCTTGATAAATGGCGTCCTCTTTCCGAGGCCAGGGCCGTGCACGGCAGCACTTATCCAAGTCGGATCACCGATATTTTCCATCAAATCGAGCTCTCCAACGTCGGGCCACTTCAACCCGTCAGACTCAACCCCTTCCAGCCAGATGGCCGGCCAGAATCCCAAGCCGGCGGGCAATCGTGCACGGACTTCTAGCAGTCCGTATTGAAAGGAGAAACGATCTTCCGTTGAGAGAAATCCAGATGATATTCGGTAGGAGTCGCCGGCGCGAACCACGGGAGCAGCGTGGTAACGAGATGTAATGCTGAGATGTCCGTCCTTGACTGCGATCGTTTGGGGTTCCGCAAGATAGGCCTGAGCCTCCCCATTGGTTCGTGCTCGATCCAAACCTGTGATACTTGCCTTCCACCTTCGTGGATCGAACGTCTCCCCGATAAAGTCGTCGTCGAAGAGAAGACTTGCCGAGCTGCCCTTCATCTGTCCAAGCCGTCGCGGACTTCCAGTCTCAGACGGATTGGACGCTCCTCGATCCTCGGCAGGTTTCGAGGGGGCAGTACATGCGCATAGGAGGAGGACGGTCAGAAGTGCTGTTATCCCTTCTCGGTGCGCTCTCCTTTCCGAGCGACGTCGCCTCTTCAGTGAAACGCCCTTCTCTTTACCTGCACCTGGCAAGGCTGCTCATAGTGAGCCGGGTGCCGCAGCTAAGAAGATCACCTAGATCGCCCGGAAATTGATGGCTGTAATGCATGCCAGTTAGCCCGAGAATGCCTTTAGGGATATAGATTCCACCAGCCGTCTCAAAGGCGAGGGTGGTCTCCTTAGAAGCACTTGGGTCGGGTTAAATTGATGCTTCAGCTCTACCTGCGGCAGGACTCCGCTGATGTGGTGGAGGGGTTATCTGGTGGCCGAGAAGCGGATGTGAACGCGGCTGCGCGATAAGCCTTTTCCTACCTGGACGGCGAGCCTCACCAAAAATGGTTCTCAGGACTCGCGCTCCGTCAGAGAAGGCGTTTAGATTGCTGACTCCGTGGATTCGGCCATGCTCATAGCTAGGCACCTCAACAATTCTGAGTCCGGCAAGCGCCACTCGCATGTTGATGAGTGTCTCGACTTCGAAACCATCACCCCAGTGCTTCACGGTACCGCGCGGGCCTGGATCAAGTTCCAGAGCCGGCAAGCAGTGTCTCCAAAAGGCGTTGTAGCCATAGCAGAGATCGGTAAAGCGGCTCCCGATAAGTACATTCACGAGAAAATTGAGCGCGCTGTTTCCGATACGGCGGAACCTTGTGATATCGCTACTACCGCCGCCTGCGCAGAATCTCGAGCCTTTTGCATAGTCAGCGCCCAAGAGCAGCGCGGAGACGAATGAGTCAATCTCGCCCGGATCGGCTGAGCCGTCTGCGTCGAGCATGACAATAATATCGCCGGAAGAAGCCGAGAATCCGCACGCCAGCGCGTTCCCCTTGCCCTTACGGGTTTGTTTAACAATTACGGCATCTGGACGAAGTGAGAGGGCCGCTTCAATTGTCCCATCAGTGGAACGTCCATCGACGATTACGATCTCCGCGTCAGCCGGCAGTACCGCAAGAACGTGGCGGATATTGCGCGCTTCGTTTAGCGTGGGAATTACAATGCTGAGACTAGGAATATCGTTTTTGATGTGCAAAGTTCCCCCGCAAGGCGTCTTTATTTCGGGAAATTGGAAGGAGTATAAATGCAGGCGACGCAAAAATTGCAGACTAGATTTGCGCGTTTATTCGCTTACATTTCTCCGACGAGATAAAGGCGCCAATTAGCGAGAACATTAAATACCCCCATTTTAGGTTCCGAGGAAAGGGTACCACCTTCGGGGAGCACTCGGGCGAGAGTGTCCCCGAATGGCAGTGAAAGTTGCCTCATAGATGAGGCTCCGTTGTTCCAAAATTGCTGCGCAGGTTGGCGCATGTGCCGCGATTGCCGCGGCACCCTCAGACCGGCTGGCATCTGTGCTTACCTCGCGCGGGGGAGCACAGGCGGAAGGTTGCTCCTCCTAGCAGCAGCGCACTCGGACCTGCCCTAGGTCTTCAGATCTTGACGACCGACATGATCAGCGCAGCAGTTTTGTCCCTCCGGTCAGGAGGGCACGCACACGGGCAACAGGGTCCACTAAAGGACAGTGGGTGCTACTTGCCGCACACCGAGTGAAATTCATATTGGTTTTTGTGGTGGTTTCGCTGCGGCCTTGGCTTGGCGTTCAACTTGTCTGCCTCTCAGACCGTGCGGCCGTCTACCCGCCTCTGATCTTGCCGACGTGCTGGTGGATGCGTGTTGTCGGTTGGCGTGACCTGCGGGACGGCCGGGGCCGGGTCTGAGTCGGCCAGTCCGGGCGGGTCGTTCCCAGAGGCGTCGTAGGTCGATGACCGGGGGGCGGACGAGGCGCAGCTGAGTGTGGACGGCCAGGACAAAGCAGGTCCAGCGGACCGCGGCGGCCGGGTCGCGCAGCCGTGGGGCGGTCCAGCCGATGGTCTGCTTGAGCGGCCGGAGGGAGTACTCAAGGCCGAATCGGCGCAGGAACGCCTGCTGCCAGCAGTCCACCTTCGCCGCGGTAGCGCCGGTGGTCGAGCACTACTGCCACAGCGACTTCGGGTTCCGCTGGCCGCGCAGATGGTCGATGATTAGACGAATCAGTGTGCTGCCCAAGGTTAGGCAGAACAGCCGATCCGGGCTGGTCGCCGCGTCCAGGTTCAGCCACAGGTTGACGTCTACCTCGAGCACGAGGCAGCCTTCAGCCCCGCGCGGCAACGACAGCCCAGCCAGCGCCCTGCGCGGCCGGGTCCGCCTCGATGCCGCCGTGCTGACGCGTCGTAGAGGGCGTGCAGCGCCCGCGACGGTGCTCCGCCGCCAGCGCCTGGCCGACCAGGCTGCACACCGGGCCGTCCGCGCACAGTAACGCGTCGATCAGCTCGAACAGCACGTCACCCCGACAGGTCAGGCAGCCGTAAAACGTCCGGCGCACGCTGCGACCGGCTGTCCTCCTACGGTCTGCGTCGATCACGGTGTCTTTGGCGAGAAACCACGATCGGTAGAAGGTCGTCCTACGTCAGGCTGACACGCCGGACCACGTCAGGCCACCTCTAATTATCGCGCAACGTGATAATTAGAGGTTAGACGACACGCTAAGAAGGGTCGCGAAAGCAGATCGAGCGGCGGATATCGATTAGTAAGCGCCTTCGCGGCGGAGGACGGCGAAGACGGTGCGCCACAGGATGTAGAAGTCGAGTGGCAGGGACCAGTTCTGGACGTAGCGCAGGTCGAGGCGAACCGACTCGTCCCATTCGAGATCGGATCGGCCGGAGATCTGCCACAGGCCGGTCAGGCCCGGTTTGACCATGAGGCGGCGGTGAACTTCGTCCTCGTACTGAGCGACCTCGGCGGGCAGCGGCGGGCGCGGGCCGACGAGGGACATCGTGCCATTGGCGATGTTGAACAACTGAGGGAGCTCGTCCAGCGACCACTTGCGCAGGAACTTGCCGACCTTCGTGATCCGGGGGTCGTCGCGCATCTTGAACAGCAGGCCCTCGGCGCGTTCGTTCTGCGCCGCCAGCTCCGCCTTGCGCGCCTCCGCGTCGACGTACATCGAGCGGAACTTGAACATGGTGAACGGCCGGCCGTCGCACCCGACCCGGGTCTGGCGGAAGATCGCCGGGCCGGGGCTGGTGAGGCGGACCGCGAGCGCCAGCGCCACGAACAGCGGCGAGGACAGCAGCAGCACGCCGATGGCCACGCTGCGGTCGAACAGGCCCTTCACGGCCCGCCGCGCGCCGGTCAGCTCCGGTTCCTCGATGTGCAGCAGCGGCAGGCCCGCCACCGGGCGGATCGAGATCCGCGGGCCGGTCACGTCCGTCAGCGCCGAGGAGACCAGCACGTCGACGTCGCTGCCCTCCAGCATCCACAGCACCCGGCGCAGCGTCTCGCCGTCCATCTGCGGGCTGATCGCCACGGTGGTCGCATGGGTCGCCCGGATGGCGGTGTGCAGGCTCTCGGACGTGCCGACGATGGGCACACCCAGCAGGTCGAAGCCGCCGCGGTCGGCGTAGTCGTGGCTGTGGCGACCGGGCGAGCGGTCCAGCACGACGCCGACGACCGACCAGCCCGCGGTGGGGTCGCGCCGCGCGAGCCGGACGAGCGACGCCGCCGAGTCGCCGGCGCCGACCACGAGCACCCGGTGCAGGCCGCGGCCGCCGCGGCGCATGCGGTGCAGGTAGCCGCGGGCGGCGCAGCGGCCGAGCACCGTCAGCAGGAGCGCGGCGGGGAAGGCGATCAGGACGTACGCGCGGGCCAGCTCGGCCTTGGTCGCATACGACAGCACGGCCACGAGCGCGGTCAGGTGCGCGGCGGTGTTGAGGACCCGGCGGAACTCCTCCGACCCTCCGCCGAGGAAACGACTCTCGTAGGCGCGGCCCAGGAACATCGCCAGCACCCAGACGACGGGCAGCACGACCGACATCACCAGGTAGGGCTTCGCCGACACGGGCTTCAGGTCGAACTCGACCACACCGCCGAACCGCACGAGGTAGGCCACGCCGGCGGCGATCACGCAGGCCGCCGCGTCCGAACCCATCAGTAACCAGCCCAGCCTGCGCTCCCAGGGCACCCTGGCCCGGTAGCCCTCGAAGCCGTCGGCACGGTCCTCGGGATCGAGCGGGACGCCGCTGCCGGCGCCGGCCTCCCCACGGGCACCGCGGCCGCCGGCGGCCCCGGGCCAGCCGGCGGCGTCACTCTCCGTAGTGATCCCGAGCCCGCCGAAAACGTAGCTCTCCCCCGCGGCCCCGGCCCCGCCGAGGGCATCCCCTTCCGCCGTTTCCACCCCGCCGAGCGCGCCGCGCTGCGCGCGCGGCCGCTGTACCGGGATCGCCTGCTCCGTCATGGGCAGGGCAGGCCGCGCCCCGACCTCAGCCACCTGTTTGAGACGCGTCGGAAGCGACCTCCGGTCGATGTTGGTCAGCGTGCGTTCGTCGTAGGCCTGGTCGCTTTTGTCCGATTCATCGCCATTGGGTCCGGTCTTCGGGTCGCCCCCCGACCCGATCCTGGCATCGCTGAAGACAGTGTCCGTCACCTGGCTGACCCCCCATGGTCACGACCCTCGTTGGCCGACGACGACGGAAAGGGGCTCGCAACACCGACAGCCCTGGTCACGGCGCATGACGCTGCATCCCGGTCACCGGCCGAGCCCCCCTGGCCCGCCGCATCACCGGCCCTGCGGACCCCCCGTCCGGCCGGCACTGTACGTGCGCACCCAACTCTAACGTCCTAGCATCGTCAGTTCTATGCCGGCATCGCGTGATGGCTCGTGTGCGTGACATAAATCGCTACTCGACCGATTCGCGCCAAATTCTTGCCGGATGCGCTGCTCCCCGTTGGGCGCATGCCGGACGGATCGTGAGTCGATCCACCTTCGAAACATGTCATAAACGGGCAAACAACCCAGACGCGGGCAACGATTCTAGTGACGCGCGGTGATGGCCTGTCGCGGCCAGGCGATCAGGCGGTCAGGTAGTCAGACGGTCAGGTAGCGGCGCAGCAGCCGCTCGCCCTCGTCGATCGCGGCGAGCTCCACGTACTCGTCGCGGGTGTGGGCGAGGTTGGGATCGCCCGGGCCGTAGTTCAGCGCGGGGATGCCGAGCTCGGCGAAGCGGGCGACGTCCGTCCAGCCGTACTTCGCCACCGGGACTCGGCCGGTGGCGGCGACGAACGCCGCGGCGGCGGGCGCCGCGAGCCCGGGCGGCGCGCCGGCCGCCAGGTCGGTCAGCTCCAGGTCATAGCCGTCGAAGACCCCCCGGACGTGGGCGAACGCCTCCTCGGGCGTGCGGTCCGGCGCGAAGCGGAAGTTCACCGTCACCCGGCACAGGTCGGGGATCACGTTGCCGGCCACGCCGCCGTCGATGCGGACCGCGGACAGCCCCTCGCGGTAGGTGCATCCGTCGAGCGTCACGATCCGAGCCCGGTAGCCGGCGAGCCGGCCCAGCACGCCCGCCGCCTTGTGGATGGCGTTGTCGCCGAGCCAGGAGCGGGCGGAGTGCGCCCGGGTGCCGGGCAGCGTGACGACGGTGCGCAGCGTGCCCTGGCAGCCGGCCTCCACCTCGCCGGAGGTGGGCTCCATGAGGATGGCGAGGTCCGCGTCCAGCCAGTCCCGGTGCCGCGCGGCGAGGCGGCGCAGCCCGTTGCGGTCGGCGGTGACCTCTTCGTTGTCGTAGCAGATCCAGGTGACGTCGTGGCGCAGCGCGCCCGCGTCGGTGATCGGCAGGGTGGCCGCCAGGCGCAGCGCGATCGCCACGCCCGCCTTCATGTCGGAGGTCCCGCAGCCGTAGAGCCGCCCGTCCACCACCCGCGCGGGCAGGTTGTCCGCCAGCGGGACGGTGTCCAGGTGCCCGGCGAGCAGGATCCGGGACGGCCGACCGAGGAAGGTCCGGGCCACGACCGCGTCGCCGTCGCGGTCGACCCGCAGCCCGTCGATCGCCGCGAGCGCCTTCTCCACCGCGTCCGCCAGCGCAGCCTCCCCGCCACTCACGGACGGCATGTCGACCAGCCGCCGGGTGAGCTCGCCGACCGGAACGGTGAGATCCAGATCCATGCCGTCGACCCTACGGCCCCCGCGAGTGCCGAGCCGCGACCCCGACGGGGCTGGTGGCGCGGCTCGACCCACGGGGACGGAGGTCAGCCGGTGGCGCGGCTCGACCCGAGGAAACGGGCTCAGCCGGTGGCGCGGCTCGACTCCGCGGGGACGGGGGTCAGCCGGCGACGCCGTGCTCGCGCAGGACGTCGTTCAGCGCCAGCTTGTCGTGGATCTCACCCTCGGCGAGGGTGCGCAGCACCAGGATGCACGGCATCGCGAACTCGCCGCCGGGGAACGACTTCAGCCGGCTGGAACCGACGGCGACCGCTCGCTCGGGGATCTCGCCGCGCGGGTATTCCTCGCCGGTGTTCGCGTCGAAGACGTGGGTGGACGCGGTCAGGATCGCCCCGGCGCCGAGCTTGGCGCCGCGGCGGACCCTCGCCCCGTCGACGACCATGCACCGGCTGCCGACGAAGGCGTCGTCCTCGATGACGACGGGGACCGCGTTCGGCGGTTCGAGCACGCCGCCGAGCCCGACGCCGCCCGAGAGATGCACGTTGCTGCCGACCTGGGCGCAGGACCCGACCGTCGCCCAGGTGTCGACCAGGGTGCCGGCGCCCACGTACCCGCCGATGTTCGTGTAGCTGGGCATGAGGATCGCGCCGGGCTGGACGTGCGCACCCCAGCGGACGATGGCCCCCGGCACCACCCGGACGCCGTCGAACCGGGTCTTCAGCGGCATCCGGTCGTGGTAGTGGAAGTCCCCGGCGGCCGACTCGGCCATCGGCAGAACCTTGAAGGACAGCAGGATCGCCCGCTTGGCCCGCTCGTCGACGACGACCGAGCCGTCTGCGGCGACGATCGCGACGCGGGCGATCCCGGCGTCGATGGCGTCGACGGCCGCGACCACGGTCTTGCGGGCGTCGGCGTCGTCGGGGGTCAGGTCCGCCCGGCGATCCCACAGCTCGTCGATGATGGGATCGATCGGGGAGTCGAAGCTCGTGTTGGGTGCGCTCACAGGCCCGACCTTACGAGGTCGGCGGCGGTAGCGGCCACGCCGTGGCTCCCGCCCGCCCCGGGGCCGCGGACCGTGAAGCCGCGCGTCGTGGGGCGTACGGGTTCCCGGCGGCGCTGGCTGCGGCCGGCCCGGGGGCCGGCCGCAGGGGTCAGCGGATGTCCGGCTCGCCGTTCCACGAGCCGCCGGCGGCGTGACGGCCGGCTTTGGAGGGCTGGCCGTGGCCGGTCGGCGGATCGTCGTGGCCGGCCGGCCGCTCGTAGTCCGCGGGATTCTCGTAGCCGCTCGTGGGGTCGTAGCCGCTCGCGGGGTCGTAGCCGGCCTGGCCGTCGCGCCGGGCCGGATCGTCGTGACCGCCCGACCGAGCGCCGTAGCCGGACTGCCGCGCGTGGCGCGGGGAGCGCTCGTAGCCGGGCTGGCCCTCGAAGGCGCGCTGACCCTCGAAGGCGCGCTGGCCCTCATAACCGCGCTGGCCCTCGAAGCCGGGCTGCCCCTCGTAGCCGGCTTGACCTTCGTAACCGGGCTGGCCCTCGAAGCCGGCCCGGCCCTCGTAGGCCGGCTGGCCCCGGAAGCCGGCCTGACCCTCGTAACCTGCCTGGCCCTCGTAACCGGTCTGGCCCTCGAAGCCGGTCCGGCCCTGACCGGTCTCGCCCTCGAAGCCGGTCCGGCCCTGAAAGGTGGGCTGGCCCTGGTAGGTCGGCTCGCCCTGGTAGGTCGGCTGTCCCTCGTAGCCGGGCTGGCCCTCGTAGCCGGGCTGGCCGTCATAGCCGGGCTGGCCCTCGCGGCCCGGCCGCGGCTCGTACGCGGGCCGGGTCTCGTAGCCCGCCGCGGACTCGTAGGGCACCCGCGCCGGCCCGGCCGGGTAGCCGGGGCCCGGGGCGGCGTAGCCACCCTGCTGGGCGCCGTACCCCGCCGGCGGCCCGGACTGCGGGTAGCCACCGCCCGCCGGCGGCCCGCCGGCCGGCCCGCTCGGATGCGATCCGGCGCCGCCCGCCACGACGGCCGGCGCCAGCATGGTCATCCGCTCGGGGACGGTCGCCACCTGGGAGTCCGGCGCGGTGAGGGCGACCCGGACATGGTGGCGGCCGCCCTCCCCGTAGAACGTCCCGGGCGCGACGAGCACGCCGACCCCGGCGAGGGCGTCGACCGTCGCCCACGCGTCCTCGCCACGGGTGGCCCACAGGTACAGGCCGGCCTCGCTGTGGTCGATGGTGAACCCGGCGACCGCGAGCGCCGCCGCCAGGACCGCCCGCCGGTTGGCGTAGCGGGCCCGCTGGTCGGCGACGTGGATGTCGTCGGCGTAGGCGGCGGCCATCGCCGCCGCCACCGGGGTCGGCATCATGAACCCGGCGTGCTTGCGGACCCCGATCAGCCCCTCGACGAGCTGCGGATCGCCGGTGACGAAGCCGGCCCGGTAGCCCGCGAGGTTGGACCGCTTCGACAGGGAGTGCACCGCGAGCAGGCCCTCGTGGGATCCGCCGCAGACGTCCGGGTGCAGCACGGAGACGGGCCGGGCCTCCCAGCCCAGTTCGATGTAGCACTCGTCGCTGGCGACGATGACGCCCCGCTCGCGGGCCCAGGCGACGACCGCTCGCATCTCGTCGACGGTCAGCACCCGCCCCGTCGGGTTCGCGGGCGAGTTCAGCCAGACGAGCGTCACCCCGTCCGCGGGGCCGACGACCGGCTCGCAGCGCGCGAGCAGGGCGCCGACCTCATAGGTCGGGTACGCCGGCGTCGGCACCCAGACCCGGTCCCCTGGTTCGAGACCGAGCTGCCCCGGGAGCTGGGCGACCAGCTCCTTGGTGCCGAGCACCGGCAGGACGGCACCCGGATCCACGAGGACGCCGAGGCGGCGGGCCAACCAGCCCGCCGCCGCCTCTCGAAGATCCGGGGTACCGACCGTCAGCGGATAGCCCGGAGCATCCGCGGCACCGGCCAGCGCCTGTTGCACGACGGCCGGGGTGGAGTCGACCGGAGTCCCGACCGAGAGGTCGACGAGCCCGTAGGGGTGCGTGCGGGCCTTCTCCTTGTAGGAGACGAGCTGGTCCCAGGGGAAGTCGGGCAGCCGCACGCGGGAACGGGCCGGTGACCGCAGGACTCCGGAGGTGTTGCCCGACCTCCCAGAGCCGCTCAGGACTCGCCCTGGGGGGCCAGCGCGGCGACCGCCGGCGGGTCGAAGTCCAGCGCGCCGACCTTCGAGGCGCCGCCCGGCGAACCGAGCTCCTCGAAGAAGTTGGCGTTGGTGTCCGTGTACCCCTTCCACTGATCGGGGACGTCGTCCTCGTAGTAGATCGCCTCTACGGGGCAGACCGGCTCACATGCTCCACAGTCGACGCACTCGTCGGGCTGGATGTAGAGCATCCGTCCGCCCTCGTAGATGCAGTCGACCGGGCACTCCTCGATACAGGCCCTGTCCTTGACATCGACGCAGGGCTCCGCGATGACGTAGGTCACCGGTTGTTCCTCCTCGGGCTCGCGGGCGACTGAGTCCTTAGTATCGACATGGACAGTTCCGTGTCGACAACAAGGGCGTGCGCTGGTGGTGTATGTCGTCCGCATCACTCAGGCCGACATCGGCGCGCGAGTCATGATCCGCAGGCGCATCCCGGGTCCGATACCTCTCAGTGACGTTCTCGGGACACTACGGTCATGGTCATCGCACGTGCTGACGGTCGAAACGGCGGAGGGCACGCACGTCCAGATTACCGAGGATGACGTGGTCGCGGCACGCGTCATACCCCCTAGACCCCCCGCGCGGCGATCACCCACCGATCCGGCCGCGCAGGTCACGACCGCGGCTGGTCCGCTCGACGCCAATGCGGACATACCGCCTCCGGGCACCATCGTCCGAACCCGGCCGGTCCGGCGAGCGACAATCCCAGCTATGACGGAACAGGACACCGACACAGGCGGGACGGAGCGCGGATGAGCACCCGCAGCCGCAGCCGGTTCGCCGAGGTCGTCCGGCGCGAGCCCGTCGACCTGGCCGTCGCCTGCCACCTGCTCGCCGCCGAGGCGGATCCGACCGCCGACGCCGTCGACGCCGCGGCCACCCTCGGGGCCCTGGATGCGCTCGCCCTGCGCGCCCGCCCGCTGCTCGCCGCCCGAGCCACCGCCACCCGGGGTTTCCCGCGGGTGGAGCGCGGCACGCCGCCGCCGGCCGGTGGCGCCGGCGGCGGGGGGCAGCCGGGGCCCGGCGTCGACCCCCCGGTCGGCCGTCTCGGGGAGCTGCGCCGCTTCGGCGCCCTTGATCCGCGGGCCGCCGCGGAGGCCCTGCACGAGGCGCTCGGTCTCGACGCCGGCTTCGCCGGTTCCGCGGACGACTACGACGATGTGCGCTCCTCGCTGCTGCCCGACGTGCTGCGCCGCCGCCGGGGGCTGCCGATCCTGCTCTCCGTCGTCTGGCTGGAGGTGGCCCAGCGGCTCGGGGTCGCCGCCTACCCGGTCGGCCTGCCGGGGCATGTCGTCGTCGCCGTCGGCTCGCCCGAGGACTTCGTGCTCGTCGACCCCTTCGCGGCCGGCCGGCTGCTGACCATCCACGACGCCGCGGCGAAGGTCCGCGCGGCGGGGGTCGCGTTCAACCGGGCGCACCTGGCCCCGATGAGCGCCGGGGACGTGTTGAGCCGCATCCTCGGCAACATCCGCATCCTCGCCGCCCGTTCGGACACGCCGCGGACCCGGCTGTGGGCCGTCGAGCTCTCGCTGCTGCTCCCCAGCCATCCGGCGAACCTGCGCCGCGAGCGCGGCGAGCTGCGCGTGCGGCTGGGCGACTTCCTCGGCGGCGCGACCGACCTGGCGACCTTCGCCGACACGGTGGCCGAGGTGGAGCCCGCGGCGGCGGCCGCCGCCCGCCAGGCCGCCGCGGCGGCCCGCGCCCGCCTCAACTAGATCCGCTGGATCCGCTAGATCCGCTTAGCGCCACCGTCCTGGGCGGGGACCGCCTCGCGGGACGGCGCCAGGTCGAGGTACTTCCCCTCGAAGAAGACGAGGGGGTCGGCGTCATCGCGAGGCTGCGCGAACGACACCACCTCGCCGACGACCAGGGTGTGATCCCCGCCGGCGTGCGTCGACACCGTCCGGCACTCGAAGACCGACAGGGCGCCGTCGAGCAGGACGACGCCGGTCTGCCCGCCGATCGTGTGCGGCCACTGGGCGAACATGTCGCCGGGCTGCTCGTACGCCCGCCGGGCGAAGAAGCGCGAGGCCTCGGTCATGTCGGCGGCGAGCACCGAGACGCCCCAGACCCCCGCGGCCAGCAGTGGGGCGTGGAACCGGGCGTCGCGGCGGATGCTGGCCAGCACCAGCAACGGGTCGAGGGAGACCGAGACGAACGAGTTCGCCGTCATGCCGAGATGGCGCCCCTCGGTGACGGTGGTGAGAACCGTCACACCCGTGGCGAACCTGCCGACCGCCCGGCGAAAGTCACCCGCATCCAGGGGCGCCCGGACGGCGGGTGGATCGCTGCGGATCTCCTGCGGCAGGCTGCCCACCCGGCTCACGCTACCGCCGCGGTCCCCCGCCGCGGTCCCGGATGCCGGAGCCGGTGACATCTTGCACAGTGGCCTGTCCCCCCGTCTGGGTGCCTCCCGCCATCGGGGCGCACCTCCCGTCGTCGCCGGGGCTCGCCGTCGCGGTCGGGAGCGGGCCGGCGCGGTCGGGAGCGGGCCGGCGCCGGTCAGCGCGGGGGCGGGAGCACGGTGAACCCGCGGCGCGCCCCGCCGAGGACCGCCACGACGATCGGGCTCAGTCCGCCGAGCAGCAGGAACGCGTACGCGGTGGCGCTGGACTGCAGCAGCAGGTCACCCTCGGGGCGGGAGGCGGCGAGCAGCAGCACCACCGGCATCCAGCCGATCAGCACCGTCGCCGGGCCCAGCCGGGTGCCGGTCAGCCAGCGCACCAGCAGCGCCGCCGCCCCGTTGCCCACCAACGCCAGCAGCAGGCCGACGGACAGCAGCGTGCCGCCCGGACGGGGGCCGTCGGGGACGAGGAAGACGCCGTAGAGGCCCAGCCCGACGCCGAGGACGATGCCCAGCGCATACGAGAAACCGAGGAAGACCCGACCCGGCTCCGGTTCGGCCGTCGACGCGGCGAACCCGGGCCGGCCGGCCGGCCCCGACTTCCCGCCCGGCTCCGACTTCCCGCCCGGCTCCGACTTCCCGCCCGGAGCCGCCGACCCGGACCCCACCGACCCGGACACCGCCGCCCCACCCGACGACCCTGCTGACGAGGCCACCGGGGAGCCCTCGGCGCCCGAGGAGCCCCTGGCACCCTTCCCCGCGGCTCGAGGGCGCGCCCCGCCGCCCCCCGGNCCGCCCCCGGACGAGGCGCCCTGGGCCGGCCCCGTCCCCGACCTTCGGGTTGACCCGGATGACTGAGACGACCGGGACGAAGGCGGCGTCCGACGGGGACCGGTACCGGGGCGGGGCATGTTCCGACAGTAGGACATGATGCGCGGGAACCGCCCGGCCAGTCCGACCGCCTCCCCCGCCGGGCGGCGGAGTGCGACGCCGGCCACGACCTCACCCCACCCGGCGTGCCCCACTCGGGCACCTGACGAGGGTCAGGTGGTGACGAGCTCCCGGGGGACGACGATGACGTCCACCATGGCGCCGCGCCGCCAGACCGTCAGCTCCACCGCGCGGCCGATCGTGGCCTCCGTCAGCAGCCGCTGAAGGTCAGCGGGGGTGACGATGGGAACCCTGTCCAGCGACAGCACGAGGTCCCCGGTGAACAGGCCCGCGCCGCCCGCCGGGCTGTCGACGACCACCTCGGCGAGACGGACGCCGTGGCTCTGGCGGGTGCGCTCCGCGACGGCCGGCGGCAGCGGGACCCGAACCCCGGCCACGCCAAGGTAGGCCCGGCGCACCCGCCCGTACCGCATGAGCGCGGCGAGGATCTTCCGGGTCGCCGCGTTGACGGGGACGGCGAGCCCCAGCCCCACCCCGGCGACGGCCGTGTTGATCCCGATCACCCGGGCGTCGGCCGTGCTGAGCGCGCCGCCCGAGTTGCCCGGGTTCAGCGCCGCGTCGGTCTGGATGACCTCGTCCACCACCCGCACCGCGGAGCCGGCGCGGGTCGGCAGCGACCGGCCGAGCGCGCTCACGACGCCGGCCGTCACGCTGCCGGTCAGCCCGAGCGGGTTGCCGACGGCGACGACGAGCTGGCCGACCCGAAGCCCGGCGGCGTCGCCGAGGACGGCGGCCCGCGGCGTCGCGCCACGGGCCCGCAGCACGGCGAGATCGGACAGCGGGTCGGCGCCGACGACGTCGAACTCGCGCTCGGTCCCGTCGGCGAACTGGGCGAGCCCGACCGGGGCGCCGCCCCCGCCGAGCAGCCCCTCGACGACGTGGGCCGAGGTGAGCAGGAAGCCGTCGTCGGTGAACACCACGGCCGATCCCGCCCCGGCCCCGCGCCGGGTCCGCACCCGCAGGCTGGCCACCGACGGGGTCAGCGCGGCGGCGACCTGGGTGACGATCGTCGAGTAGGCGTCCAACGGCTCATCCGGACGGTGGGGATATCCCTCGTTGCTGGCGTGCATCCGACCTCCCGGGCCCGCACCCGTGCGTGCACTGATTACAGCGTTACACCGCTGCACATGTGCACCAACGGCGGGCAGGCCGGCGGGATTCCCACGATGGTCAGAAGGTGACGCCGGCGAGCAGGTCCCGCTCGCGGCCGTCGGGCCCGTCGCCGGGGCCACGGGTGCCCGCGGCGAGCACGAAGTGCTCCACACCCCACGCCCGCTGGCCGATGCCGTCGGCGAGGGCGAAGAAGAAGCCGTCGACGGCCATCTGGGTCCGGTGCGCCCGCATCGCGGCGATCTTGGCGTCGAAGAACTCCGGCGCGGAGATCTCGGCGGTGATGTCGGCGTCGTCGACGAGCCTCATCGCCAGGTCGTCGACGGACTTCAGGCCGGCGAAGGGGTTGTTCCGGTCGGCGGAGTCGTGGAAGAGCTCGAACCCCGCGACGGCCCGCGAGCGGGGCATCGCCGTCTCGTAGCGCTTGGCGACCTGCCAGGGCTCGCCGGTGCCCGGGGCGAACGCCGGGTCGGCGGCGTCGGTGAAGGCCCGCACGGTGACCTGGTGGGCCCGGATGTGGTCGGGATGCCCGTAGCCGCCGTGGGAGTCGTAGCTGACCAGCACGTGCGGCCGGACGTCGCGGACGATCCGGACCAGCTCGGCCGTCGCCTCGTCCAGGTCGGCCCGCCACAGGCTGCGGGGATGGTCGTTCGGCGGGGTGCCGATCATGCCGCTGTCCCGCCAGCGGCCCGGACCGCCGAGGAAACGCTGGTCGGTGATGCCGAGCGCGGCGCAGGACCCGGCGAGCTCGCCGATCCGGTAGCCGCCGAGCTGATCGCCGCGATCCGCCCGCAGATTGATCAGCTCGGGCACCAGCACCTCGCCCTCCTCCCCCAACGTGCAGGTCACGAGGGTGACGGAGGTGTCCGGGGCCGCGGCGTAGGAGGCGAGCGCGATCCCCGTGGAGATCACCTCGTCGTCGGGATGGGCGTGGACGAACATCAGCCGGCGGGCGGCCGGCGGGGTGGACGGGGCCGACGGCGTGGTAGCAGATGTCACCATCCCGACCCTACGGCCCGTTGCGGCCACAGGCCCGTCCCGACGACCNCCCGCCAGGGTCAGCGGCGCCGCGAGCGCAGCTTCTCCCGCTCCCCGGCGGTGAGCGCCACCTTGCGGAGTCGGACGAAGCCCGGCGTCACCTCGACGCACTCGTCCTCGCGGCAGAACTCCAGCGCCTGCTCGAGGGTGAGCACCCGGTGCGGGGTGAGCCGGACCAGCTCGTCACCGGTGGACGAGCGCATGTTCGTCAGCTTCTTCTCCTTGGTCGGGTTGACGTCCATGTCGTCCGCCCGGGAGTTCTCGCCGCAGATCATGCCCTCGTAGACCTCGGTCGTCGGCCCGATGAACATCGTGCCGCGCTCCTGGAGGTTGAACAGCGCGTAGGCGGTGGCCACCCCGCTGCGGTCGGCGACCATCGAGCCGGTGGCCCGCGTCCGCAGCTCGCCGAACCAGGGCTCGTACCGGTCGAAGACGTGGTGCAGCAGGCCGGTGCCACGGGTCTCGGTGAGGAACTCGGTCCGGAAGCCGATCAGCCCGCGGGCGGGGACCAGGTACTCCAGCCGGATCCAGCCGGTGCCGTGGTTGACCATCTGCTCGACCCGGCCCTTGCGCAGCGCGAGGAGCTGGGTGAGCGTGCCGAGGAACTCCTCGGGCGCGTCGATGGTGAGGCGCTCCACCGGCTCGTGCACCTTGCCGTCGACGATCCGGGTGACCACCTGCGGCTTGCCGACGGTCAGCTCGAAGTCCTCGCGGCGCATCAGCTCGACGAGGACGGCGAGCTGGAGCTCACCGCGGCCCTGCACCTCCCACGTGTCGGGCCGCTCGGTCGGCAGCACGCGGATGGACACGTTGCCGACGAGCTCGGCGTCCAGGCGGTTCTTCACCAGCCGGGCGGTGAGCTTCTTGCCGGACCTGCCCGCCAGCGGCGAGGTGTTGATGCCGATCGTCATGCTGATCGACGGCTCGTCGACGGTGATCACCGGCAGCGGACGGGGGTCGTCCAGGTCGGCGAGGGTCTCACCGATGGTGATGTCCGGGATGCCGGCGATGGCGATGATGTCGCCCGGCCCGGCCTCCTCCGCCGGCACCCGCTCCAGCGCCTGGGTCATCAGCATCTCGCTGATCTTGACGCGCGTCTGAGTGCCGTCCGCGCGGCACAGGGTGGCCTGCTGGCCGCGCTTGATCGTGCCGTTGTGCACGCGGCACAGCGCCAGGCGGCCGAGGTAGGGCGACGCGTCGAGGTTGGTGACCAGCGCCTGCAGCGGCGCGTCCGGGTCGAACGACGGCGCCGGGACGGTCTCCAGCAGCAGGTCGAACAGCGGCTTGAGGTCCGGCGAGTCGGGGCTCGCGCCGTCGGCCGGGCGGGTCGTCGAGGCGCGGCCGGCCTTGGCGTTGCAGTAGATGATCGGGAAGTCGATCTGCTCCTCGTCCGCGTCGAGGTCGAGGAAGAGCTCGTAGGTCTCGTCGACGACCTCGGCGATCCGAGCGTCGGACCGGTCCACCTTGTTGATGACCAGCACCACCGGCAGCCGGGCCGCGAGCGCCTTGCGCAGCACGAAGCGGGTCTGCGGCAGCGGGCCCTCGCTCGCGTCCACCAGCAGCAGCACGCCGTCGACCATGGACAGGCCGCGCTCCACCTCGCCGCCGAAGTCGGCGTGGCCGGGGGTGTCGATGATGTTGATCGTCATGTCGCCGTGACGGACCGCGGTGTTCTTCGCGAGGATCGTGATGCCCTTCTCGCGCTCGAGATCCATCGAGTCCATCACGCGGTCGGTCAGTTCAGCGTGCTCGCCGAAGGCGCCGGACTGGCGCAGCATGGCATCGACGAGCGTGGTCTTGCCATGGTCGACGTGGGCGATGATGGCCACGTTACGAAGATCGGCACGAAGGGACACGGTGGGGCGCTCCGGGGCGGACGTGGGGCTCTCGACCCCGCAACAACGACAACGGCACCGTGCGAACGACG
Organism: Frankia sp. ACN1ag; assembly: GCF_001414035.1. Classification (NCBI taxonomy): domain Bacteria; kingdom Bacillati; phylum Actinomycetota; class Actinomycetes; order Frankiales; family Frankiaceae; genus Frankia; species Frankia sp. ACN1ag. The sequence continues at coordinate 297,456 of NZ_LJPA01000003.1, read as the reverse complement.
GTGCCGGCTGGAACCGGTGACGCGAACGCCGCAGCGGAACTCCGCCGCGCCGATCTGCGCCGAGGCACGCCGACGCGCCCGCCAGACGGGCACTGGCGACGTTCGTGCCACCGCCCATGGTACGGACACCTCGCCCCGGCGTGTCCGCCCCGCCACGGCCACCCCTGCCCGACACCCCCGCGCCGCCTCCCCGCACCCGCGCGGCCACCTCCCGGCGGCGATGGCCCCAGCCGCCTCGGCGCGGCGGGCCCCGCGGCGCTTCCTTGCCTATTCGCAGGCTATTCGCAGGGATAAATCAGACACAAAACCCTGTGGAAGAGCAAGGAACCCTGGAAACGATCAGCCGCTGAGGCGGCCGGGACTCGGGGCTCGGGCGTCAGGGCCGATGGGGCCAGCGAATCGGATCCGGGCCGGTCAGCGCGTCGCGGAGTTTCTCCACGAGCGGGCCGTCCGCCGGCATCCAGCGGACGTCGTCGAGCTCGTCGGCGGCCAGCCAGCGCAGCTCGTCGTGATCGAGCAGGCGGGGACTGCGTCCGACGACCCGTCCGAACCACACCCGCAGGATCCACCCCGGGCTCGCCAGCTCCACCTCGCCCAGCGGCGGCCCGACCTCGATCTCGACGTCGAGCTCCTCCCGACACTCCCGCACGAGCGCGTCGAGCTCATCCTCGCCCGGCTCGACCTTGCCGCCGGGAAACTCCCACATCCCGGCGTAGGCCGGCGGCTCCCGGCGCCGAGCGGCCAGCACCCGGCGCTCATCGTCGAGGAGGGCGACCGCCACGACCAGTCGACCCCGCGCCGCAGGCGGCACCGCAGTCCCAGCCGATACCGCGGTCCCAGCCGATACGGCCGGCGCGCTGCCGTCGGGTTGCTCTCCGGGCGTTGCGCCCCGTCCCGGCGGGGTAGGAGCGCCGGCAGGCGGGCCGCCCACATCCGCATTCATGGTGCCGGACTCTCCCAGACTCCGGCCATCGAAGGATCGGATACCAGCGGTTCGGGTCGGATGGCCCGATCAGGCCACCGAAGGGCAGGAGACCTGGTGCGGGAGCAGCGACGGCGACGGATCGGATTCCGGTCCGGCGCGCCGCCGCGCCGACCATCCCGAGAGCGGCTAGGCACACAGCCATGGTCAACCCGGCCCGCGGTCGCCGGACCGCCGGGCCCGAAGACGGAGGGCAGCAGCATGCCGACCAAACTGGACAACGCCGAGGTCGCGGACGCGTTGGCGGCGCTTCCCGGCTGGCTCGGCGACGCCGACCGCATCCAACTGCAGATCATGGTCGACGGCGACGAGGCCGATGCGATCGCCGCCGAGGTGGCTCACGCCGCCGACGAGATGGATCACCACCCGGTGATCGACCGCGGCCCGGGGACCACGACGTTCACGGTCTGGACGCACTCCGTCGGCGGCGTCACCGAACTCGACGTCGCCCTGGCCCGCAGGATCTCCCAGATCCTCTACTCGGCGGGCGTTTCCTACTGACCGATCCGGCTTGCCCGCCCGGCCGAGCCGGCATGCGGCATGATCACCTCAGGCGTACGACGGAGGTGATCGCGGGCGGTGGGCGCGCAGGCGGCGGCGGAGATCCGGGCCGGCGGCCGGTTCGGCCGGCTGCCGCCCGGCGCCGACCTCCCCCGTGTCGGGACGCTGCGCCTGGGCCCACTGCCGCCCGGCTTCCGGCTGGCCGCGGTCGCGCTCAGCCACGCGGCGAGCGGCCTCGGGCCGTCCTGTTTCGACCTCGACCGCGGCGAGTGGCACCGCGTCCTGGTCACCCCGCAGGCCGGCCCACTGGCGATCACCGTCCGCGAGTCCGCCGCCCCCGGCGGTGCCGGTCCACCTCTCATCGTCAGTTGGGGCCGCGCGACCGGCGGCGACGCCGACCGGGAGGCCATCCGCCGCCAGGTGCGGCACGCGCTCGCGCTCGACGAGGACCTCGCCGATCTGTATGCCACGCTGGCCGGCGAGCCGGACCTCGCCTGGGTGGCGGCCGGCGGCCACGGCCGGCTGCTGCGGAGCCCGAGCGTCTGGGAGGATCTGGTCCGCGCGCTCGCCGCGACGAACGCCGCGCTGACCCGGACCCGGTCGATGCTCGACGCGCTGGTGGAGCTGTTCGGCGCGCGCGGCCCGGCCGGGGAACGAGCGTTCCCGGACGCGGCGGCGGTGGCGCGGGCCGTTGCCGACCGCGGTCCGCAGTTCCTGCGCGATCGGGCGGGCTGGGGCTACCGTGCCGGATCGCTGGCCATCCTCGCCCAGCGGATCGACGCGGGCACCCTCGACGTCGAACGCTGGTGGGACCGCGGTCCGCGCGGCCCGAGCGACGACGAGGTCGCCACCGAGATCCGCGCCCTGCCCGGCTTCGGCCCGGTCAGCGCCGACGGGCTGCTCGGCCTGCTCGGCCGCCCCCGCGGGCTCGCCCTCGACGCCTGGGCCAAGGCCCGCGTCGGCGAGCTCGCGGGCCTGCCCGGCCCGGCCGGGGAGCGGGAGGTCCGCGCCCGCTACGCCCGTTTCGGCCGCTGGGCCGGCACGGTGTGCCGGCTGGAGATCACCAGAGGGTGGACGGGACGTTGAACGTGCCGTCCGGCTCCGGCGGGAACGGCACGACCGCCGCGACCGCCCCGGCATCGATCGGCCCGTACAGATGCGGGAACAGCTCCCCGGCCGCCGGTTCGCTCGCGCCGACAGGCACGGCCCCCGACGACGGCAGAGTCCCCGCCGACGGCGTGCCGTCCGGTGGCTGCGCGGCACCCCCGGCCGCAGCGGCCGCAGCGGCGGGAACGGCGGGAGCGGCGGGAGCGGCGGGGGGCTCCCAGCGCAGCGGGGCGGTGAGCCGCTCCGGGTCGACCACGACGAGCAGCAGATCGTCGCGGCCGGCGTAGAACCGGTTGGCGGTGGCGACGACCTGCGCCGGGGTGGAGAAGTGGATGAACCCCTCGGTGCCGAGGCTCGCCGGCCGGTACCCGGCCGCCCCGACCGACCACGCGATCCGCCCGACCAGATGGCAGATCACCCGGTCGTCCCGCGCCTGCTCGTCGTCGCCCGCCACGTCCGTCCGTCCTTTCCCGCATTCAGCCATAACCGGAATCCGGCGGCCCCGCCCCGGCCCGGCCCGCTCGGCCCGGACCGACCAGCCCGGTCGACATCCCGCGGCAGCTTTGTACCCGCGGGAGCGGCCGCCTCGCACGGGTCGCCCGCCTCAACCGCCCGTCCGAGCCGGCCGCATTGAGCCGCCCGCGTGCCTCGTCCACCTTCATCACCGGCTCGGGTGCAGCGACGCCATCCCCATCCCGGCAATCATGGACTACTGATCTTTGATTCGCCGGGTCGGACTGGAGCGGATCCCGCCCGTCTCCGGTTCCGCGGAACACCAAGATCGCCGAGTTGAGGTCGTGGTTGGACGCCTGTCGCGGTTCCGCGGAACACCACGATCGTGAGAGCTGGAGACCGGACACGACGTGGTTCCGCGGAACACCACGATCGCCGACTGGGGTCGGGACGGAGGGCGGAGTTGTGCGCCGGCCGCATTGCTGGCGGACTCCCAGGAAATGCCCGAACCGGTATTCGGCCAGCCTCCGAACCGCNCCCGGTGCAGATGGGCGAAGAAGTAGCACATCCGTTCGCATTCGGCATCGGGTATCGCCGCGGCGGGGTTGGCGCTCACGGCCTCGTGGAACTCGCGGCCGAGGGCGACGATGAAGCCCCGGCAGTAGGGAAACTCGTCGTCCGAACCGTCGATGATCTCCTGGATGTCGGACCGGTCGAGGTCATAGAGCTTTGTCGCCGGATTCGGGCGTCCGCTCGACGAGGGCCCGGCGGAGTGCCGGCTCCGGTCGGCCGCCTCCCGTCACTGCTGGTGGTACCGGTCACCGACAGATCGTAGCGATCAGGGTCGGCGCAGGCTCACGCCGCCGCAGTCCACGCGACGGCGCAGGTAGGCAGTTGCGCCAGGCGGCCTGGTTGCGCCACGGACCGGCGGAAGCACCGACCGGTCAGACGTTGAAGCGGAACTCGACGACGTCGCCGTCGGCCATGACGTAGTCCTTGCCCTCCATGCGGACCTTGCCGGCGGCGCGGGCGGCGACCATGGAGCCGGCGGCGATGAGCTCGTCGAAGGAGACGATCTCGGCCTTGATGAAGCCGCGCTGGAAGTCGGTGTGGATGGCGCCGGCAGCCTCGGGGGCGGTCGCGCCGGCCTTGATCGTCCAGGCGCGCGATTCCTTCGGGCCGGCGGTGAGGAAGGTCTGCAGGCCGAGGGTGTGAAAGCCGATCCGGGCGAGCTGGGCCAGGCCACTGACCTCCTGGCCGAGGGAGGCGAGCAGCTCGGCGGCGTCGGCGTCGTCCAGCTCGGCGAGCTCGGCCTCGACCTTGGCGCACAGCACGATCGCGTCGGCGGGCGCGACCGACTCGACGAGCTCCTTGTGGCGGCCGGGGTCGGCGAGGACGTCCTCGTCGACGTTGAACACGTACAGGAACGGCTTCGCGGTGAGCAGGAACAGCTCGCGCAGCGCGTCCCGATCGATCTTCGGATCGGAGGAGAGGGTGCGGCCGGCGTCGAGGACCTCGCGGGCGGCCTTCACGGCGGCGAGCAGCGGCTGCTTCGCCTTGTCCGCGCGGGCCTCCTTCTCCAGCTTGGGCAGCCGGGCGTCGAGGGTCTGCAGGTCGGCGAGGATGAGCTCGGTGTTGATCGTCTCGATGTCGTCGGCCGGGTCGACCTTGCCCTCGACGTGCACGACGTCGGGGTCGGAGAACACCCGGACGACCTGGCAGACCGCGTCGGACTCGCGGATGTTCGCGAGGAAGCGGTTGCCCAGCCCCTGGCCCTCGGACGCGCCGCGGACGAGCCCGGCGATGTCGACGAAGCTGACCGTCGCCGGCACGACGCGGGCGCTGTCGTACAGCTTCGCCAGCTCGTCGAGCCGCGGGTCGGGGACGCCGACGACGCCGACGTTCGGCTCGATCGTCGCGAACGGGTAGTTCGCGGCGAGCACATCATTGCGCGTCAGGGCGTTGAACAACGTGGACTTGCCGACGTTGGGCAGCCCGACGATACCGATCGACAAGCCCATGGCGGATCAGTCTACGGGCCGGCGGACAGCGCGCCGGCGGGGTCCGGCGAGCGGGAGGCGGGCGGGAGGCGGGCGGGAGGCGGGCGGGCTCTCGCGGGCCCGTGCCGCCGGGAACGCGGCCGACCCGGCGGCGGTCGCCACGCCGCTGACCGACTTGCCGCGAAACTGTCGGAGGGTCGTGATTGCCTTCCCATTGTGAACACCACCAGCGCGTTGCTGACCCTCCTCGGGCTGGCCGTCGGGGCCGTGGGCGGCCTGTTCGCCGCCCGCCGGCTGGCCGATCCGCGCTACGCGGCGCTCGCCGCCGCGCAGGCGACGCTCCTGCAGGAGCGGGACTCCGCCCGCGCGGCCGCCGCGGCGAGCGCCGAGCGCGCCCAGCTCGCCGAGTCGGACGTCGCCGGCCTGCGCACGGCGCTGGAGTACGAGCGGCGCGCCGCGGTCGAGCGGGTCGCCCTGGTCGAGCAGAGCCAGGATCGGCTCGCCGAGAGCTTCCGGGCGCTGTCCGCGCAGGCGCTGGAGGGGGCGAGCCGCCAGCTCGTGGAGCTGGCCGCCGCCCGGCTCGACGAGGCCGGCGCCCGCGCCCGCGGCGATCTCGACGCCCGCCGCGCGGCGGTGGAGGGCATGGTCACCCCGCTGCGCGACGCCCTGGGGCGGATGGAGAGTCGCCTGCACGAGCTGGAGACGGCCCGCACGGAGGCGTATGCGGCGCTCGTGGAGCAGGTGCGCTTCGCCCGCGAGGCGTCGGAGAGCCTGCGAACCGAGACGGCGGCGCTGGTCACGGTCCTGCGCCGCCCGCAGGCCCGCGGGGCGTGGGGGGAGATGCAGCTACGCCGGGTCGCCGAGGTGGCCGGCATGCTCAACCGCTGTGACTTCACCGAGCAGATGACCGTCCAGGGCGACGACGGCCCGCTGCGGCCCGACATGGTGGTTCACCTCGCCGGTGGGCGCAACGTCGTCGTCGACGCGAAGGTCCCGCTGGCGGCCTTCCTCGACGCCGCCGAGAGCACCGACGAGGCCTACCGCGCCGGGCGGATGGCCGCCCACGCCCGCCACCTGCGCGCCCACGTCGACGGGCTCGCCGCGAAGTCGTACTGGCGGCGGCTGCCGGCCTCGCCGGAGTTCGTGGTGCTGTTCGTGCCCGCCGAGGCGTTCCTCGCCCCGGCGCTCGACCACGATCCGGGCCTGCTGGAGCACGCCGCCGCCAAGAGGGTCATCATCGCCACCCCGACCACGCTGATCGCGATGCTGCGGACCATCGCCCACGCCTGGACCCAGGAGGCGTTGACCACGCGGACCCGGGAGATCTTCGAGCTCGGCCGGGATCTCTACACTCGTCTGGGCACGCTCGGCGAACATGTCGACCGGCTCGGCCGCTCGCTGGGCCGGGCGGTCGGGGACTTCAACGCGACCGTCGGTTCGCTGGAGAGCCGGGTGCTCACCCCCGCCCGCCGGCTCGCCGCCATGGAAGTGGTCGAGGCGGCGCTGCCGAGCCCCGCGCCCGTGGAGTCCGGCGTGCGCGCGCTGTCCGCGGCGGAACTACTGCAGGACCCCGGCCTGCCGGAACAGGCGGCGCCGACCGCCGACGGGACCGGGGATGTCGGATATCGGACCTGGGCAGAAGCGGCGGGGAGGACATCGGGGTCAAACAACCAGAAAGACAATGACGACACGACGCAAAGCAGTGGTTCGACCACCGAAGGTTCCGACACGGGGCCGATGCCGCGGTCTGATGCATCGTCCTGACGCATTCGAAATCCCCGGGCGGTACCTTGCGTTCGTGAGTGTGCCGCCGCATCGGCAGTCAGCCGGGCCGCCGGGTAGATCCGTGCGCGCCGACAGGTTCGACGATCCGTATGTCCGCGGCTCGCGAGGCCGCGCGAGCGCGCCGCCGCCCACGCTGTTCACCGGCAGCAGGCGGGGGCTGACCGCGCTCGGCACCGGGATCATCGTGCTCGTTGTCGGCGGGGTCGGTGCCCTCATCGACTCGGTCGCCTTCGGCTCGCTGAAGTACGCGTTCGGCACGCTGTTCATCGGCGCCTGCGTGCTCGTCGCGGTGCGGGTCCACACCGACGATCTGATCGGCGTCGTGATCATGCCGCCGCTGGTGTACGCGCTCATCACGATCGGCGTCGGCTATCTTGATCCTTCCACCGGTGACGGCAGTTCCGGACTGCGGAACAAGACGATCGACATCGGCTCGGAGATGATCCTGCACGCGCCGATCCTGCTGGCGGCCTTCCTGCTGGTCGCCCTCATCGCGGTTTTTCGCGGCCGGCGCGCGCAGATCGCCCGGCGCGAGCGGCAACGCGCCCTCGCCGCCCAGTCAGCCGCCGAACGCCGCCGGCGCCCCGGCCACTAGGCCTTCCTGGCCGCTGTGAGCCAGCAGGCCCACCAAGCGGGATCCCCGCACCATCGACCCGCGCCGAAGAGCCCCCAGCGGCCGCACCGACCCTCCCCCGGAGGGGTCCCCGACCACGGCGACCACGGCGACCACACATAATCGCGCCCGAGTAATGTCACCGAGTGGTAGCGCCGAGGAGGGGGGGCTCCATGGGAGCGATCTCTTCGTGGTGGGATCGGTGTCGCTGCGGCCATAGCCGCGATCTGCACCGGCATTACCGCAAGGGCAATGACTGCGCGCGCTGCGCCTGCCAGGCGTTCACCCGGATCCGGCCTCGCCGCTCCGGCGGCGCCCCCACGCCCTGACCTTCCCTGCTCCACGGCCGGCGCCGGGACACATCGGCAGGCCGAAGCCGACGGGCCGCAACCTCGGCCCGGCCCCCGACCGGAATGGAACGCCCGCGGGCACCGAGAGCCACAATGTGGCAGTTGGGCCCACGGTGCACGAGCGCACGACCGGGCGCGCCAGTCGGAGCCCAGCGCGTGCCGGCCGCGCCGACGACGCGCACCAGGCCTCGAGCGGGCCGCGCCAGGTGGTCACCGGATGCCCTAGTCGCAACTCCAGCACCACGTCCGCGCCCCCGGCGATCCACTGATTGCGCGGCGACACCTCTCGGAAAAGTCCTGTTTTCTTAATCAGCACAATGATGGTGGGCGCCGACGGGCGGCCGGCAAGGTACTCGCCTTCCCGGTTCACCGGCTATTGGGGCCACTCGTGCTACATTTCATGCCGCATCACGGACTCACTCCTCGGACGCACTTCGGCGCCATTACCCGATGCCGCGTCCATGCCCGCGGCGTTCACAGGGAGGCCCGCTTGACGTTCGCTCCGCCCGAACCGCGCGCCAAGCGAGACGCGCATGGCGCCGCGCTCGGACCGCGATGACGCTCGGTCTACGGACGGCCCGGCGCGGACAGATGATCCCGGTCCTGCGCTACCGCTCGCTCGACCCACACACCACCCGGGGCGCACCGCGTCGGCCCATGCCGCTCTCGACCTTCGCCCGGCACTGCGGCCTGATCGCCGCATCCGGCCGCCAGCCGATGACGGTGTCCGGGTATGTCGCCTCCCTCGGTGTCGCCTCCGCCCCGAAGAATCCGATCGTCATCACCTTTGACGACGGCGGCGCGGAAACAATGAACGCGCTGCGCCGCCTGGCCGAGTGGGGACTGACGGCGACGGTCTTCGTGACCAGTTCTCGGGTCGGTGATCCGGGCTATTTCCATCGGGCCGACCTACATCGCATCCGCGGACTGGGAATCGAGATAGGAGGGTCCGGACACACCGGTCGACCGCTCAACGAGCTGGCGCGCGCGGACGTGATCGCGGAGCTGACCCTTTCCCGGCGCCGCCTCGCCGTGGCGACGGGGGACGAGCCGCGCACGTTCGCCTACCCAGGCGGCGGCTATGACCTGTCCGTCCGCCAGTTGGTGATCTCCGCCGGCTACAGCTCGGCCTGCGCGGTGCGCGATGTGCTGTCCCATCCCGCCGACGACCGCTTCGCTCTGGCCCGCCTGACGGTCGACGCGACGACGCCGGACAGCCGGCTGCTGGCCTGGCTGGAGGGAGTCGGCCGGACGGAGCCGCATCCGGTGTTGCCGCGGGACCGGGCCTTTCGCTTTCCGCGCGTGGCCCGGTCGTCCGGCCCGTTTCGCCCCCGCCTCGGCCGCTCCGAGCCCCGGCTGCCCGGTCCCGCCGTGCCCGGTCCCGCCGTGCCCAGTCCCGCCGTCGGCGCCGGCCCCGATGCGGGAGGGCGACAGGTGCCGACCGACCTCGCCCAGCATTGCGCGCACGACACCGAGCGCACCGCCCACCAGGGCACTGACGGCCGGGTCAGCCCTGCAGCAGCCCGGACAGCGGAGACGGCGTTCCCGTTGAACCCGTGAGTCGGCCGCCGACGACCGGCGACCGGTTTGCGCGCCCACCAGACACCCGACCAGTGGTCGTGGGTTCGCTCATGGTTTCGCTCATGGGTTCGCTGCGGAATCGAGGCCGCGAGCGGTCGGGGAGAGCTCTACGGCGTCCCGCGGCGGGTTCGTGCGCAGGGCCAGATCCCCGAGGGGGCTGGTCACGCCGAGCCAGTAGCGCTCGTTGCGATAGTGGTGCAGCCGATGGCCGCGCCAGAGCCGCCGGTAGTACGCCGTGCGCGGCGGGACCCGGGTGTGGATGAGGAAGTGCGTCCAGTCGTAGGCGAGGACGCCGACGCCCGCGCACAGCGCCCCCGTCGCCGCCCAGGGCGGTCCGAGCAGCGCCGGCAGGGCCGCCACGGCCGTTCCGGTGATGACCTCGCGGGGGCGCAGGAACATAGTGTCGAGGTCGGTCGGGTCGCGATGATGCTGCTCGTGGCCGTAGCCGGCAAGTTGGTAGCCGATGGCGCCCAGCCGGCTGGCCGGGCGGGCGTGCAGCAGCAGCCGGTGCACGCCCCACTCCACGAACGGCTGGGCGAGGGCGGCGGCCACGGCGACGCGGGTGTCACGCGCCCGCCACGGCCCGCGGCCCGCGCGCACGGCGGCGAGCGTCCCCACGCAGCCGAGCAGGACGGGCGGCCTGGGGTGGGCGAGGAACCGGCGGGCGGCGGCGGCCAGCGTGCGGACCTCCGCCGCGCTGCCGTGCGGCCCCGGCCGGTCGAGCCGGACGAACAACTCCGCGGGAGACAGCCGCGCCACGCGATCGCCTCCCCGGGGTGAGATCAGAACGGAACGGTGGAGTACGCCTGCAGCTTGGTGAGCTGATGCTGGCTGTCGACCCGGCGAATCGTGCCCGAGCGGGAGCGCATCACCAGCGACGACGTGTTCGCGCCGCCCGGGCGGTACCGTACCCCGGCGAGCAGCTCACCATCCGTGATCCCCGTCGCGACGAAGAAGACGTTGTCGCTGGCCACCAGGTCCCGTGTGGACAACACCCGCTCCGGGTCGTGCCCGAGGGCGACGACCTTGCTGCGCTCGGCCTCGTCCTTGGGCCACAGCCGGCCCTGGATCACCCCGCCGAGACACGTCACGGCGCAGGCGGTGATGATCCCCTCCGGCGTGCCACCGATGCCGAGAAGCAGGTCGACGCCGGTGTCGGCGGAGGCGGCCATCACGGCGCCGGCGACGTCGCCGTCGGAGATGAGCTTCACCCGAGCGCCGGCGGCGCGGATCTGCTCGACGAGCTCGACGTGCCGCGGGCGGTCCAGGACGACCACGGTGACGTCGCGCGGGTGGATCGCCTTCGCCTTCGCCACGGCCCGGATGTTGTCCTCGACGGAGGCGGTGATGTCGACGACGTCCGCCGCCTCCGGCCCGGTGACCAGTTTCTCCATGTAGAAGCAGGCGCTCGCGTCGTACATCGAGCCGCGCTCGCTGACCGCCATGACGGACACGGCGTTGTTCATGCCCTTCGCGGTGAGCGTGGTGCCGTCGACCGGGTCGACGGCGACGTCGCACTCCGGCCCCTCACCCGAGCCGACCTGCTCGCCGTTGAACAGCATCGGGGCCTCGTCCTTCTCCCCCTCGCCGATGACGACGACGCCGCGCATCGACACGGTGCCGACGAGCCGGCGCATCGCGTCGACGGCGGCCCCGTCGGCGCCGTTCTTGTCGCCACGACCGACCCAGCGCGCGGCGGCGAGCGCCGCGGCCTCGGTCACGCGGACGAGTTCGAGGGCGAGGTTGCGGTCCGGGGCCTGCCCCTGCACGGCCAGCGTGTCGGGCACAGCCGAGGAGTCGGAGGACCTGGCGGCGAAGGCATCGGGAGCGGAAGGCACGGCCGTGAGCCTAGTTCCGCCACCCCGCAGGCGCCCGAGATACGCAGCCACACGAGGATCTACACCCCGATCACCGTAACCCGGAGCATCGACCGCGGTCAGGAGAACCGGGGGACCCGGACTGTCGTGCGCGTGACAGACCAGAAGCCGAAAACCTGCGCGCAACCTTCCGGTGCATGCAGGCGTCAAACGCTTCGATCGGGCGGCCGTCACGCGGAGGGGGCGTGACGGCCGCCCGTCGACGTTCCGCCCCGTCCGCGGCAGGCCGTGGGCGAGATTCCGACCACACCGGCGCCGCAAGGGGCCGCCCAAACCGGTCCCGGGCCACCATCGACCCGCCGAGACCTGGAAGATGGGGGCGTGGCACAACGACAGCGACGCGGCCAGGAAACGATCAGGGACATGGTCCTCTCCCTCGCCGCGGTCATGGCGGGCGTCCTGGTCTTCGTCATCTTCGTGATGCCGCGCGGCGGCGACGAGACGGCGGTCAAGGTCGTCGAGACGGCCGAGCCGCTGGCGGCCTTCGCCCGGCAGACGCCCTATACCCCGCTCGCTCCCGCCGGGCTGCCCGGCTACTGGAAGGCGACCTCGCTGCGGCTGACCGGCCCCACCGGCAGCTCCGACGGCGGCAACGTCGCCGAGGCGACGGTCGGCTACGTCGTCGACCGCTCCGGCCACCGGACGTACGCCCGGCTGCGGGAGAGCAACGCGCCGAACGCGGTGCAGAAGCTGCTCGGCAACCGCCCGGCGCGCGGGACGGTGGACGTCGACGGGGTCCCCTGGGAGCAGCGCCCGGGCAACAACGGTCAGCTGGCCATCAGCCGGACCGACGGGGGCCTCACGGTGGTCGTCGACGACGGCGATGGGAAGGGCGGCGCGTCCCAGGCGGATCTGGTCGTCCTCGCCGAGTCGCTCCAGCCGGTCCAGGCGATCCAGCCCAGCGGCACCTGACCAGCCCCGGCCCGGACGGCGGCCTCGGACGAGCCCCGCAGGTCGGTCGCCGTGGGGACCGATGGGGCGACGACGGTGGGCCACTGCAGCGCTAGGGTGCTCAGGCGCTCGGGTGCTCAGGTGCTCAGGCGCTCAGGCGCTCAGGCGCTCGGTGGGCCGCGGGCGGCCGCAACCTTCGTGTCTCTCCGTGGCTCATTGCGCACGGAATCGTGCCGAGGGGCAGGCGCGGTTTTCGGCCGCAGAACCGTACCGAAGCCTCGGCACGATCCGGCCGCTATCTGGCCTGATTTCGGCTCGCCGTCCTGCGGCCGATATGACGAATCGTTAGTTCGTGGGCATTCAGACCAATTGTTCGGCGCGCAGCGATAAAAGGCCGATCGTCGGACACTGCTCCGCCGCCGGAGTCGGCGCTGCCGGGAAGGCTCCGCGGGCTGGATACCCGGACCTGCGGGCCCGGGTATCCAGTATCACCGGATGATCGCTGCGGTGGCGAGGCCGGCCTCGACTACCTCAGTGCTGGCTGGCCCCGGCGGCGACGGGAGGCCGCCCGGACGGCGCGGGATTCCCGTGGGATCCGTGTGAGCCGTCCCAGGCGGTAGCCGCCGGGATGAGTACCGCCAGCCCGAGGATGAGACCGGCCGCGCGCCGCAGCAGCGGCCCGCCGGCCGGGGTGCGCCGGTTGGACCGGGCACCCCGGCCGCCCTGATCGATGGAACTGGCGTCGCGAGACGCCGTGCCGGCGAGGTCGTGCCGCAGCAGGACCGGACCTCCCGGAGAGGCGGGTGGGACCTGCCCCCGGGAGCGACCACCGACGGCCTGACGTCGGAGCGACGGACGTGCGCCGGGCATGTGGTGTACCTCCGGACCGCCCGAAGCGGACGGGCGGTCAGCCGAGTGGGGCCCGCAGATTCGCGGACCGCCACCAATCTGAAACGTCCTGCAGTGACCTTGTACTATGGATCTCCGCCGAGCCAACCCGCTACGACCATGATTGTCGCCTGATTGATACCACGTTGCGCCGACGGAGTGCGACATTTCAGGCTCGAGTGGCACCCGGCGTGGCGTCCGCGCCGGTCAGGAATACTCGTGACACGCCACGTCGAATTGCGGCCGAGCCGCGCGGAGGCACGAGGCGTCACGATCGGGCCATGGCGGCGCATTGGCCGGGAATTGGGTAGGCGAGGGCGCGGAGGTGGCGATGTCCGAAAGTCCTGGATCCACGACGGTCGGCGACTCTCCCGGCACCCCGGCGGCGCCGGCGATCAGCTACGAGACCGCCCGCGCCGAGCTGGAGGAGGTCGTCCGTCAACTCGAGGCCGGCGGGGTGACGCTGGAGCAGTCGCTGGCGCTGTGGGAGCGCGGCGAGGAGCTGGCCCGGACCTGCCAGGCGCTACTCGACGGCGCCCGCGCCCGGCTCGCCGCCGCCGACCCCACCCGCCCCGCCTGACCCCGACCCGCCGAACCCCGACCCGCCGAACGGTGGGCCACCGAACGGTGGGCCGCCGAACAGTGGGCCGCCGAACGGTGGGCCGCCGAGCACCCACGCGCCGAACGGTGGGCCGGACGCCGACACGCCGGATGCCGGTGCGCGGCGTTCTCCCGCCGGACGGCGGCCGGTTCAGTCCTCGGTGACCACGGCCGGGAACGCGCCGCCCGCCACCCGGATGGTGAGCAGCTCGCCCGGCCCGACCTCCGCGGGGTCGCGCACGACCGCGCCGTCGGCCGAGCGCTGCGCGACGGCGTACCCGCGATCGAGGGTCGCCGCCGGGGACAGCGCCCGCACCCGGGCGCGGGTGGCGACCAGATCGCGCGCCGTGACGTCCAGGGCGTGGTGCACGCAGCGGCGGGAACGGGCCAGCAGGGCGGCGACGTCGTCCGAGCGCCGGGCGAGATCGCGGGCGGGCGCCGCGAGGACCGGGCGGCCGCGCATGTCGGCGAGCCGGCGCTCCTCCCGGTCGAGGCGGTGCTCGACGACCCGCCGCGCGCGGCCCCGCAGCTGGGCGACCGCGGCGGTCTGCTCGCCGACGTCGGGCACCACCCGCTTGGCGGCGTCCGTCGGGGTCGAGGCGCGCACGTCGGCGACGAAGTCGAGCAGCGGCGCGTCCTGCTCGTGTCCGATCGCCGACACGACCGGCGTCCGCGCGGCCACCACGGCGCGCAGCAGCGCCTCGTCGGAGAACGGCAGCAGATCCTCCAGCGACCCGCCGCCGCGGGCGATCACGATCACCTCGACCTCGGGCTGGCCGTCGAGCTCGCGCAGCGCGTCGATGACCTGGGACACCGCCAGTGGGCCCTGGACGGCCACCTCCCGCAGCACGATGCGCACCGCCGGCCAGCGTCGCCGAGCGTTCTCGACGACATCGCGCTCCGCGGCGCTGGCCCGCCCGGTGATCAACCCGACGGCCGCCGGCAGGAACGGCGGGCGCCGCTTGCGGGACGCCGCGAACAGGCCCTCCGCGGCCAGCGTGGCCTTGAGCTGCTCCAGCCGGGCCAACAGGGCGCCGGCGCCGAGGGGGCGGATCTCCACCACCGCGAGGGCGAGGGTGCCGCGCCCGGGGTGGAAGGACGGCTTGCCCCACACGACGACCCGCGCGCCGTCCACGAGCGCGGGACCGACGGCGTCACAGACCGCCCGCGGACACGTGACCCGCAGTGACACGTCCGCAACGGGGTCCCTGAGGGTGAGGAAAACAGTGCCCATTCCGGGCCGGCGGACGAGCTGCGTGACCTGTCCCTCAACCCACACCCGGCCGAGCCGGTGGACCCAGTCGCCGACAGCTCGCGAGACCGTGCGAACCGGCAAGGGCTGTTCGGGAGTCGAGGTCAGGGCCATTCGGGCACCGTAGCCGGTGCGTCCGACAGGTCGGGAAGAGTCCGCGCGACCGTGGCCGGAGGCGGAGCGGACGATGTCGCCGACACGTGATGCATCGCCCGCGGCTCTTCCAGCAGGCCCCCCACCGCGTNGACTGCCCAGCATGGGCCGGGTCCTTCTTGCCAAGCCGCGCGGCTACTGCGCCGGTGTCGATCGAGCTGTCGTGACCGTGGAGAAGGCGCTGGAGCTCTACGGCTCGCCGGTCTACGTACGCAAGCAGATCGTGCACAACCTCCACGTCGTCAGGACGCTGGAGGCCAAGGGCGCGATCTTCGTGGACGAGACCGACGAGGTACCACCAGGCGCCACTGTGGTCTTCTCAGCGCACGGCGTAGCGCCGACCGTGCACGAGGAGGCGGCGTCGCGTCAACTGCGCACCATTGACGCAACCTGTCCGCTCGTCAGCAAGGTGCATTCCGAGGCGCGTCGGTTTGCCCGCGAGGATTACGACATCCTGCTCATCGGCCATGAAGGCCACGAGGAGGTCGTCGGCACCACCGGGCAGGCGCCCGACCGCATTCACCTGGTGGACGGTCCCGAGGACGCCGCCAAGGTGAAGGTACGCGACCCGGAGCACGTCGCCTTCCTCTCCCAGACCACCCTCTCCGTCGACGAGACACAGACAACCGTCAAGGCTCTGCGCGAGCGCTTCCCGCACCTGCAGGGTCCGCCGAGCGACGACATCTGCTACGCGACGCAGAACCGTCAGGTCGCCGTCAAGGAGATCTCCAGCGCGGTCGACCTGGTCATCGTCGTCGGCTCGCCGAACTCCTCCAACTCGGTGCGCCTGGTCGAGGTCGCGCTCGACGCCGGCGCCCCCGCCGCCCACCTCGTCGACGACTCCACCGAAGTCGACGCGAGCTGGCTCGACGGCGTCGAGACCGTCGGCGTGACCAGCGGCGCCTCGGTCCCCGAGGAGCTCGTCACCGGCGTCATGGCCTGGCTCGCCGAGCGTGGGTTCAACGACGTCGAGGAGGTCACCTCCGCCGACGAGCACCTCCTGTTCGCTCTTCCGCCCGAGCTGCGCCGCGACATCCGCGCCCGCGAGCGCGAGACCGCCGTCTCCTAGCGGCACCACCCAAACAACGACGCCCACTGCCCCGCCCCGTGGCACCGACGCCACGCGGCAGGGTAGTGGGCGTCTCTCATTGGCGCCCCGCTCCCCGTCCGTGCCAGCCGGCCCGACCTGCCACTCCCCCGGGTTCCCCACATAGTGCAGCGCCTCAGCAGCCCGCTTCCCGTCCTCCTATCACGTTCCGTGACAGCAGGCGGTGTGGCTAAGTCGGGTCGCAGACCGGGCGACGGCTCGTGCGTTGGCAGCGGATGCGTGGGAAAGCGCCTGCCTGTTCCTTCTGGGGGGTTCGGCGCCCGATTCGTCCCCCCAGAAGGAACAGGTAGCCCCGCTCCCATGCACACCCCTACCTCGCGGGGCGGCCTGGCGGTGCCGGTGGGCCACCCGGCGGCGAGGCGGACGTCGGCTGACATCACACCCCGTCACCGAACACCGGAGAAGAACTAGCGAACGGCTGCACTCGGGATGATCAGCGACCCGTACGTGCCTCGTCGCGGTGTTGGTTGCGATCCCTCTAGGGATGATCAGCGACCCTCGAGGAGGTCGCCGCGGCCGGGGCGGGACAGGCTGGTTGCGATCCCGTCGGCCGTTCCGAGATGTTGCGGGCGGGTGCCGGGCCTGGCGCGCGCCACCCGCCGAACCATGAGCGCACCAGACTCGCCCGATCACGCCGACACCCACATCCAGGGAAGCTCGCCGAAGGCGATCTGACCGAAACCCGCACGGCGCCCAATACCAGGGGTCCCCGCAAAGCGCCGGAGGCGCTTTGCGGGGGACGGTGTGAGAGCTCCCATGCGCCCGTGCGGCGCGGGCACCAGTCGCCCGACATGTCCTAGGGTCGGGCGATGGGGCCGCTGTCCAGACGGCCTCTCGCCGGGTGGTGGGCACCGGCGTGTGGTGCTGGTCAGATGCAGGTCAACGGCGACGGAACATCGGGAGAACGGGCGCATGAGCGAGCAGGAATACCGCATCGAGCACGACAGCATGGGCGACGTCCGGGTGCCGGCCTCGGCCCGGTGGCGAGCCCAGACGCAGCGGGCGGTGGAGAACTTTCCCGTCTCCGGCCAGCGGATCTCCCGCGCGCACATCCAGGCGCTCGCGCGGATCAAGGCGGCGGCGGCGACGGTGAACGCCAAGCTCGGGGTGCTCGACGCCGACATCGCCGAGGCGATCGCGGACGCGGCGGCCGAGGTCGCGCGCGGCGACTGGGACGACCAGTTCCCGCTGGACGTGTTCCAGACCGGCAGCGGCACCTCGTCGAACATGAACACCAACGAGGTGCTGGCGTCGCTGGCGTCCGAGCGGCTCGGCCGGGCGGTGCATCCGAACGACCACGTGAACGCGTCGCAGTCGTCGAACGACGTCTTCCCGTCGTCGATCCACGTGGCCGCGACCCAGGGGATCGTGCAGGAGCTGATCCCGGCGCTGGAGCACCTCGCCGCCTCGCTCGGCCGTAAGGAGACCGAGTTCGCGGACGTGGTGAAGTCCGGGCGGACGCACCTGATGGACGCGACGCCGGTGACGCTCGGTCAGGAGTTCGGCGGCTACGCCGCGGCGGTCCGCCTCGGCGTCGAGCGGCTGACCGTGGCCCTGCCGCGGGTGGGCGAGCTGCCGCTGGGCGGCACGGCCGTCGGCACCGGCATCAACACCCCGCCCGGCTTCTCCGCTGCGGTGATCGAGGAACTGGCGGCCAGCACGAGTCTGCCGCTGACCGAGGCGCGCAACCATTTCGAGGCACAGGCGTCGCGGGACGGCCTGGTCGAGGCGTCCGGGGTGCTGCGGGTCATCGCCATCTCGCTGTACAAGATCGCCAATGACCTGCGCTGGGCCTCGTCGGGGCCGCGGGCCGGCCTCGGGGAGATCCACCTGCCGGACCTGCAGCCCGGCTCGTCGATCATGCCCGGCAAGGTGAACCCGGTCATCCCGGAGGCGGTCTGCCAGGTCGTCGCGCAGGTCGTCGGGAACGACGCGGCGGTCGCCTTCGGCGGCTCGGCCGGGAACTTCGAGCTCAACGTGATGCTGCCGGTGATCGCGCGCAACCTGCTGGAGTCGATCCACATCCTGTCCACGATCAGCCGGCTGCTCGCGGACCGCTGCGTCGACGGGATCGTCGCCAACGTCGAGCGCTGCCGCCGCTACGCCGAGTCCTCACCGTCCATCGTGACGCCGCTGAACAAGTACATCGGCTACGAGGAGGCGGCCAAGGTCGCGAAGCTGTCCCTCGCCGAGGAGAAGACGATCCGCGAGGTGGTGATCGAGCGCGGCTACATCGAGGCCGGCAAGCTCACCGAGGACCAGCTCGACGCCGCCCTCGACGTGCTCTCGATGACCCACCCGTAGGCGGTCCATCCGCCGATGATCCGCTCGTCGGTGGCTCACCCGGCGACGAGCGGCCGGACGGGCCGGCTCCGGAGGATCGCTCCGGAGCCGGCGTCCGGCGCCGTTCCCCTCGCCCGTCACCGCTCCCAGCGCACCTTCCCGCCAACGGGTGGGCGTCCGTCCCGACAACGGCGACGCGGCGGCGGCGCGGCGGGGGTCGTGGAAGACCCCCCAGACAGCCTCCACGACCCCCGCCCCAGGTCTAACGAGACGGCGGCGCGTTCGTTACGGGTGAAGGCGACACGAATTTCGAGCGGTCCCGCGAAGATCATTCGACGCCGTCGCGCGGTCGATCCGCCCCAGCGGCGTACGGCCGGCGGACCGGCTTGGCTCGGGTGTGCCACCCACCGCCGGCACGTCTCGGTCATCACAGAAGGTTTACAGAAGAACACTTTCCGTGATATCGCGTGGCTGAAACCCCCGGGGGAAAGCGCGGAGAAGAAATAAACGTAACAAGCCCGTGCAACTTGCCGATCCGCCCGCTCCGGCCAGATAGCCTCTGCTTCACCGGGAGCCGGAAAGAATGCGGGGAGGTGACGGTGTTCGACTATGACGTCCTCGTCATCGGGTCCGGACCCGGCGGGCAGAAGGCTGCGATCGCGGCAGCCAAGCTCGGCCGGCGGGTCGCGATCGTGGACAAGCGGGAGATGATCGGCGGTGTCAGCATCAACACTGGCACGATCCCGTCCAAGACGCTTCGGGAGGCCGTTCTCTATCTGACCGGCATGTCGCAGCGCGAGCTGTACGGGTCGAGCTACCGGGTCAAGGACGACATCACCGTGGGTGATCTGTCCGCCCGGACCAGGCATGTGATCAGCCGCGAAATCGATGTCATCCGCAACCAGCTCAGCCGCAACCACGTCACGCTGCTGACGGGCCTGGCGAGCTTCATCGACCCGCACACGGTGAGCGTGCGGGCGGCCGGGGACATCGAGGACCGGCGGGTCCAGGCCGAACGAATCATCATCGCCACCGGCACCCGGCCCGCGCGGCCGGACACGGTCGACTTCGACGGCCGGACGGTGGTCGACAGCGACCAGATCCTGGCCCTCGAACGGCTGCCGCGGTCGATGGTCGTCGTCGGCGCCGGAGTGATCGGCATCGAGTACGCCTCGATGTTCGCCGCGCTCGGCACCAAGGTGACGGTCGTCGAGCGGCGGGACCGCATGCTGGACTTCTGCGACGTCGAGATCGTCGAGGCCCTGAAGTACCAGTTGCGGGACCTGGCGGTGACGTTCCGCTTCCGCGAGTCGGTGGTGTCGGTCGAGCGGCACAACGGCGGGACGCTCACCCTGCTGGAGAGCGGCAAGAAGCTGCCCGCGGACACGGTGATGTACTCGGCGGGACGGCAGGGGCTCACCGACATCCTCAACCTGCCGGCGGCGGGGCTGTCCGCGGACAACCGCGGCCGGATCAAGGTCGGCTCCGACTTCCGCACCGAGGTCGAGCACATCTACGCCGTCGGCGACGTCATCGGTTTCCCGGCGCTCGCCGCGACCTCGATGGAGCAGGGCCGGTTGGCGGCGTATGCCGCGTGCGGCGAGAACGTCAACGCGATGCGGGCGGAGCTCATGCCGATCGGGATCTACACGATCCCGGAGATCTCCTACGTCGGGCGGACCGAGGACGAGCTCACCGAGCTCGCGATCCCGTTCGAGGTGGGCATCGCCCGGTACCGGGAGCTGGCCCGCGGCGCGATCCTGGGCGACTCGTACGGGATGCTGAAACTGCTGGTCAGCCCCGAGGACCGGAGCCTGCTCGGGGTGCACGTGTTCGGCACCGGCGCCACCGAACTGATCCACATCGGNCAGACGGTGATGGGGTGCAACGGCACCATCGACTACCTTGTCGACAGCGTCTTCAACTACCCGACGCTGGCCGAGTCCTACAAGGTCGCGGCGCTCGACGCGATGAACAAGATGCGAGCCGTCGCCCGCTTCAGCGGCTGATCCCTCCGCTACGGCGACCCCAGCATCAGCAGTATCAGCAGCACCCACGCACCCCCGTCGCGGGCCGAGGTACAGCTCCCGGTCCAAAGCACGCGACGGGGGACGACGGCCGTCCCGCGGGACGACGGCCGCGCCGGGCTCGAGTCCGGCGCCCCGAGCCCGGCGCCCCGAGCCCGACGGCCCGAGCCCGACGGGCCCGAGCCCGCCGCCGCCCTACCCGGCGGACGTCGAGCTTCTCGCCGCCTTCCAGGCCAGCGTGGACAGACCCTGCACCGTGGTGATGCCCGACTGCATGCTCGGCCCGTTCTTCGTGTAGACGGCCATGATGTAGTCGCGTCCGGCGCCATGGACATGCGCCAGGCTGGTGATCACCCAGCCGCTGGTGCGGGGCAGCCAGCCGTTCTTCAGCTCCACCGCGACCCCCGCCGCAACGCCGCCGGTCAGGCCCCACCGCTGCGCCGGGATCACGGTCCGCAGCAGGCTGCTCACCGTGGCGCGCCCGGCGGCCGACAAGGTGCCCGGGTAGGCGATCGCGCGCAGCACCGCGAGCTGGTCGGCCCCGGTGGTCCGGGTCAGTCCCCACTTCCCGCCCGGGCCCGCCGTCGTCGCGTGCATGCCGAGCCGGGCGAAGAAGGCGTTCATCGCAGGGGCGCCGCCGACATCGGCCCACAGGGCGCTCGCCGCCGCGTTGTCGCTGACCGAGATCATCCGCCGGGCGAGCGCCTGCTCGCGGGCCGTGAGCCGCCCCGATGCGCCCGCCCGCTGCACGAGCGCCGTGAGGATGTCGAGCTTGACCGAACTCGCCGTCTCGTAGCCGGCGACCGCCGGGTCGGTGTAGACGGCCGTGGTGCCGGCAACCGCGTCGTACATGGCGACGCTGACGTGCCCCGGCCGGCCCGCGAGGTAGCCGCGGAACCGCGCCGCCAGGCCGCTCGACGCGGCACCGCGCACCGCCGCGATCGGTTCGACCGTGGCGAGACCGCCGGCCTGCCTGGTCGCGAGCGCGCCGTCCGTCGCCGGCGCGGCCGCACCGCCCGTCCCCACGGCCTCCACGCGACGTCGCACCAGCGCCGGGCTGATGATCCCGAGGCCCCCCGCCCGCGCGGCCGACGCCGGTGCGGACACCGCGGCGGGTGCACCGACAGCCAGCGGACCGCCGAGCCCCGCCGACCCGGGCGCCTCGCCCGCCGGCCAGTACATCACGCCACCGGCCACACCGGTGACAGTCAGCAACACCACACTCGCGCCCCATCGGCGCGCCACTCGTTCAAGCACGCCGCCTGTCTAACCAAGGCGGACCAATTTAAGAAGAGTACGGAAGAAAACGACATCAATCTTTTACCGCTACGACAAACAGAACCCGCAGGGCGACAATGATGTTTCACACTTGATGAACGCTAAGGCGTTATAGCACCATATTAGATCCCAGCTCGGCAGGGTGACATCTTTGCGCCGAAACGCAGTTACCCGAATACTCGGACGGAGGCACCGATTCCTGCCCGGCGCAGACCAGACCAGACCGGTTTCCGGGCCGATGACGGGAGAGCGCGTGGCGAGGCAGGAAGACGGGGGCGGGGCGCGGCCGGTCGGGGAGGTGGCCGGACGGCCGGCGGGGCTGTTCGTCGGCCTCACCACCCTCGACACGATCTACCTGGTCCGACACCCACCCGGGCCCGACGAGAAGATCGTCGCCGACGATCTGGTGGTCGCCGCGGGCGGCCCGGCGACGGGCGCGGCCGTGGCCTTCGCCCATCTCGGGGGTCGGGCCACGCTCGTCAGCGCGGTCGGCTCCGGGCCGCTGGCCGCCGCGGCGCGGGCGGATCTCGCCGCGCTCGGAATCCGGCATCACGACCTGCGGCCGGGAGAGCAGGTCCTGCCGGTTTCGGCGATCATGGTCAACGCGGCCGGGGAGCGGGCGGTGGTGTCGGCGCACGGCGCGCTGCCGGGCGCCGCACCGGGCGCCGCGGACGCCACGCGGGCCCTGCTCACCGGGGCGGACGTCGTCCTCGTCGACGGCCATCAGCCCGACGTCGCCGTCGGCGTCCTGGCGGCCCGCCGGGCGCGGCCGACGACAGCGACGGCCGCGCCCGCATCGGTGGCCCGCACGGCCTCGACGAGCCCGGCCGGGACGGCGAGCCCGGCCGGGTGGCCGCCCGTGGTGCTGGACGGCGGTTCCTGGAAGCCGGGGACCGAGCGGCTGCTCCCCCACGTCGACGTGGCGCTGTGCGGGTCCGCCTTCCGGCCGCCGGGCGTCGGCGGCGACCCGGACGAGGTGCTGCGTTACCTGCTGGCGCACGGGCCTTCGTTCGCCGCGGTGACTCGCGGTCCCGGTCCGGTCCGGTGGGCGACCGCCCAGGCCGGCGGGGAGGTCCGGCCCCCGGCTGTCCACGCGGTGGACACGCTCGGCGCCGGCGACGTGTTTCACGGGGCGTTCGCCTGGTCGATCGCGGGTTCGCCCGAGCTCACCACCGACGCGCTGGTGGACGCGCTGGGGGCGGCGTCGCGGGTCGCGGCCCGGTCGGTGACGAGCTTCGGCACGCGCTCCTGGCTGACCCGAGGCGAGGCGCCGCGTTGCGGGTGAGTCCTCAGCGGTCAGCGGCCAGGCGGATCCGATCGGGCGGCGGTTCGTCCGGGGGGAGCCGGACCAGGTAATCGGCGCGCGGGGCCGTCGCATCCACCAGGTGCAGATTGTTAAGATCGTTCTGTTCGACCCATTGTCGCGCGGCCGGTCCGCAGCGCCCGCCGGAGGTGTGCCGGGCGATCAGACGGGTCCGGGCGACCTCCTCGTCGACCTGGAGAAACCAGGTCTCGTCGCAGCATGCGCGCACCTGCGCCCAGGCTCCGGTACCCAGCAGCAGATAGTTCCCCTCGCAGATCACCAGCCGCACGGTGGGCGGAATCCGGTGCGCTCCCGGGACCGGCGCGTCGTGGAGGCGGCTGAACGACGGCGCGTCCACCTCCTGCGGTCCGCCGGCGCGCAGTCGGGCCAGCAGGGACGCGTAACCGGCGGCGTCGAACGTCTCGGGGGCGCCCTTGCGGTCGGCGAGGCCGAGCCGGGCGAGCGTGCCGTTCGGCAGGTGGAAGCCGTCCATCGGCGCCTGCGCGACGAGCCTCGGGCTCGTGCCGTGGCGGGCGTCGAGCTGCGTGACGAGCCAGTCGGCGAGGGNGCTCTTCCCGGCGCCCGGCGGCCCGGCGATCCCGAGCAGGACGCGCCCGCCCGCCGCCAGGAGCGTCTGCGCCCTCGCCAGCACGGCCGCCCGACCGATCAGCGCGCCGGGCCGGGCCGGCGGACGGGGATCCACCCGGTGATGGTGTCACCGGCTCGCGGCGGGGGCGATGGGGTCAGGTCGGGCGCAGCAGGCGGCGCAGGAGTTCGTCGACGGCGGCACGGGCGTGGCGGATCGCGGCGCGCTGGTTGTCGGCCCGGGCGACGAGCAGGGCGATCTCGTTCATCGAGGCGAGCAGCACGTGCGCGAACAGGTCGGCCATCGAGGCGTCGAACACGCCGTCCCGGGCGAGTTCCGCGACCGTCTGCTTGATCTTGCCGAAGGCGTGCCGCTCGTCGAGTTCCCGCCAGCGTGCCCAGCCGAGGACCCCCGGTGCGTCGATGAGCAGGATGCGCTGGACGACGGGGTCGCCCGCGATGCCGATCCAGGCCATGCAGCCCAGGCGCAGCGCCGTGGCGGGGTCGCGCGAGCTGTCGGTGCCGACGGCGGCCACCAGCCGGCGGCCCACGTCCAGCTCGACCGCCTCCAGCACCGCGTCGAACAGCGCGTCCTTGCCCTTGAAGTGGTGGTAGAGCGAACCGCGGCTCACCCCGGTCTCGGTGAGGACGGCGTCGATCGAGGTGCCCTCGTAGCCCCGCTCGGCGAACAGCCGGGTGGCGACGCCGAGCAGGTGCTCCCGGGTCGCGGCACCCCGTTCGACGTTCCTGCTGGGTGGGTTCATGGGTACCTCGTGACTCGGAGCCGACACTCCATTGTCGGCGCGTACCCGGGCCAGCAACCCCCACAAAGCGCCATCAGCACGGTCGAAAACACAAAATGTAGCAAAGCTAAAGGATTCAGCCGGCGCCCCGCTCCGCTCGCAGACGGCCTCCCACGCAGGCCACGGCACCTGCCGGGCGTGCGCGTGCGGATCATCCGGACTGCCGCCCGAGCATTCCCGCAACGTCGTAACCAGACGTTTCTCCCTACGCCGCAGCAACTTTCCCATCACGGTCATTGCGCTGCTGTGCGTCCAGGCGCCCGGCTCGGACCCGAACGTGACACCGTTGGTGTTCCACCGCAGCCGGTTCCGCCAGCTCGTGGCCCACTGACCAGGCCGCGAATCCGAATCCACGAACCCCAGCCGCCGACCCGTCCCCGGGGGTGCCCGTGCCGCCGTTCCGTCTTCCCGACCTCGATCTCGACCTGCCGATCTGCCTGACCTGCGGGGTGCAGTACGGCGCCGTGCGGGTCGACTGCCCGGTCTGCGAGGACGAGCGGCAGTACGTCGGGTGGGAGGGGCAGCGGTGGACGTCGCTGGCCCGGCTGCGCGCCGGGGGCTACCGCGGCGTGCTGCGTCCGGAGGGCGAGCGGGTGACCGGCGTCGGCGTCGAACCGAAGATCTCCATCGGGCAGCGGGCGCTGCTCGTCCAGACGGACGCCGGCAACATCCTGTGGGACTGCGTGCCCTTCCTCGACGACGAGCTCGCCGGCCGGGTCGCCGCGCTCGGCGGCGTCACCGCCATCGCGGTCAGCCATCCGCACTTCTACGGGGCGATGGTCGACTGGAGCCGGGCGTTCGGGGGCGCTCCGATCTACGTCCACGCCGCGGATGCCGACTGGCTCGGCCGGCCGGACGGCGCCGTCGAGCTGTGGTCCGGCGACGCGCTGACGATCGGCACCGGGCTGACCCTGATCAACGGCGGGGTGCACTTCGCCGGCGGCACGGTCCTGCACTGGGCGCAGGGCGAGGGCGGGCGGGGGGCGCTGTTCTCCGGCGACATCCTGCAGGTGGTCCTCGACCGCCGGTGGGTGAGCTTCATGTACAGCTACCCGAACTACATTCCGGAACGGCCCAGCGTCGTCCGCCGCGCGCTGGCCCTGCTCGAACCGTTCGACTTCGACGCCGTCTACGGCGCGTTCTGGCAGACCGTGGTCCGCGCCGACGGCCGGGCCGCCGTGCGCCGCTCCGCCGACCGCTACCTCCGCTTCGCCACCGACACCCCGTAGCCGCCATCCTGTGCGCCGGCTTGTCCCCACGCCCGCCCAGCCGGCGGGACAAATCGGACGCCGAAGCCTCCGGACAGGCGAGGGGGGTGGGCCGGTTCGGCGCCGCCTGCGAGACTTCTGGCCCGACGGCTGGACCGGCGCGGCTCCCGGAGGTCTCGATGGCGCAGCACGACCCTCTCCGCGAGGACGACCCCCGCCAGATCGGGCCGTACACGCTGCTGGAACGCATCGGTGCCGGCGGCATGGGCGTCGTCTACCTGGCACGCGACTCCGTCGGTCGGCGGGTCGCGCTGAAGATCCCGGGCAGCCTCGGCCGCGACCACCCGATCCCCCAGGCCTACGAGCGCTTCGTCGCGGAGGTCGCGACCCACCGGACGCTGACGAGCGAACGGGTGGTCCGCTTCCTCGCCGCCGACGTGACCGGCCGCCCGCCCTGGGTGGCGCTCGAATACGTCCAGGGCGCCAACCTGGGCCAGGTCGTGGCCCAGGCCGGCGTCTTCCGCGACCGCTTCCTGCTGGCCCTCGCCGCCGAGCTCGCCGAGGCGGTGGCCGACATCCACGCGCACGGCATCGTCCACCGCGATCTGCACCCCGCGAACGTCATCTGTCTGCCGAACGGCATCAAGGTCATCGACTTCGGCCTGGCTCGCGTCCAGGCCGACGACGAAAGCCTCACCACCCAGGGCCCGCCCATCGGCGTCCCGGCGTTCATGGCGCCGGAACGCTTCACGGGCGTCGTCACCCGGGCCTGCGACGTCTTCGCCTGGGGATGCTGCGTGGCCTACGCCGCCGCCGGGACGCCACCGTTCCCCACTGCGACGCCTCACGACGCCTACGCCGCCGTCGCGGACTCCCCACCAGTCCTGACGAACCTGCCCGGCGACCTCGCCGACCTGGTCGGCTGGGCGCTGGCGAAGAGGCCGGCGGACCGGCCGACCGCGTCCCGGCTGGCCGCCGAGATCCAGGAGCTGGGCGTTCCGGTGACCCGGCCAGCCGTCCGGCCCTGGCCCGCACAGGCGCTCCCGCTGATCAGCCGGGCCGTCCCCGCCACGGCCACCCGCGCCGCGGACGACTGGATCAGTGGCCCGCGCGGCGGGATCGCCTACTCGGGGATCGGCGGCTTGGGGATCGAGGAGTCGAGGACCGGGGACTCGGACCTGGTCACGACGCCGAGCAGCCCGGGCCACTCGAACCACCTGAACCACCCGAACCACGGCGAGCCGGCGCCGATCGGTCCCCGCGGCGCCGGCGGAATGCTGGGGGCGGTGATCGGTGCGGCGTTGTGCCTGCTCGGCCTCGCGCTCGCGGCGGGGGGTTACCCCGCGGGCGACGTCACCGGGCCGGGCGGCGCCGGCCTGGTGGCCGCCGCGGTGGGCGTACTGGCCTTCGTCCGGAGCGGCGACCGGAGCGGCGACCGGAGCGGCGACCGGACCGGCCGGGTCACCCCGGTCGCCCCGGTGGGCGCGCAGGCCCCACGTCCACCGGGCGGCATAACCGCCTGGTTCGTCTCCGTGACCGTCATCGCCGGCGGCGTCGCCGGCGGCGTGCTCGGTCTGTTCCTCGCCCGCGAGCTGTGGGCCGGCAGCCCGCGGGCGGC
Organism: Frankia sp. ACN1ag; assembly: GCF_001414035.1. Taxonomy (NCBI): domain Bacteria; kingdom Bacillati; phylum Actinomycetota; class Actinomycetes; order Frankiales; family Frankiaceae; genus Frankia; species Frankia sp. ACN1ag. Next base: position 270,210 of record NZ_LJPA01000003.1, on the reverse strand, counting down.
CGCGGCGTCGGAGCTCGCCCTGGCCTGCTGTTTCGCGGCGGCGTTCGCGCTGTACCTGCGAGGTCCGGCCGCCGCGCGGCCGGAGCCGACCCGGTAGGCGGGGCACCCGGCCCCGCCTACCGGGATCAGGGCACCAGGCGGGATTGGCGGGACGCCTTCGTGAGCTTCTCGCCGAGCTGGCCGGCGACCTGCCCGGGCTCGACCCAGCGGACGCGGGTGCTGACGGAGTCGGGCACGGCGAGGCTGCGGTCCTCGACGTGGAACAGGTAGGTCATCTCGTAGTGGACGTGTTCGGGTTCCCCGCGCGTCGGCGCGGCCTCGACAATCCTCGCCTCGACGTCGAAGGGGATGATCCCGTCGGGGATGACCATGTTCGTCTCCACTCCGGCACGGCGGGCGGCGAGCCCGAGCGCCGCGCCGAGCAGGGACGAGTCGCCCGCGTCCACGTGGCCGCCCGGCAGGTGCCAGGTGGACGTGGCCGAGTCCGTGATCTCAAGAACCTGCCAGTCGGGGGAAACGATCGCGGCGCGGCAGGTGACGTGAGCCGGCGTCGTGCTACGGGCTGCGATGGCAGGCCCGTGCAGGGCAAGCACGACCAAGGACCGCATGAGGTCCATCTCGTCCGGGTTCGCCTCGATGTAGCCGAGGGCCACACCGATCACCGCGTTGTTGGTGACCGCCACGCTCAGAGAACGTACAGGTGTCGGGTGCTCAACACGGAACACCGGGGCGGGACACTCCGAAGTTCGTACTGCACACATACCCTCACTCACCGTGTCGATAAACCTGGCTATATCGGAAGAAATCGGAATGCCAGTTCGGCATGTTCCTGGACTTCCTCGTCCAGTCGCGCTGGCCCGCGAGACGATGCGCGCGACGCTCGGCCACGTTCGGCGCGACGCACCCCTCCCCGTGGGCAACTCACCAGACCGCCCCGGCATCGCGACGGAGTGTGACAGTTGGTCGAGCTTCGCGGCACGCCGGCCGCAACCCCTACGGCATCCCGCACGTCGATCCATCCTTCCCGAGATCGGGTGAAGCGGACAAACAGGGCAAGTACCCGCCTGCCGGGTACCCCGCCCCTACCATCGCTAAACCTCCTTCGTGCCGCAAATCAGAAATTTTGCTCCATCTTCAGTCGAGGGTCGACCTCACCCCAGGTCAGCCCGGATACGGGCGGCCCGGGGCGGCGGAACACGCGGGCGCCGAACGCGGGGGCAACCGGCACCTGTAGGCAGCACGTTCGGGTGGCCCCGCAGCGGTTGCGGTACCCCCGGCACCGATGATCGTGACGGTCAGCCGACACCGCGGGCAGCCGGCGTCCGGCCGCGACTAGGGTCGGCGAGGACGCAACGGCAGAATGCCGACACCGGGCCGCCATCCGTCGGCACCAAGGCACATCGCCATCACGTACGCCCTCACCGGCTACCTGGAGCGATGCGACGGTTGGGCCCGGGAACCGCGGGACCAACGGGAGGACCCCACCGTGGCCGACAGTCAGGCTCTCGACGCGACGCGCCCAGGGGAGCGCCGTGCCCGTCGGGCCACGGTGCTCATGGCGGGGCTCGCCCTGACCGGGTTCGTCGGTCTGACGGCCGGTTGCGGCTCGGACGGCGTCGACCTGCCGGACCCAAGCGCCAGCGCGAGCCTGCCGACGGCGCTGCCCACGGCCCTGCCGAGCGGCCTGCCCACGGCCCTGCCGACCGCCCTGCCGACGGCCCTTCCCAGCTCGTTGTCGACGTCCATCCCCGGGGTGGGGAAGATCGATACGGTGACCGGACCGGCCGCGCTGCACGGCACCAACGTCCCCGCGGACTTCCCCCTGCCGCCCGGAGCGGGGGTGAAGGTCGGCACGACCACCGGGAAGACCTCGACGGTGACGCTGTCGGGGGTGCCCAGCGACCGGGTGGCGGCCTTCTACCGCACGGCGCTGCCGCCGGCCGGCTACCGGATCACCTCGGACGTCGGCCTTCCCGGCGTCGCCCGCGCGCTGGCCTTCACCGGGCACGGCGTCACCGGGAGCCTCGGCGCCGCGGGCCTCGGCCAGTCCAACGCGATCGCCATCGTGTTCACGAAGAACTGACGAGGCGGCCGGCGCCGCCGGGGCATCACACCGGCGCGGGGGCCAGGTCCGGCAGGTTGAAGTACCCGCGGATCTCCGTCTGAACGGCCCGCGGCTCCCGGCGGGCGTCGACGACGGCCACGAACTCCTTGCGCTGGAAGATCTCCATCACCGGCTGGGTCTTCTCGTGATAGTCACGCAGCCGCACGGCCAGTGCCTGGGGATTGTCGTCGGCCCGCCTGCGCAGCCGTGCTCCGCAGACGTCGCAGGTGTCCGGCATGACCGGCCGGCTCGCTATCAGGTTGTAGTCCAGGCCGCAGCGGGAGCACAGTCGGCGGGCCAGCACCCGCCGGTAGACCTCGTCGTCCGGGAGATCCAGATAGATGACCCCGTCGATGTCGTAGCTCTCCAGAAAGAACTCCGCCTGCCGCGCGTTGCGGGGAAATCCGTCGATGATGAAGCCGTAGTTCCAGTCGTGGTCGGCCAGCCGGGTGCGCACCACCGATTCGACGAGGTCGTCGCCGACCAGGTGGCCGGCGGCAACCGTCCGCTTCACCTGGGCGCCCAGCTTCGTGTGATTCTGTACGTTCCAGCGGAAGACGTCGCCGACGCTTATGTGGACGAGGTCGAAATCCCGTGCCAGCATCGTCGCCTGGGTTCCCTTGCCACTGCCCTGTACTCCCATGATGACGAACTTGCGCACGAAATCCCTCTCCCGCTCGAATCGCAGGTCGCACAGGTGGTCGGCCGCGGACCGTCGTCCGGTTCATTCCCTGCCGGGTACCGTATCCGCTGAACGAATGGGCCGACCCGGCAGCCACCCGCGTGAATGCGGCGTGGGCAACGACACAGATCCTGGTCAACGGCGTGACGGGCCGCGGGTGGGTGCCGAAGAACCGCGGGCAGCGGGAGGTTACGGCCACCGCCGGCAGGCCCGTCGACCCGGTGGCGCCACCCGACGGACGGCCGGCGCAGGTCCTCGACCGGCACCGAAAGGGCGGTTGTGCGAGGGCCGTCTCACCCTGATCAGGTGGCACCTGCGCGCCACCCGCGGCGGGCCGCCTGGCCCGCCGGACGGCCCGCTCAGCCCCGCGCGTAGCGGCGCGGCACCCAGGTCTGGCTGTCGATCGGGGGTCGCTTGTAGGCCTTCTCCTGCCGCGGGGGCAGCACGACGCGGTCATGCGGCACGTCGCCGTACGGCACGACCGACAGCAGATGGCTGATCAGGTTGAGCCGGGCCGTGCGCTTGTCTTCGGCGTCCACCACGTACCAGGGCGCCTCACGAATGTCGGTGTAGGCGAACATCTCGTCCTTGGCCGCCGCGAAATCCACCCAACGGGCCCGTGCCTGCAGGTCCATCGCCGACAGCTTCCACCGCTTGCCGGGATTGTCGATGCGTTCCTGGAAGCGACGCTCCTGCTCCTCGTCGCTGAGCGACAGCCAGTATTTCACCAGGACAATCCCGGAGCGGACCAGCGCCCGCTCGAGCTGCGGGCAGGTGCGCAGGAAGTCGTCGTACTCGTCGTCGGTGCAGAATCCCATCACCCGCTCGACCCCCGCCCGGTTGTACCAGCTCCGGTCGAACAGCACGATCTCGCCGGCGGCGGGCAGGTGCGCCAGGTAGCGCTGGAAGTACCACTGGGTGCGTTCCCGCTCGGTCGGCGTGCCCAGCGCGACGACCCGGCACTGGCGGGGGTTGAGCCGCTCGAGGATGCGTTTGACGGTGCCGCCCTTGCCCGCGGTGTCCCGCCCCTCGAAGACCACCACCAGCCGGAATCCGGTATGCCGGATCCATTCCTGCATCCGAACCAGCTCGGTCTGCAGGCGGTCGAGTTCCCTCTCATACTCCTTCCTGGAGACCCGGCACGGAGTGATTCCCACCGCGAGGGCCGCCGCGGTCGAGGGATCGGCCGCGGCGATCCCCGCGGGTCCGGCGGGTCCGGCGGCCTGCGGCGACCCACCGGTGCCGGCCGTGACCCCGCCGCCCTCGCCGGCCCCGTCCCCCGCCGGCCCGCCGTGTCGTCCCTGCGCCATGTCCCCACTCTCCCTGCCCTGAGCAACTCGCCCGCCTCGGGATTGCCATCAGCCCATCATCGCCGCCACCGGACGCGTGGCCACCCGCTCGGCGCCGGCCGTACCGGTGCAGGACGACAATTCACTACAGAGCAGGATGTGTACGGGAATCGGGGACGTGGGGAACGGCCGCGCGGGTGGCGACCTCCCCGATTTCGGGGAGGAACGCGGGTGTCGAGGGGACTGCGGCGGGCGGTGGGTGCGGCTCTGGCCGCAGCCGCACTGACGGTCGGGCTCGGGGCGTGCGGCTCCGGTGACAAGGCGCCGGCACCGCCGGCGGAGGTCGTGCTGAACCGGGGGCAGGACACCTCGATGCCGTTCCGGACCGGCGCCGAGGGCGAGGTCCTGCTCGACGTCACCACCGCCGCGCCCGGCGTGTCGTGGGGTTCGCCGGGCAGCGAGTCGGCCGTGGTGTCCCTGTTCGTCGACAACACCTACGCCACCGACGTCGTCATCCCCGCCTCGTTCCCGATCAAGCGGAGCCTGGCGCTGGGCCACCTCGCCGCCGGGGACCACACCCTGCGGGCGCAGTTCGCCGCCGACCGCTCGCCGCAGGCGGCCGCGTCGGCCCGGCTGACCGGCTTCACCTTCCGGACGGTCACGCCCCAGGACAGCGGCTACCAGGCATTGGCGCACGCCCCGGTGGTGTACGGCCGGACGGTGCCGCTGCCCACCGCCGGTTCTCCCGACGCGGGCGCGCCGTCGTCGGCGACCGCGGCGGACCCGCTGGCCGGCGGACCGTTCCAGAACGCGATCACGGACACGCCGCTGCTGGCCTTCCACTCCGAGGCGCCGACGGCGATCTCGGGACACCGGCTGCTGACCTACTCGATGGTCTGGAGCAACGAGGACGGCGGCACGTCCGCCCCGGCGCTGATGGCGCAGTGGGGCCGCACCACCGACATCGAGTGGACCTACCAGGTGGAGATCGACGCCGCCGGCAACGCGATCCCCGGCAGCGCGGTCATCCAGGGCCCCGACCACACGACGCAGCCCTTCACCGGCCGCTCCGAGGGCGGTCACCCGCTGCTCGGGACGTGCACGCTGAACAACGGCATGTGCCAGAACCCGGACGGCCCGATGCGGTTCGCCCTGTCCGCCGCCGACACCCTCGACCCGAACGCCGACGCCCGCGAGCGGCAGATGGACCGCAACCCGTGGACCTACTGGGTGATGGCGCAGGAGGTCGCCCGCGAGGGCAAGGTCGACGAGAACAAGGCGCCGAACTCCACCACGAAGATCAGCGACCCGCGCAACTACCTCTATCTGATCATCCGTAAGAACACGGTGGGGACGCCGAACACGGAGAACAACTGGGTCGGTCTGTCGGTCGGCGTGCGGTTGTCCGGCAACAGCGAGACCTACCGGTCGAACAAGATCTATCCCCTCTGGGCGATCGAACAGGACNCCCCCGCCGCGACCGCCGTCGAGCTTCCCCCCGGCACGGTCGCCGAGGACATCTCGACGATCGAGGCCACCCGCGTCGTCGGGGCGGGCATCGACCGCGGGGCCCGCATCACGGTCGACTCGATCGAGCGGGCGTTCCTGCTCGGGCCGGACGGCGTGCCGCAGCAGTCGTTCCTGTTCACCCCGGCGAAGGCGACCCTGAGCCAGGCCGCGCCCACCGCGACCCTGTTCCGGCGCCCGCAGGGTGGTTCCTGACGCCCGCAGGGTGGTTCCTGACGCCCGCAGGGTGGTTCCTGACGCCCGCAGGGTGGTTCCTGACACCCGCCAGGGTGGTTCCTGACGCCCGCGGGCCGCACGTGAGTGCCGGCACCGCGATGCCATCCCGTTGGCGGGCCGCCACCCCCGGTAGCGCCGTCCGGCGGCACACCCGGGTGGCACCACCGTGGTGCTGCCCCGGCCGCTCGGGGGCCGCCGCTCGGGTGTGCCCGGGCGGGTCAGACGCCGGGATGCAGCGCCGGGAGCAGAGCGACGTCACCGAAGGCGGCGAGATCGGGATCGTCGAACGGCAGCCGGCCCCACAGGGCGAGCAGCACGGCGGCGGCGGGGCCACGTAGGGCGGCGTCCCCCTTGGCATGCTCCCGGGTCACGGTGACGTCGTTGCCGGCCAGCGCGACCAGCCACTCCCCCTCGACGTCGGTGAGGTGGACGTGCACGCCACCGTGAGCCAGTCCGGTGGTCGTCGCGCGGGCGCGCTCGCCGGGCAGCAGGATGGTCAGCAGCTCGTCCACGCCGTCCGCGGCCACCTCCGCCGCGGGTGGGCGAGCGGCGCCGACGGCGTTGTCGGCGTCCCAGCGATGCACGGTGAGCTCCTGGGCGAGGCGGCGGTGCCAGAACCCGGCGACCGGCGGCGCCACCCCGGTGTGGTTCCACGCCGGCCGGGCGGGATCGGTCTCGCGCAGCACGCGCAGCAGGTCGTCGAGGGAGCGCCGGTAGTAGGCGATCAGTCCCTCGTCGTCGGTGGGCGCGGGCGGATTCGGCGGCGGCGGCTCGGTCGTGCCCCGCGCCACGACGGCGCTGACGCTGTGCAGCAGGCGTCCGACGTGCCGCAGAAGGCGGCGCGAACTCCAACCCGGGCAGGTCGGCACGGGACTGTCGAGATGCTCGCTGGTCGTCGCCAGCAACGCGACGCCCTCGGCCTCGATGAGCGCGAGATGGTCCACCTGCCCGAGTCTGGCAGGGCAGACGCCCACGGGCGACGTGCTAGTTCGTCGCAACGATCTGCGCCGGCGCGCCGATCTGGGCGGCCAGCCTCGTCCAGTGGCCGTCGGCGGTGTTCAGGGCATCGGTCGTGCGCTGGAGCAGGACCGGCGGGGGCAGGGCGGTGCCGTCGAAGAGGTTCCCGCAGGCGGTGACGGCCTGGGCGTAGGCGGTGGCGCCGTCGGTCCAGGTCTGGCTGGCGGTGGCGACGGGCGGCACGCCGAGCGCACCGATCCGGTCCACGGCCTGGCCGAGCTGGACGCACGCCGGCCTCAGCGCCGTGCCGTCGGACGCCTGGATGTCCGTGCGCACCACGTTGACGGACGCCACGATCTCGTCGCGGATCCCGGCAGTGGTGGCGTACCAGGTGGCGAGCTGGGTCTTCACGTCGATGGTCGGCGGGACCACCGCGCCGGCCTCGGCCTGTGTTCCGCCGCCGCCGACAATCAGGTACACCGCGGTCACCGCACCGGCGCCGGCCACGCCCAGGATCGCGAGGCCCCGGCGGCGCTCCTGGCGGGACAGTTCCTCCCAGTTGCGGTAATCGTTACGGCGCCGGCGCACGGATCCCCCACATCGCGAGAAGTAACCGACAGAACAGACGCCCGAATCAACCCGGACGTTGCGCCCGGGTCGCCGCCGGCCGGCCCCGAGACCTCTCCGACCGCCCGCCGCTCCCGGCCAGATCCACCCCTCGCCGGACCGCGATCGCATCCCCGCCGGACCGCGATCGCACCCCGCCGAGCCCACGCCGGGCGCCACCCTCGCGCCACCCCGCGGTGGGTCGCCGGAGCACTCGACGATGTTTGTCACATTTTCGATTCGGCCGTGCCCGGACCGCCGCGAACGTATGCCGAGTGAGAACGGCCGTGCACCAGCCAATGCAGATGCGCGTTCCGTGAGCTGTCCGTCGGACACCGCCGAGAAAAAATTCGGCTGTTTCGATGGACAAGACGACGGGAAGGCGCACGATATCGGAGGGGCCATCCACGGCGTCGGCGTGCATCGTGGCGCATCGCCGGCCCGGCCGGAGGGACCAGGCGACGATCATTTCGGCAACGACATCCAGCGACGCGAATGTGCGCGCCCGGCGCGATGACCTGCCGAACCATGTGTCGCCATCACGGGTGGCCGCTGGAAAACATGCATAAGGGGGCGTGAATGGTCGAGGGTGGGCCGTACTGGTGGGAATCCACATCCTTGCCGGACCGGGCGGCGGACGACGACGACGACGCCGCCGCCTGGGCCGTGGTCGTGCTCGGGGGCCCGGGCGGGCGGGTGCGCGGGGTGGTCGGCCCGTTCCGCAGCCCGGGCTACGCGCACAAGTACGCGCACGACGAGGGATTGCGGGAGTGGCTCGTCGTCCCCGCCCTGTGTCTGACGCTGCCGGCCAGCCAGCAGGCCGCCGGCGTCGCGGTGCTGTGAGACGCCCCTCCCAGTAACCGCCCCTGCCCGCCGTCGGGCCGGCCGGCGGGCAGAATCAGTGGCCATGTCGGAACGGATCATCGAGAACTATCTCATCGACATGGACGGCGTTCTCGTCCACGAGGAACACCCGATTGCCGGGGCGGACGCGTTTATCGCCGGCGTCATCGCCTCGGGCCTCGGCTTTCTGGTACTGACGAACAACTCGATCTACACGGCCCGCGATCTGTCGGCGCGACTGTCCCGCTCGGGCCTGGAGATCCCGCCTGAGCGAATCTGGACCTCCGCGCTCGCCACCGCGCTGTTCCTGCACACGCAGCGGCCGGGCGGCTCGGCGTATGTCGTCGGCGAGGCGGGGCTCACCACGGCGCTGCACGACATCGGATATGTGCTCAGCGACAGCTCGCCGGATTATGTGGTGCTCGGGGAAACCCGGACCTACAGCTTCGAGGCGATCACGCGGGCGATCCGGCTGGTGCGCGACGGCGCCCGCTTCATCGCGACGAACCCCGATCCGACCGGACCGTCGGTCGAGGGGCTCCTTCCGGCGACCGGCGCCGTCGCCGCCATGATCACAAAGGCGACCGGGGTCACCCCGTACTTCGTCGGCAAGCCGAACCCGTTGATGATGCGCAGCGCCCTGAACACCCTGTCCGCGCACAGCGAGACGACGGTGGTGATCGGCGACCGGATGGACACCGACGTGGTCGCCGGCCTGGAGGCCGGGATGGACACCGTGCTCGTGCTCTCCGGCATCACGACGCACGCCGACATCGAGCGGTTCCCCTACCGTCCGACCGCGGTCGTGGACAGCATCGCCCGGATCCCGGTCGGGCGGGACGTCCACACCATCGACGGGGCGCCCACCGCGCCGGCCCGCCGCCCGGCCCCGGCAGCCGCCCCCGACGACGCGGAACCACGCCACGCCACCCAGAGCTGATCCCACGGCCTCAGGCTGATCCGCCGCGCTCGGCGAAGGCGATGACCGGCCGGTGGCCCAGACCACCGGCCGCTGTCAGCCGTCCGCGGTCAGCCGTCCGCGGTTGCGACGCCCACCGGGCAGGACAGCCCGGTGCCGCCGAGGCCGCAGTAGCCGTAGGGATTCTTGGCGTCCGACAGGTACTGCTGGTGGTACTCCTCCGCAAGGTAGAACGGGCCCGCCGGGGCGATCTCGGTGGTGATCGGGCCGAAGCCCGCGCCCTGCAGGACCTTCTCGAACCCGTCCCGGCTCGCGCCGGCCGCCACCGCCTGCGCCTCGGACGTCGTGTAGATCGCCGAGCGGTACTGGGTGCCCACGTCGTTGCCCTGGCGCATGCCCTGGGTCGGGTCGTGCCCCTCCCAGAACACCTTCAGCAACTCGGCGTAGGAGACCTTCGCCGGGTCGAACACGACCAGCACGGCCTCGGTGTGCCCGGTCTGCCCGGAACACACCTCTTCGTACGTCGGGTTGGGGGTGGATCCGCCGGCGTAGCCGACCGCGGTCGTGTACACGCCGGGCACCTGCCAGAACGCGCGCTCCGCGCCCCAGAAGCAGCCAAGGCCGAACACGGCCGTGTCCAGCCCGTCCGGGAACGGCCCGGTGAACGAGGTGCCGAGGACGGTGTGCCGGGAGTCGCCCACGAAAACCGGGCGATCCCGGCCGGGGAGCGCCTCCTCGGGCGTGGGCAGCGTGGTCTTATGGCGACCGAAGAACATCTGTGCCACCTCCGGTGAGTGTCTCCTCTGACAACCATCCAGGGCGGCCGGGCGTTCCCGCGGCCCGCCGGCGCCCGGCCGGATCCGCGGACTGGACCCCGGACCGGGCCACCACGCGGGCCCGGTCCGGGTGCGGCGCGTCAGAGAACCAGGTCCTCCAGCATCGTGGTCACGAGCGCCGCGATCGGCGAACGCTCCGAGCGGGTGAGCGTGACGTGCGCGAACAGCGGGTGACCCTTGAGCGTCTCGATGACCGACGCGACCCCGTCATGCCGACCGACCCGCAGGTTGTCGCGCTGCGCCACGTCGTGCGTGAGCACCACCCGAGAGCCCTGCCCCAGCCGGGACAGCACGGTGAGCAGGACTCCACGCTCCAGCGACTGCGCCTCGTCGACGATCACGAAGGCGTCGTGCAGGGACCGCCCGCGGATGTGGGTGAGCGGGAGCACCTCCAGCATCCCCCGGTCGACGACTTCCTCGATCACCTCCTGGGAGACCAGGGCACCGAGGGTGTCGAACACGGCCTGCGCCCAGGGCGCCATCTTCTCGTTCTCGCTGCCCGGCAGGTAACCGAGCTCCTGACCGCCGACGGCGTAGAGCGGCCGGAAGACGACGACCCGCCGGTGGGCCCGGCGCTCCATCACCGCCTCCAGACCCGCGCACAGGGCCAGCGCCGACTTGCCGGTGCCGGCCCGACCGCCGAGCGAGACGATGCCGACGTCCGGGTCGAGCAGCAGGTCGAGCGCCACCCGCTGCTCCGCGGACCGCCCGTGCAGCCCGAACGCGTCCCGGTCCCCGCGCACCAGCCGGACCTGCTTGTCCGCCGTGACCCGGCCGAGCGCCGAGGCGCTGCCGCCTGCCGTGGTGAGCACCAGACCCGTGTGGCAGGGCAGATCGGCGGCCTCCAGGATCTCCGTGTACTCACGGGAGTAGAGCCGGTCGAGGTCCTCCTGGGCGACGGTGAGCTCCGCCATGCCGGAGAAGCCGGTGTCCACCGGCGACAACGCCTGGTACTCCTCCGCCGGCAGCCCCAGCACCGAGGCCTTGACCCGCAGCGGAAGGTCCTTGGTGACCAGCACGACGTCCGCGCCCTCGCGGGCGAGGTTCATCGCGACACACAGGATCCGCGAGTCGTTCGTGTCCACCCGGAACCCCGGTGGAAGCACCGCCGCGTCGGTGTGATTAAGTTCCACCCGAAGCGTTCCCCCACCCGCCAGCGGGATGGGCTGGTCGAGGCGACCGTGCCGAATGCGCAGGTCGTCCAGCAGGCGCAGGGCCTCCCGGGCGAACCAGCCCAGCTCCGGGTGGTTCCTCTTGCCCTCCAGCTCCCCTATGACGACGAGGGGGAGCACGACATTGTGCTCCGCGAACCGCAGCAGCGCGCCAGGATCAGAAAGCAGCACGCTTGTGTCGACGACATGCGTTCGTGGCACACGCCCACCCGCTTACTCGGAGGTAGTCCGGGACCGACCCCTCCAGGAGCCGGGCACCGGCCTCCTGGTGTAGTCGCGCTTGCGGCACCGAGGGGCCTCCCGAGAGGTCCGGCACCACGCCGGACCACGGCTTGAGACGCTAGGGCTCTCACGGTAGCTGCCACCTCCCAGGATGGCGACCCACTTCGAGCAACACGTTGCGTTAAGAACGGGAAACGTTTTGCCTCCTCGGGTGCCTACTGTGTCCCTTTCGGTGACATAGCGCCCCGATCGTGACGCCCCGCAGCAGCCCTCCTCCCCAGGGCGCCGGCCAGCACTCACCGACCTTCCCGCAAGCCGCACCACATCCAGACCACAAGATCAATAGAGTCGCACCCGAGCAACAACCCCGTCACGCGGTCGATCCCCGCCCCAAGCCCGGAGCACCATCCCCCGGAACCCATCAGAAGTGATCAACCTCCCCGCACGNCAGCAATCGCTGGAGGTTGATCACCACCCCAGGCCCTCGGCCCGCCATCAACCTCCAGCAGTTCCGCTCCCCTCCAGATTGTCGAGGTGTGGAGGTGGGGCTCATCGTTCCCGTCGAGGTCAGGCAGCCGGGCGCGGTTCCGCGGAACACTGTGATCTTCGGCTGCGCGGCGTAGGACCGGTGGGGTCGGGGCCCGGCAGGGGATGGAGACCCGCACGGCAGGGCCACGGGGGCCGGCGGGCGGAGCGGGCAGCCGGGAGCAGGGGGCGCGTCCTCCCGGCCGCGAAGGCGGAAAGGCGTCACGGAGAGGTGAGGAAATCACGGAAAGGGAGCGGAGGGTACCGGATGCGGCGAAGCGGAGAACACGCCAGGGCGACAAGGGCGGGCGGTGCGGTCTGCCGGTGGGGTCGAGGATGCCATGGTCCCGAGAAGACCAGGAAAGGTTAGGAGTACCTAACCGACCCGGATCCTCGGGGCGGGTGCCACGGGACGGTGATCGGGAATCTGCCGGCCGCCGGGATCAGCTCCGGACCAGGAGCAAGGAATCGGGCGGCTCCGGCCTGGGACCCAGGTAACGCGAGTGCCCTTCCGGGCGCGTACGGGGTGGCCGGAAGTCTTTCGGAAACATGGCGAGGTGGCCCGGCAACACCGGGAAATGTGGATGGAACGACTCGGGCCGGATGGATCGGGCGGCACGGGGCTGGACGGACCACAATTTCCGAGGAGCGGGCGGCCCGGCGGGGTCCGATTCTCCTGCCGACCGACCCTCACGCCCCCTTGACGGAAATCCGCCGATCAGTCACGGACGTTGCAGGAAATCCCCGCGACGACACGCGCAGGTGCCCGTGGAACATGCGGGCCGCCGGGCCCAGGGAGCGGAGAGCGGGCCCGTTTTCCGGTGAATGCGGGGCCGCCGGCCACGGCATAACGGGCGCACAAGTGCGTGCGCCGTACACGGGAATCGTGACAGAGCGCAACCAGTCGGGGAAGCCGGTCGGGGCGGGCATCCGGCGGGAACCGGCTGGGGGCGGACATGCGACGGCCCGCGCGGGCGGGGGAACCGCCCGGCGCGGGCCGGGGTGACGCTGGTGTCGCGGGTCAGCCGTCGAGACGGCTGACCAGGGCCTCGTGCTCGGCCCAGAGAGCGGCGGGGAGCCGGTCGCCGAACGTCTGGTAGTGCTCGGGGATCAGGTCGGCCTCCTGCTTCCAGACGTCGATGTCGACTGTGAGCAGGGCGTCCAGGTCGGCTTCGTCGATCTGGAGGCCTTCGGTCGGCAGGGCGTCCCTGGTCGGCAGGACACCGAGCGGGGTCTCCACACCGTCGGCTTGGCCCTCGAGGCGGCCGACGATCCAGGCCAGGACGCGGCTGTTCTCGCCGAAGCCGGGCCAGAGGAACTTGCCCTCCGGGCTCTTGCGGAACCAGTTCACGTAGTAGATCCGGGGCAGCTTCGCCTGGTCGGCCTTCTGGCCGACCTCGAGCCAGTGGGCGAAGTAGTCGGCCATGTTGTAGCCGCAGAACGGGAGCATCGCGAACGGGTCGCGGCGCAGCTTGCCGATCGCGCCGGCCTGGGCCGCGGTCGTCTCGGAGGCGACGATCGAGCCGAAGAAGACCCCGCGCCGCCAGTCGGGCGCCTCGGTGACCAGCGGAACCGCGGTCGCCCGGCGCCCACCGAACAGGATCGCCGAGATCGGCACGCCCTTCGGGTCCTCCCACTCGGAGGCGATGGTCGGGCACTGCCCGGCGGGGACGGTGAAGCGGGCGTTGGGGTGCGCGGCGGGCTCGGTGGACTCGGGGGTCCAGTCGTGGCCCTTCCAGTCGGTGAGGTGCCCCGGGGCCTGCTTGGTCAGCCCCTCCCACCAGACGTCGCCGTCGTCGGTGCGGGCCACGTTCGTGAAGACCGTGTTGCCCCACAGCGTCTTGATCGCGTTCGGGTTGGTCTGCTCACCCGTGCCGGGGGCGACACCGAAGAAGCCGGCCTCGGGGTTGACAGCGTAGAGCCGGCCGTCCTCACCGAACCGCATCCACGCGATGTCGTCACCGACAGTCTCCGCCTTCCACCCGGGAAGGGTGGGAATGAGCATCGCGAGGTTGGTCTTTCCGCAGGCCGACGGGAAAGCCGCGGCAATGTAGTGAACCTTGCCCGCGGGCGACGTCAGCTTGAGGATGAGCATGTGCTCGGCGAGCCAGCCCTCGTCGCGCGCCATGACGGACGCGATGCGCAGTGCGTAGCATTTCTTGCCGAGCAGTGCGTTACCGCCGTAACCCGATCCATAAGACCAGATCTCGCGGGTCTCCGGGAAATGGGTGATGTACTTCGTCGTGTTGCACGGCCAAGCGACGTCGGCCGCACCGGACTCCAACGGAGCGCCAAGCGAATGCACCGCCGGCACAAAGAAGCCGTCTTCACCGAGCTGTTCGAGTGCGGGCGCTCCCATACGGGTCATGGTGCGCATTGAAATGACAACGTAAGGCGAGTCGGTGATTTCGACCCCGAGGGCCGAGATATGCGATCCGAGCGGACCCATGCAGAATGGCACGACATACATCGTGCGACCGCGCATGGAGCCCTCGAACAGGCCCTGGAGCTTGACCCGCATCTCCGCCGGGTCCATCCAGTTGTTCGTGGGGCCGGCGTCCTCGGCCTTCTCGGAGCAGATGTAGGTGCGATCCTCGACCCGGGCCACGTCGCTGGGGTCCGAGGCGGCGTAAAAGCTGTTGGGACGCTTTTCGTCGTCCAGCCGGACCAGGGTCCCCTTCTCGATCAGGAGACTGGTCAACCGGTCGAACTCGGCCTCCGATCCGTCGCACCACTCAACCCGTTCCGGCTGGGTGAGTTCGGCGATCTCACGCACCCAGGCGACCAGCCTGGCGTGCTTCGTCGGGGCCGCTTCCAGCCCCGGAATCTGTGCCGCGGTCGTCACAGCTCACACCTCCGGTCGAGTCGAACCCGCCGCGTTCTTGCCCCGTGCGCAGGTGCCGACTTCAGTACTCGAACGTATTCGTTCACGCGCTGACAAAACCCGCGGTACAGGGGCAGTTCGAGGCCGCGTTCAGGATCATTAGACTGTACCGCGCGTTCCCCCCGCAGTCGCGCGATAGCGAGTGGACAGAAGCGTCGGATCCATCACGCACCGGTACGGACGGACCGCCGCCGGGTGACTCCGTCTCGTGGCTGGCGGAAGCCTCGGGTTATCGTCCTCGGCGTGGCTTCCCTCACGCAGCAGCCCGCCGGGCCTCCGCAGGCGGACGGCCCCGCCCACCCCCGTGACCTGGTGCGACCACGTATGCGGGGATGGCTACATGCCGGGGCATTCCCCGTAAGCCTTGCACTGGGTCTCCTTGCCGTGGCGCTGGCCACCACGCTCCGTGCCCGACTGGGGATCGCGATATACGCACTGAGTATTGCGGCGCTGTTCGGAACGAGCGCGCTCTACCATCGCACGATGTGGTCGACGTCACGTGCTCGAGCGCGCATGAAACGCCTCGACCATTCAATGATCTTTATTTTCATCGCCGGGACTTATACCCCTTTTGNCCTCCTTGCGATGCCGGCGAGCACGGCTCGCGTGGTCCTGGCCGTGGTGTGGGGCGGAGCGGCACTCGGCGTGACCATCCGGATGCTGTGGCTGCACTCCCCGCGGTACCTGACCGTGCCGCTGTACATCGCCCTCGGCTGGGTCGCCATCTTCGTCATCCCGGAGCTCGCCCACCGGGCCGGGATCGCCTCGATGGTCCTGCTGCTGGTCGGCGGCGTCTGCTACAGCCTTGGCGCCGTCGTCTACGCCGCGCGGCGACCGGACCCGGCCCCGGCGACCTTCGGCTACCACGAGGTGTTCCACGCCTTCACCCTCGTCGCCGCGGCCTGCCACTACATCGCCCTGATGTTCGCGATCTACTGACCCGCCCGACCCGCTGCCCAACCCGCCCGACCCGCCCAACCCGCCCAACCCGCCCGACACACGGCGGCGCAGGAGGAGAGGTCAGCGGCCGGGGCCCTCGGAGCGGATCTTCTCGACCTGTTCGAGGGCCTCGCGAAGCTGGCGCAGCCAGGTGTCGGAGTTGTCCCCGACCAGCCGGACGCACCAGGCCAGCGCCTCGCTGCGGCTGCGTGCCACGCCGGATTCGACGAGCGTGTCCAGCACCTGACGCTCCGGCTGGCGCAGCCGCGTCATCACCGGCACGGACAGCACGGTGAACAGCTCGCTGGCCGTGCCGGCGGTCGCCCCCCACGCGACCTTGCGCCCGTAGCGCCGCTCGGCCTCGGCGGCGATGGCGATCCGCTCGTCCCGGGTGCGCTCGCGGAAGCGGCGGATCAGGGCGGCGGCCTCCGGATCACGCCCAGCCGGCAGCTCCACCCCTCCGGAGTGAAGGAGGGGTTCCTCGACGGGGAGCTCCCCGACGACGGTGATCTCGTCCCGGTCGACGACCACGGCCGGCGGGCCGGTGAACCACCCGGCGGGGATGTGGGCCGCGAACCAGTCCGGCGCGTCCTGCGCCGGCACCGACTCCGCCCGGTCCCCCGGCCTGCCATAACCGCGCCCACGCGGACCGGACATGACGAGTCTCCTCAGGTCCCCCGGGCCGGGCCCGCGGACGGGCCCGGCCTGCCGAACTGGTCCGGAGCCGTGGCCCCGCCGGGGTGCGCGCCGACACACCCCGCCGACGATTACACGCTTACCGGGTCACGAGTGAAAGTGCCTGGGGCCTCAGGTGGCGACCTTCACGCCGAGCTGACTGCGGACCTCCTCCGCGGTATGCACGGGTAGCTCGCAGACGAAGTCCCGGCAGACGTACNCCCCTGGGGCCCCCCGCCCGGCGACCAACGGCCCGCTGGTCACCACGACGGCCCCCGGCGCGGTGCCCAGCCGGGCGAGCCGTTCCAGGGCCGGACTGTCCACGACGGCGACCTCGGCCGGCCCGGCGAGCAGCGCCTCGGCGACCGCCCCGGCCCAGCCGGCGAACCGGGCGTCGCGGGACAGCAGCGGCGCGAACCGGGCGACGGTCGCCTCGGCGGTGCGCCGGTGCTCGGCCGAGCCGGTCAGGGCCGCGTAGGTGAGCAGGGCACCCGCCACCGCCGCCTGGCCCGACGGGGTCGCCGAGTCCGAGTCGTCGCGGGGGCGGCGCAGCAGTGCCTCCGCGTCGTCCGCGGTGTCGAAGAAGCCGCCGTCCGGTGCGGCGAACCGGGCCCGGACCACGTCGAGCAGCTCGCCGGCCAGGGTCAGCCACTCCGGATCCCCGGTGACCTGGTGCAGGGTCAGCAGCCCCTCGGCGACGTCGCCGTAGTCCTCCAGCACACCGGCGTTCGTCCCGACCCGGCCGTCCCGGCTGGTGCGCCGCAACCGGCCCGCCACGAGATGGACGTCGCGCAGCAGCACGGCCGCGTCCTCGGCGGCGCGGATCCAGGCCGGCTCATCGAGCAGCACGCCGGCCTCGGCGAGGGCGGCGATCGCCAGCCCGTTCCAGGCGGCGACCACCTTGTCGTCCCGGGCGGGCTGCGGACGGCCGGCCCGGGCGGCGGCGAGGGTCGCGCGCACCGCCGCGAAGCGCACCGCGTCGGGCGGGTCCGCCGGCAACTGCAACACGGACGTCCCGTGCTCGAACGTGCCCTCCGGGGTGACGCCGAAGATCTCCGCCGCCCAGGCGCCGTCGTCCGCGCCGAGGGCGGCGCGCAGGCCGGCGGGCGTCCACGAGTAGCTCGCGCCCTCCTCGGGCTGCGCGTGCGCCGCCGGGACGCCCGCGGGCACCGCGTCCGCGTCGAGCGCCGAGGCGAACCCGCCCTGCGGGGTACGCAGGTCGGCGAGCAGGAACGCCGCGGTCTCCCGGACCACCCGCTGGGCCAGCGGCGAGCCGGTGGCCCGCCACAGGTGCAGGTACACCCGCAGCAGCTGGGCGTTGTCGTAGAGCATCTTCTCGAAGTGCGGGACGGTCCACGTCGCGTCGACGCTGTAGCGGGCGAAGCCGCCGGCGAGCTGGTCGTACATGCCGCCGCGGGCCATCCGCTCGCAGGTGAGCGCCACCATCTCCAGGCTGTGCTCGTCGCCGGTGCGGGCGGCGTGGCGCAACAGCATCTCCGCGACCATGGACGGCGGGAACTTCGGCGCCCCGCCGAATCCGCCGTGCCGAGCGTCGAACCGGGCGGACAGGCCCGCGACGGCCGTGTCCAGCAGCGGCGGGCTCAGCTCGTCGGCGACGCCGGACGTCGGGCTCGCGGCGAGCCCGGCCACCGGGCCGCGCGCCGCCGCCTCCGCCAGCCGGCGGGCGATGTCGGCGCCCGACTCCTCGATCTCCGCCCGCCTGGTCTGCCAGGCGGCGACCACGGCCTCCATGACCTGGCGGAACGACCCCATGCCCGGCCGGGGTCGGGGCGGGAAGTAGGTGCCGGCGAAGAACGGCTCGGCGGTCGGGGTGAGGAAGACCGTCATCGGCCAACCCCCGTGACCGGTCAGGGCGACCGTGACGTCCATGTAGACGGAATCGACGTCCGGCCGCTCCTCCCGGTCCACCTTGATGTTGACGAAGTGGTCGTTCATGTAGGCGGCGGTGACCACGTCCTCGAACGACTCGTGCGCCATGACGTGGCACCAGTGGCAGGAGGCATAGCCCACCGAGAGCAGCACGGGCACCCCGCGGCGGGCCGCCTCCGCGAACGCCTCCGGGCACCACGGCCACCAGTCGACGGGGTTGTCCGCATGCTGGAGCAGGTACGGAGACGTCTGCTCCGCCAGCTTGTTCGGCACCGGGCAACTCCTCAGGGTCTGGCGTCGCCCGGGTCTGTGGAGCCCCGGGTCACTGGCTATGCAACCAAAGCGGCGAGCGGCTATGCCCCCACCCGTGCCCCGGCGCGCCGACTGTGGCCATCGGCACCCCCGACCGGACCCTGCCCGGCCAGCTTCTGGCGTGTCGGCTGGTGCACTCTCGGCACCCAACCGAGCTCAGGCCAGACCACCGCCGCAACCGGGGCGGGTCGACCGGCCCGGTCCGCTCGTGGTGGCGTGCGGTCGGAACCGGGGTGCACGGGACCGGATACGCTCGGAGAAAGGCACGATCCCGGCTCCTCCGCTCGCTCGCCCGTCCGCCGTCCACTCGCTCGATCGCCGTCCGCCAGGCCGCCGTTGCGCCGCGAGAGCGGTCGAAGGGTCGTCGCGGGCGCTCGGAAGGGTTGTCGCAGGGTCGGAGTACCAACGAGTTGGGGTGGCACGAGCGAATGAGTGAGACGGCCGAGCACGGCACCGACGCCGGCGCCGCGAACGCCACGGCAGCCCCGTCCGGCGCCGCATCTTCATCCGGCGCCACGCCCACCGCCAGGACCGGCGACGAGCCGGGGTTCCGCTACGACGCCCGGCTCGCCGCGGACATCGAGCGCCGCTGGCAGCGTCGGTGGGCCGACGAGGGGACGTTCAACTCGCCGAACCCGGTCGGGCCGCTGGCCGCGGGCTTCGACGAGGTCGCCGGGCGCGAGCCGTTCTACATCATGGACATGTTCCCCTACCCCAGCGGCACCGGCCTGCACGTCGGGCATCCGCTCGGGTACATCGGCACCGACGTGTTCGCCCGCTACCTGCGGATGTCCGGCCGCCATGTGCTGCACCCGTTCGGCTACGACGCCTTCGGCCTGCCCGCCGAGCAGTACGCCATCAACACCGGCCAGCACCCGCGCACGACCACCGACGCCAACATCGCCAACATGCGTCGGCAGCTCTCCCGACTGGGGCTCGGCCACGACACCCGCCGCGAGATCGCCACGACCGACGTCGGGTACTACCGCTGGACGCAGTGGATCTTCGAGCAGATCTTCGACGCCTGGTACGACCCGCAGGCCGGCCGGGCGCGGCCGATCGCGGAGCTGATCGCCGAGTTCGAGGCCGGCACCCGCTCGCCGGTGGCCGGCCCCGCCGCCGGCACCACCGCCGTGTCGGTCGACGCCGTGCGCGCCGCGAACCCGGCGGGCCTGCCCTGGGCCGAGCTGGACCGGGTCGCCCGCCGCCGGGTCGTCGACGCCCACCGCCTGGCCTACATCTCCGAACAGCTCGTCAACTGGTGCCCCGGGCTCGGCACCGTGCTGGCGAACGAGGAGGTCACCGCCGAGGGCCGCAGCGACATCGGGAACTACCCGGTGTTCCGCCGGCCGCTGCGGCAGTGGGTGCTGCGGATCACCGCCTACGCCGAACGGCTGGTCGCCGACCTGGACCTGGTCGACTGGTCGGATTCGATCAAGCAGATGCAGCGCAACTGGATCAGCCCGAGCGACGGCGCGAGCGTCGAATTCGCCCTCGTCACCCCCGGTGCTACCGGCGCAGGCGGCACGACCCGCCCAGCCGGCACGACGGACGCGGTCACCGGCACCGCCGGGTCCTCCCCCGCGCCGCGCATCGAGGTCTACACCACCCGCCCGGACACCCTCGCCGGGGCGACCTTCCTGGTGCTGGCGCCCGAGCATCCGCAGGTCGACGCGCTGGTCGCCGACGCCTGGCCGGCGGGCACCCCGGCCGGCTGGCGCTTCCCGGCCGGCCACGGCGCCCCCGAGGCCGCTACTGAGACCGCTACTGAGACCGCTGCCGCCGACCCGACCTGGACGCCGCGCGCCGCGGTCGAGGCCTACCGGGCCTTCGCGGCGCAGCGCAGCGACCGCCAACGCGGCGAGGAGATCGACCGTACCGGCGTGTTCACCGGCGCTTATGTCCGCAACCCGGTGGGCGGCGCGGAGATCCCGGTCTTCCTCGCCGACTACGTCCTCGTCGGCTACGGCACCGGCGCGATCATGGCCGTGCCGGCGCACGACAGCCGGGACTTCAGCTTCGCGCGCGCCTTCGACCTGCCGATCCCGGCGGTGCTGGCGCCCGACGAGCCGTGGTACGCCGAGCGCGACGTGACACCCGGCGCGCCGCCGTCGGCGTGGCCGGACGCGTTCAGCGGCGAGGGCGCCTACCTGCCCGGCCCGGCGGGAGCCCCGGTGCTCACCGGCCTGGGCAAGACCGACGCGATCAAGACGACCGTCGCCTGGCTGGAGGAGCTCGGCGCGGGCCGGTCGGCCCGGTCCTACCGGCTGCGGGACTGGCTGTTCTCCCGGCAGCGCTACTGGGGCGAGCCGTTCCCGATCGTCTTCGACGACGACGGCCTGCCGCATGCCGTCCCGGACGAGCTGCTGCCCGTCGAGCTGCCCGAGATGACCGATTTCCGGCCGACGGCGATGGCCGAGGACGACGAGAGCGATCCGGTACCGCCGCTGGCCCGCGTGGCCGACTGGGCGAGCGTCACCCTCGACCTCGGTGACGGCCCGAAGCGCTACCGGCGCGAGACGAACACGATGCCGCAGTGGGCCGGGTCCTGCTGGTACCACCTGCGCTACCTGGACCCGACCAACACCGAGCGGTTCGTCGACGAGACCGTCGAGCGGTACTGGATGGCCAAGCCGGGCGCGGCGGCCGGCGACGGCGGCGTCGACCTCTACGTCGGCGGCGTCGAGCACGCGGTGCTGCACCTGCTCTACGCCCGGTTCTGGCAGAAGGTCCTCTACGACCTGGGGCACGTCTCGTCCAAGGAGCCGTTCAAGCGGCTGTTCAACCAGGGCTACATCCAGGCCGATGCGTTCACCGACGCCCGCGGGATGTACGTCCCGGCGGCCGAGGTGGAGGCGAGCGGCGACGGCCGGTTCACCCACCAGGGGGCGCCGGTCGACCGCCGCTCCGGGAAAATGGGCAAGAGCCTGAAGAACAGCGTCAGCCCGGACGAGATGTACGACCGGTTCGGCGCCGACACCCTGCGGGTCTACGAGATGGCGATGGGTCCGCTCGACGCCGACCGGCCCTGGCACACCGACGACATCGTCGGCTCGCACCGGTTCCTGCAGCGCCTGTGGCGCGCGGTCGTCGACGAGGGCAGCGGGACGGTCGCCGTCTCCGACGAGCAACTGGACGCCGAGGCCACCCGCGTCCTGCATCGGACGATCATCACGTTGGCGGCGGAGTACGCGGGCCTGCGGTTCAACACGGCCGTCGCCCGGCTCATCGAGCTGACGAACTTCGTCTCGAAGCGGTACGGCCAGTCCGCGACCCCCCGGGCGCTGGCCGAGCCGCTGGTGCTGATGGCCGCGCCGCTGGCTCCGCACATCGCGGAGGAGCTGTGGACCCGGCTCGGGCACAGCGAGTCGGTGAGCCGCGCGGCCTTCCCCGTGGGCGACCCGGCGCTGGCCGCCGAGTCCGAGCGGACCATCCCGGTCCAGGTGAACGGGAAGGTGCGGTTCACCCTCCAGGTGCCCGACGGTGCCGCGGAGCCCGTGATCCGCGAGCTGCTCACCGCGCACCCCGACTACGCGCGCCAGACCGAGGGCCGCTCCATCAAGAAGGTCATCATCGTCCCCGGCCGCATCGTCAACATCGCCCTGGGCTGACCGCTCCGGCCTTACCCTGCCCTTCCAGAGGGATCAATCGGGCACAGAACCCTCTGAAAGGGCAGGGAAGCAGCGATGGTGTGGTGGGGCTCCCGGCTCAGCCGCCGGAGGACGGGGGGCCGGGCTGGACGGGCAGGTCAAGATGCTCGCCCGCGCCACCCGTGGCCGCGGCATCGCCGACGACCTCGCCGTCGATCACCGGGCCCCGCCGGCCGGCCAGCACCGACCGGCGGCGGATCGCCTGGCGGGGATCGACCGGGCCGCTGAGCCGGTCGGACTCGACCCCGAGGAAATCACCGTTCGCCACGTTCGCGCGCATTCGGCGCAGGCTCCTCGAGAGCATGAAGAACAGCCCGGTGGAGACCACGATCAGCCCCACGACGATGAGCAACCCAAGACCGCCCGCGCTGTGCTCCTGCTCGGCCAGCACCGAACCGGCGAAGATCTCGTTCACGGTGACGTCCTCACACCCGGGTCCAAACTCTGCGGTCAGCCCGCCGCTGCGCCGCGCGAGCGCGCGGCCGGCTCCGCCCCAGCGGGCGGTGCGCCGTGGGCTCCCGGCGGTACCCACCCCCGACATTACGCCGCGCTGGACCGCCCGAGGTGGGCGCCGATCGGCCCCCGCCGGCCGGCCGGCCACCCGCCGTGCGCACGATCACACGCCGTTGAACAGGTCGTCCTCGGGCAGCGTGCCGACCTCGATCAGCGAGCGGGCGAGCTGGTAGTCCTCGGTGGGCCAGGCCTCCCGCTGCACGTCGAGCGGAACCCGGAACCACCATCCGGTGGGGTCGACCTGGGTGGCATGCGCGATCAGGGCTCGATCGCGGGTCGAGAACCAGTCCGCGCACGGCACCCGGGTGGTGAGCCGGCCCGCGTCCGCCGCCCGGTCGGCCCACTCGTCCAGGCGTTCCGTGTAGGGGGACTCCAGTCCGCGGGCCAGCAGCGCCTCGTGCAGCGCCAGGATGCGCTCCTTGTGGAAGGTGAGGTGGTAGTACAGCTTGAGCGGCTGCCAGGGGGCGAACCCGGCTTCCNCCCCCNCCTCGGGATAGCGCTCGGGGTCGCCGGCCGCCTCGAACGCCTCGATGCTGATCTTGTGCGTCATGATGTGGTCGGGGTGCGGGTAACCGCCGGACTCGTCGTAGGTCGTGATGACCTGCGGCCGGAAGGTGCGGATCAGCCTGACCAGGGGCTGGGCCGCCGCGGTCAGTGGCGTGGTGGCGAAGCGCCCCGGTGGCACGGGCGGCAGCGGGTCGCCCTCGGGCAGGCCGGAGTCGACGAAGCCGAGCCACTCCTGGCGCACGCCGAGGATGCGCCGGGCGTTCTCCATCTCCTCACGGCGGATCTCGGTGATGCGCTCGGCGACGCCGGGTGAGTCCATCGCCGGGTTGAGGATGCTGCCCTCCTCACCACCGGTACACGTCACGACCAGCACGTCCACGCCTTCGCTCGCGTAACGCGCCATCGTGGCCGCGCCCTTGCTGGACTCGTCATCGGGGTGGGCATGGATGGCCATGAGACGCAGGCCATGCCGCTCGTCGACCGAAGGCATGCCACCATTGTCGCTGACGGCCGGGCCAGACCGCGGCCATCGACCCGGGTGGCCGTGACGTGACCGCCGTGCTACACCACTGTGCGGAACCATGGAGCCCGCCTCCACGTTTGATCTGGAAAAGTCACCCAACGACGTGGCACAATGCACCGTCCGCGCATGCAGTGACGGGTGCGACGTCGCCGGCCGGCGTACCGACATCGGTGTCGGTCCGGCCCCGGGGGACCGATGGAGTGCGGCACCCGTTCGCCACGCTCCCGCTCCGCCAGGCGTGCGGTCATGGTCGAAACCACGGACTGACGGTTCACCCAGGAGGGTAGAACCGCTGGTCTGGGGTCTCCCGGTGGTGGAGCAGCCGCCGTGAGGAGTCAGCGGGCTCGACCCTGGATTCCTTGATTCACCTTGATATCGTGACCCTTTTGATGTTCACCGAGGAGCGTGACCCGCGTGACGCAGCAGACTTGGCTCACTCAGGAGGCATACGACCGGCTCCGCTCCGAGCTCGACTACCTCACCGGCCCCTGGCGCACGGAGATCGCGACCAAGATCGAGGCGGCCCGTGAGGAGGGCGACCTCAAGGAAAACGGTGGCTACCACGCCGCCAAGGAGGAGCAGGGCAAGCAGGAGGCCCGGATCCGCCAGCTCGCCGACCTGCTGCGCGACGCGCAGGTGGGCGAGGCGCCCAACACCACCGGTGAGGCCGGTCCGGGCACGGTCGTCGAGGTGCGCTTCCCCGGCGAGCAGGCGACCGAGAAGTTCCTCATCGGCTCCCGCGAGGACCACAGCACTCCCATCGACGTGTTCTCCCCCGCCTCCCCGCTCGGCGGTGCCGTGAACGGCCACAAGGCAGGCGAGACCGTCAGCTACACGCTTCCCAACGGCCGCTCCGCGAAGGTCGAGATCGTCTCGGTCGCACCTTACGGCTCCTGACGGCACCGGAGCCTGGTTCGGCCATGCCACTTCGGCCGGACCGGGGGTCACCCATCGTGGCTGGCGCGCCGGCACCTAGGAGCCGGCCCGCCCGGCTGGGCCGGTCGGCGGGAAGAGGGCTCCTTCGGGCGGGGGCGGGCTCCTTCGGGCGGGGGCGGGCTCCTTCGGGCGGGGGCGGGCTCCTTCGGGTGGGGGCGGGCGGCGTACCCCCGACTACGCCTGCAGCGGACGGCAGCCGACTTGGCTGCGTCGCGGGCGGTGTCGACGTACCGTCGACGCGTGGAGGATCTGCCGGCACCGCCCCGTCATTCCATGCCACCGACCGCGACATCCCCGGCCACCGCGCCGGCGGATACCGCTCCGCCCTATGCCACGGTGGGTGAGCTTCGCCGCAGCGGGCACGTTCACCGAACCGTCCGCACGGAGCTGCGCGACAACCTCGTCGCCCTGATGAAGGGCGACACGCCCCGCTTCCCGGGCATCGTCGGGTTCGACGAGACCGTCCTGCCGCAGGTCGAGCGCGCCATCCTGGCCGGTCACGACATCGTCTTCCTGGGCGAGCGGGGCCAGGGCAAGACCCGGCTCATCCGCACCCTGGTGAGCCTGCTCGACGAGTGGTCGCCCGCCGTCGCCGGCTGCGAGATCAACGACCACCCGTACGCGCCGGTCTGCGGCCGCTGCCGGGCGCTGGCGGCCCAGCTCGGCGACGAGCTTCCGATCGGCTGGCGCCACCGCTCCGACCGGTTCGGCGAGAAGCTCGCCACGCCGGACACCAGCGTGGGCGACCTGATCGGCGACGTCGACCCGGTGAAGGTCGCCGAGGGCCGCACCCTCGGCGACCCGGAGACGGTGCATTACGGCCTGGTGCCGCGCACGAACCGCGGCATCTTCAGCGTCAACGAGCTGCCCGACCTCGCCGAGCGCATCCAGGTGTCGCTGCTCAACGTGCTGGAGGAGCGCGACATCCAGGTCCGCGGCTACCTGCTGCGCCTGCCGCTCGACCTGCTGCTGGTGGCCTCGGCGAACCCCGAGGACTACACCAACCGCGGCCGGATCATCACCCCGCTCAAGGACCGCTTCGGCGCCGAGGTGCGCACCCACTACCCGCTGCAGCTCGCCGACGAGCTCGCGCTGATCCGCCAGGAGTCCGTGATCTCCTGGGCGGGCTCGCCGCTGGGCACTCCCGAGCTCGCCGATCACCTGCTGGAGATCGTGGCCCGGTTCACCCGGCTCGTCCGCGACGCCCCACAGGTCGACCAGCGTTCGGGGGTGTCGGCCCGGCTGGCGGTGGCCGCGGCCGAGACGGTGGCCGCCTCCGCGGTCCGCCGCGCGGCGCTGACCGGGGAGGAGACGCCCACCGCCCGGGTGGTCGACCTCGCCGCGATCGTGCCGGCGGTGCGCGGCAAGGTCGAGTTCGACCAGCTCGAGGAGGGGCGCGAGGACGAGGTGCTCGCGCTGCTGCTGCGCCGCGCGATCGCCGAGACGTTCCGGGCCCGCCTCGCCGGGGCCGACCTCACCGGGCTGCAGAACCGGTTCGACGCCGACGGCCCGGTCGAGACGGGCGACATGGTGCCCGCCGCCGAGCTGCTGCGCCGGGTCGGTCCGGTGCCCGGTCTCGCGGCGATCCTGAACCGACTCGGCGTGGATGGCGCGGAGTCGCCCGGCCTCGCCGCGGCGGCGCTGGAGCTGGCGATGGAGGGACTGCACCTCAACCGCCGGCTGGCGAAGGAAGAGCTGCCGGGCCGGACGGTCTACGGCTCCTGACATGACCCCCGTGGGAGGACCCCGGTGAGCTCCGGCGCATTCCGTTACGGCCCCTGGGACGGGGGGCCCGACCCGCTCGCCTCCCCCTTCACCGCGGCCGGCGCGCTCGACGAGATGTCCCGCCAGATCCTGGAGGGGCGCACCCCCCGGGAGGCGCTGGAGGCTCTGCTGCGCCGCGGCATGCCGGGCCGTCGCGGGCTGGACGACATGCGCCGCGCCATCGAGCGGCGCCGACGCGAGGCCCGGTCCCGCGGCCGGATGGACGGCACCCTGGAGGAGGTCCGCCGACTGCTCGACACGGCCGTCGGGCAGGAGCGGGCGGCGCTGTTCCCCGACCCGTCGGATGAGGCCCGCCTGCGGGAGGCCGAGCTCGACGCGCTGCCCGCCGACCCGGCGCGCGCGGTGCGGTCGCTGGCCGAGTACGACTGGCGTTCCCCGCAGGCCCGCGAGACCTACGAGAAGATCTCCGAGCTGCTGCGCCGAGAGGTCCTCGACAGCCAGTTCAGGGGCATGAAGCAGGCCCTGGAAGGGGCGACGCCGGAGGATTTCGCCCGCATCCGGGACATGATCGGGTCGCTGAACACCCTGCTGGAGGCCGACGCCCGCGGCGAGGACACCGACGCCGCGTTCGCCGAGTTCATGTCCCAGTACGGCGACTTCTTCCCGGAGAACCCGCAGTCGCTCGAGGAGCTGGTCGACGCGCTGGCGCGCCGTGCGGCGGCGGCCGCCCGGCTGCTCGCCGGGCTCACCCCGCAGCAGCGCTCCGAGCTCGCCGATCTGATGTCCACCGCCATGGAGGACCTGGGCCTGGCCGCCGAGATGTCCCGGCTCGCCCAGGCGCTGCGCGCCTCCCGCCCGGACCTGAACTGGGGCGGCCGGGCCCGTGGGCGCGGCGGCCGGCTCGGCGAGGGCCTCACCGGAGACGAGCCGCTGGGCCTCGGCGACGCCACCTCGGCGCTGGAGGAACTCGCGGAACTCGACGAGCTCGCCGCCGCGCTCGGGCAGGACTACGCCGGGGCCTCGCTGGAGGACATCGACCCGGATGCGGTCGCTCGGGCGCTGGGCCGTTCCGCCGTCGACGACCTGCGCAGCCTGCAGCAGATCGAGCGGGAGCTGGAGCAGCAGGGGTTCATCACCCGCCGGGCCGGCAGCCTGGAGCTCACCCCCCGCGCGGTCCGCCGGATCGGGCAGGCGGCGCTGGCCCGGATCTTTCGCCAGGTCTCCGCCCGCGGCCGCGGCGACCACAACCTCACCGACGCCGGCTCCGCCGGCGACCTGCTCGGCACCTCGCGGGCCTGGCAGTTCGGCGACACCCAACCGATCGACGTCGTCCGCACGGTGCGTAACGCCGTGCTGCGCGCCGGGCCGACCGGCAAGGGCCGGCCGGTGCGGCTGGAGGTCGGCGACTTCGAGGTCGCCGAGACCGAGCGGCGCACCACCGCCGCGGTCTGTCTGCTCGTCGACCTGTCCTACTCGATGGCCCTGCGCGGGACGTGGGGGATCGCGAAGTCGACGGCGTTGGCGCTGCACACCCTCGTCAGCACGTCGTTCCCACAGGACAAGATCCACATCATCGGCTTCTCGGACTACGCCCGCGAACTGCGGCCGGTGGAGCTCGCCGGCCTGGACTCCGAGATGGTCCAGGGCACCAACCTGCAGCACGCCCTGCTCATCGCCGGCCGGCTGCTCAGCCGGTACCCGCAGGCCGAGCCGGTCGTCATGGTCGTCACCGACGGGGAGCCCACCGCGCACCTGCTGCGCGACGGCACTCCGTCGTTCTCCTGGCCGCCGATGCCCGAGACCCTGGAGCTGACCCTGGCCGAGGTGGACCGGCTGACCCGCCGCGGGGTGACCATCAACGTGTTCATGCTCGACGACGAGCCGCGGCTCGTGCAGTTCGTCGAGGAGATGGCCCGCCGCAACGGCGGGCGGGTCCTGTCACCCGACCCCACCGCCCTCGGCAGCTACGTCATCCGGGACTACCTGCGTTCCCGGGGACGCCACCGCGTCGCCCGCTGACCCGCCCGGGGTGTCCCCCGCCGGCCGCGCGGGCTCGGCGGGGGGCGGGGGGATACGAGTGACGACGGGGTCGGCGGCGAGCCGCTCCCAGAACTCCGCCACGAGCCGCTCGTAGGCGAGCCCGAGGTCCAGCGTGCGCCGCAACGTCCAGACCATGGCGTCCGGCGGCAGCGCGGCCAGCGTGCGGTAGACCTCCAGGTGCGCCCGGTGCGCGGCAGCCTGGGCACGGGCGAGCCGGGCGACGTCGCCGGGACGGCCGAGGTCGGCGAACGCGAGTTTGAGCAGGCCGAGGTCGCGCAGTTCGGTGCGCCCGGAATCGGCCGAGGAGAGCCAGTCCTGCAGACTGCGCCGACCGGCGTCGGTGATCCGGAAGATGCGCCGGCGGCGCCCCCCGGCCTCCCGTTCCTCGGCCAGCAGCCCGGCCTCGGCAAGGCGCGGCGGCTCCTTGTAGAGCTGCGCGTGCGGGAACGACCAGTAGTTCCCGACCGATTCGGCGACCGACACCTTGAGGTCGTAGGGCGTGGCACTGCCGCGGCGGGCCACCTCCCCGAGGACCAGATACGACACCGGTGTCAGCACGATCTCCGCCATGGTCTCCATCATACGGCTTGACTCATACCGTCTCTTTGAGACTATCCTGACCCCAGCAACGGTCCGAGTCAGACTATTGTGGAGGTGGGTCACCGTGCCGACGATTTCCTGGACCACCCCGCCCGGCCGCAAGGCCGGCGCGGCCGAGCCCGCGGGCACCGGCGCCGAGGTCGGCGCCATCGAGGTCGGCGCCATCGAGGTCGGCGCCATCGAAGACGGTGCCATCGAAGACGGTGCCATCGAGGTCATGGCCTCGCGCTTCGTCCTCACCTCGGCCCGACACTCGGTCACGATGCTGCGCTCGGCACTCGCCGTCCGGCGAGCCCTGCTCGCCGCGCCCGGCGCCCTCGGCGTCTCGCTCGTCGCCCGGCCGCTGCGGCGTGAATACCTGACCCTGTCCGCGTGGACGGACCGGGCCGCGCTGGACGCGTTCGTCGGCGACCCCCACCACCGGGAGGCGATGCGCCGCCTCGGACCCGCCATGGCCCAGTCCCGGTTCGTCTTCTGGCACCCGCCGGCCGGCGCCGGCGCCCCCACCTGGGCACAGGCCCACGAGCACCTCGCCGCGCCCGCCGACTGACCACACCCACAGGGCCCACAACCGGCCACGCTCCGCCGGGGTCACGGTCGGCCGCACCCACAGCACCCGAAAGGCCCGCCGCCGACCGCCCGGGCCGGGGCCCGTGACCCTCACCCGCCGCGGGGGATCTGACCGGCACCCGGCAGGCGGCCGTCGCGCCCCGACCATCCAGATCTCGAATTCTGCTACTCTGCGCGATCGTGAAGTCACGGAGGGCAGGGGAGGGCGCGACGGGCGCGAGGCACCGGGCGAGCCTGCGGCAGCGCGAGCAGCGGCCCCGGCCACCGGCCCGTTCGCGGCTGGTCGCCGCCGTGCTGCTGGCCGCGGGCGTGGGGCTCGCCCCCACGGCCATGCCGGCCAACCCCGCCCAGGCCGCGCCGGGCGGCGCGATCCTCGCGGACGGCCTGCCCGGCCCAGACGCACTGGGCGGCCTACCGGGCGCGGATGTGCGGCCGGCGGCCGGCGGCCCGCCGATCGCTGGTCCCGACGCCGGGCCGGTCCGGCCGGCCGACCCCGCCGCCGAGATCACCCAAGGTCGGCCGGCGCCGCTGTCGGCGCCCGGGGCGGTGACCGCCGCCGAGCAGCGCGCGGTCGAACGGTACTGGACGACCGAACGTCGCGACCGGGCCTTCGGCTCCCACACCACCGACCGCGCCGATGCCAACGCCGGCGCGGCGGCGGCGGGCACGCCGTTCGCCGACGACCCGAGCCCCGGACTGTCGAGCACGCCGCCGCCGCCCAGCGACGGCACGCCGTACACCCGGGGCGGTCTGGTCACGGCGACCACCGGCCGGCTGTTCACCACGATCGGCGGCGCCGATTTCGCGTGTTCGGCGAGCGTGGTGACCAGCCCGGTCCGCGACCTCGTCGTGACCGCGGGGCACTGCCTGCACGGCGGCACCGGCGCGCAGTTCGCCCAGCAGGTCGCCTTCGTCCCGGGCTACGTCGACGGGACCATGCCGTACGGCATCTGGACCGCCCGCCGGCTGACCGTGACACCGGGTTGGGCGAGCGGCTCGAGCTTCGACGTCGACGCCGGCTTCGCACTGTTCAACACCCACGGCGGCCGGCACATCGAGGACGTGGTCGGGGGGCAGGGCATCGCGTTCGGCCTGCCGAACACCTACCCGCAGTACAGCTTCGGCTATCCACGCCTGTTGCCGTACGACGGCAACCAGCTCATCTACTGCGCCGGGCCCGGGTCGGCCGACCCGTACGGGGGCCCGGCGATCGGAGTTCACTGCCGGATGACGGCGGGCGCGAGCNGCGGCCCGTTCATCACCGGGTTCGGCCGGCTCGGGCCCGGCCACGGCTGGATCGACGGGGTGGTCAGCTACGCCTACGCCGGATCCACCGACCGCCTGTACGGGACGCACTTCGGCGAGGCGGTGAAACTGCTCTACTACCAGTCCTACCCGCTCTGAGGCGCGAGCCCCGCGAGCCCCGGCGAGGTGCATGGGGCACATGGGGCACACGGGGCACACGGGGCACAGGACCAGCACAGTCGGCCCAAAGGCGGTGTACAAGCGGTCGGTGTACAAGCGGGAGGAGTCAGTCGGTACCGTCTGCGCATGCCGCATCCGGGCAGCTTCGGGCTCCTCCTCACCCTGCACGTCCTTCTCGCGATCTTCGTCATCGGACCGCTGACCCTGGTCTGCGCGGCGGTCCCCCGGCTGCTGCGGGCCGGGCCGAGCGCCCTGCCGATGCTGCGGCTCGCCGCCCGACTGGTGCGTGGGTTCGGGCTGGCGTCGCTGCTCATCGCGGTGACCGGCGCGGGGATGGTGCACCAGGGGTCGTTCGGCAGCGTGCGGTCGTTCAGCGACTCCTGGCTGCTGGGCTCGCTGGTGCTGTGGGTGGTGGCGTGCGGGATCTGCCTGGCGGTCATCGCACCCGGCCTGTCGCACGCCGTCGCCGAGATCGACGCCGGTGGGGACGCTCGGCGCCGGCTCGGCACCGTCACCGGCGGCGCGGTGCTGAGCTCCGCCTGCTGGGTCGTGGTCGTCGCCCTGATGGTGGTCAAACCCGGCGCGTGAGCCGGTGGGCGGCGACCCGACGGGCCTCGCGTCCGCTCAGCTCGCGTCCGCTCAGCTCGCGGCGGCGAGGGGGCGCCGAGGGGCCTCCCCGCGGTCGACGACGTCCTCCAGCTTGTCCAGCACCCGGTCCCACACCTGCCGGGGCAGGTCGTGGCCCATCCCGTCGATCTCCAACAGCTCCGCGGCCGGGATGGCCGCGGCCGTGAGCCGGCCACCGATCACGGGAACGAGCGGGTCGGCGCCGCCGTGGACGACGAGGGTGGGCGGGCGCAGCCCGGCGAGCTCCGCGGTGCGGTCCGGGGCGGAGAGCACCGCGGCGACCTGGCGCAGCACACCGTCGGGGCTGGCCCGGCGGTCCCAGTAGATCTCGGCGCGCCGGCGCAGCCACGCCTCGTCCGGCGCGAACTCCGGCGAGCCGAGCACCCGATGCGCCTCGTGCGCGGCGAGAACGGACTGCTCCACGTCTTCCGGCGCCGGGCGCAGGAACAACCCGATGGCCTCCGGCGTCGGTTGCACCCGGTGGTCGCCGGGGTGCGACATCACCGACGTGAGGCTGCGGACCCGCTCCGGGCTGCGCAGGGCCGCGATCTGGGCGACCATGCCGCCCATCGACAGGCCCAGCAGGTGCGCCGACTCGACGCCGAGCGCGGTGAGCAGGCCCAGCGCGTCGGTGGCGAGGTCGGCGAGCCCGTAGGGGGCGAGGTCGAAGCGTCCGGCGATGATCGCCCCGAGGTCGGGCCGGCCGAGGTGATCGAGGTGGGTGGACAGGCCCACGTCGCGGTTGTCGAAGACGATCGCCCGGTAGCCGCGCCGGGCGAGCGCGGCGAGCAGGTCGGGATGCCAGCCGACGAGCTGCTGCCCAAGGCCGCCGATCATCAGCAACGGCAGACCGTCGTCGTCGCCGTGGATCTCGTAGGCGAGGTCGATGCCGTTGACCGTGACGATGCCCATGGTCGGAAGGTAGCCATCCCGTGGCTGACGTGCACGCCTTCCCGGCTGAATCGAGCCAACCTCACCCATTCGGGCCGCTGCGCCCGCCGAGGCGACCGATCTCACCGGTCGTCCCGCCACGCGTCAGCGCGCACCCTCCGGCTGGTCACTACTTTATGTATCTTCTTAGCTTCATAGAGTATCGATGTGGCCCCCGAAGGGCCACCCGCCACCCGCCGCCCACCCGATCTCCCTGGACGGCCATACGTGATCTTTCCGACGATCGAGTTCGCGGCGTTCTTCGTCGTGGTGATGACGCTGTCCTGGCTGCTGATGCCCCGGCCGGCGCTGTGGAAGCCGTTCATCCTCGCCGCGTCGTACTTCTTCTACGGCTTCGCCGACGCCCGGTTCGTCCTGCTCATCGTCGCCTCGACCCTGATCAACCAGGCCGCCGCGCGGGCGATCCACCGCTTCCGGGACCGCCGCATCCTCGCCGCCGCGATCGCCTGCGACCTCGGCCTGCTCGGCTGGTTCAAGTACTACGGCTTCTTCGCGCTGTCCGTCGATCGCGCCCTGGCCGACGTCGGACTGCCCGCGCCGCTCCCGCTGCTCCAGGTGGCGCTGCCCATCGGGATCTCGTTCTTCACCTTCCAGGCGCTGAGCTACGTCATCGACGTCCACCGGGGGATCAACGCGCCGGCACCGCTGCTCGACTTCGCCGTCTACGAGGCGTTCTTCCCGCATCTCGTGGCCGGTCCGATCGTGCGGGCCAGCGAGTTCCTCCCGCAGCTCGCCACGCCGCGCGACCCGGCCCGGGTGCCGACCACCCGGGCGGCGTTCCTCATCCTCGGGGGACTGATCAAGAAGGTGGTGCTCGCCGACGTCCTCGCCTCCCGGCTGGTCGACCCGGTCTTCGACGCCCCGGGCCAGCACTCGTCCGCGGAGATCCTCGCCGCCGTGTACGGCTACGCCGTCCAGATCTACTGCGACTTCTCGGCCTACTCCGACATCGCCATCGGGATCGCGCTGCTGCTCGGCTTCCGCTTCCCGGACAACTTCGACCGGCCGTACGCGTCACGCAGCCTGCAGGAGTTCTGGCGACGCTGGCACATGACGCTGTCGCGCTGGCTGCGCGACTACGTGTACCTGCCCCTCGGCGGGAGCCGGCGCGGACGTCGCCGGACCTACCTGAACCTCATGATCACTATGACTCTGGGAGGCCTGTGGCACGGCGCGTCGTGGACCTTCGTGCTGTGGGGGGCACTGCACGGCGCGGCCCTGGTCACCGAGCGCCGACTGCGGATCTGGCGGACGAGGCGGGCGGCCGCCGCCGGGCTCGTCCGCATACCGCTGCCGCGCGCCGCCGCCCCCGCCCCCCTCGGCGAACCCCTCACCGCCCAGCGCGCAGCCACCGACGCCGGGGCGGGCGCCGTCTCGCCGGCGCCCACGCCCCAGCCGGTCGGGGTGGTGGTGACTCCCCTGCCAGCCGACGCCGCTCGGAGCGCCGCCGGGAGTGCGACTGGGAGTGCCGCTGGGAGTGCGGCCCGGGTCGGCGGCCCCGTGCGGGGCTGGGCGGCCCGGCTGGCCGTCTTTCACTTCGTCTGCGCGACCTGGGTGCTCTTCCGCGCCCCGGATCTGGACACGGCGGGCCGGCTGTTCGCGCGGCTGTTCACCGCGGGCGGCCCGGCGCCGCTGGTCACCCCCGCGGTGCTGGCCGCGATCGTGGTGGGCCTGGCCACGGCGGCCATCCCGCCGAGCTGGTGGGCCGGGACGCGGGCCCGGTTCGCCCGGGTGAGCCTCGGCCCGCAGATCGTCCTGCTGACCGTCTCGATGATGGTCATCTACGCGGTCGTCGGGCAACAGGACGTCGCCCCCTTCATCTATTTCCGCTTCTGAGGACGGCCCGCCGGGGCGCAGAGGACCAACAGGGCGAGGTAAATCACCTAAGGTAATCGACGCACCACGGAAGACGAGGTCCGGTTCCCCCTCCCCCAGCCGCCGACGGAGCCCGCGACCATGACCGAGCGCGACGATGCGGTGCCGACCCGGCCGCCGGCGTCCGCCCCCACCCCCGCCCCCGCGCCCCCGCCCGCCCCGGCACCCCTGCCCGCCGGACCGCCACCGCGGATCCCCCGCGGACCGCGGGGCCGTCGCTTCGCCCAGGACCGTCCATCGCACCAACCAGCCAGGCAGGAGGTGCCGGCCCAGCCACGCCATCGCGCCCGCCCGCCGCAGGTCGGGGCGGACGCCGTCCCGGCGCGCCGCGCCCTGCTGCTGGTCGTCGCCGTGCTGGGGCTGCTCGCCGTGCTGCGCGCCCCCGCCATGGTCCATGCCGGCGAAGGCATGCGTCCGGGGCTCACCCGCACCCTCGTGCTGAGCGCGGCGCGGCCGATCGAGCGGGTGACGCACACGGCGCGCCTGGACGCGCCGGACCGCTGGCTGGCCCGCGCCTTCGGCCACGGGACCGCGCCGCGCGGCGGCGACTCGGAGCTGGCGACCGCGGCGAGCCGCGCCGCGGCGGACGCGGCGGTGCCGGGCCGCCCCGGCACCGCCGAGCTACCCACCGCCCCGCCCGCCCCCGCCCCACTGCGCCTGCCCACCACCGCCGACCCGCTGCGGGTGCTCGTCACCGGCGATTCCCTGACCGAGTCCCTCGGCCCCACCATCACGAACACGGCGCCGGGCACGGTCCGGGCACAGACCGAGACCCGGTTCGGCACCGGCCTGGTCCGGCCCGACTTCTTCGACTGGGCCGCCCATGCCCGCGACCAGGTCACCGCGCGCAGCCCGGAGCTGGTCATCGTCGCCATGGGCGGCAACGACGGGCAGGGCATCACGCTCCCCGACAGGACGGTGCTGCCCGCCGGATCGGCCGAGTGGGAGGCCGAGTACCAGCGGCGGGCCAGCGTCGTCATGCGAATCTGGACCGGGAACGGCGCCAGGCGGCTGCTGTGGCTCAGCCTGCCCCCGGCCCGCTCCAACCGGTTGAACGGCTACTTCCATCGGCTGAACGCGGCGACGGCGGCCGCGGCGGCGGGGGTGAGCGGCGCGAGCTACCTCGACCTGACCCCGTGGCTGTCGCACGGCGGCGCCTACAGCGACTACCTGACCGCCGCCGACGGGCGGGACGTGCTCGCCCGGTCCCGCGACGGGGTGCACCTGACCCTCGACGGGGCGCGAATCGCCGCGGCGCACGTGCTCGACGCCGTCCGGAGCACCTGGCGGCTGCACTGACACCGAACGGTGCACCGAAGCCGACGGCCGCGCTCAGGTCGGCCGATGCGCTCGGGTCGAACGGTCGGTCTGGGGTGGCGGCCGCAATCAGCGCACGCGGAACCCAAAGCCGGCGCCGTCGAGGTCCGCACGCGCCCGGGTCACCGCCGCGCGGGCGTCGGTCAGCACCTCGCGGGTGGACGGAAGGGTGGCGCCGGCGGCGTCGAGCGCGGCCAGCAGGTCCTCGGCGAGCACGGCGAGCTGGTCGGGCAGGGCGTGGGTGGCGAGCCTCGGCGGACGCATCTCGACGGGCGCACCCGTGCCGATCCGTTCGCCGAGCGCGGCCAGCTCGTCGAGCAGCCGAACCGTGCGCTCCGCCCGGGTCATCCCCGAACCCACCGCGACGTCCCAGGAAGAGCCGGCCCATCCCCGGATACGGCGGATGAGCAGACCCACCTCCCGACTGAGATCACTGACCTCATCGGACATCCGGGCAGGATACCCCACGAGGCCCGAACGGGGCCTTGCCCTTTGCTGTGGCATGGGGCACGCTGGCGACATGAGCCGTTGACGTCGGGTTTCACTTCTGGAGGCGCGCATGTCGCTCAACCGCTCCCCGCAGACCCACCAGAGCCTCATCGAGCGGATTCCGAAGGCAACGGGGCACGGGGTGAACCACTGGCTAAGCCGGCTGGACGACGGTCCGGGCCTGCTGCGCTTCACCGAACGGGTGAACTGGCTACGCGCCGAGCACAACCTGCCGCACAGCTTCGCGGCCGCCCTCGTCCACGAGGCGGACCTGCGGCGGCGGGCAAGCCGGGCGTAAGGCCCCGGGGCGTCGCGGCGGGCCTGGCCGGCCGCCACGGCGCCGCCGCTCCGCCCCGTCCGGCCTCGGTCACCTTCCGCGGTCCACGTCGCGGGAGTCACGTCCCGTCGGACAGAATGTGCGGATGGACCTTGATGCCGCCACCGAGTTCGTCCGCGATCATCACCGGGCGGTGCTCAGCACCACCCGCCGGGACGGCAGCCCGCAGATGTCGCCGGTGACGGTCGGGGTGGACGCCGAGGGTCGTCTGCTGATCAGTACCAGGCTCACCGCGTACAAGGTCGGCCATGTCGAGCGCGACGCGACCGTGCGGCTGTGCGTGCTGCCGGACGACTTCTTCGGACCGTGGGTGCAGATCACCGGCACCGCGGAGATCGTCCGGCTACCGGCGGCGATGGAACTGCTGGTCGGTTACTACCGCGACATCTCCGGCGAGCATCCCGACTGGGACGACTACCGAGCGGCGATGGTCCGCGATCAGCGCTGCATCCTGCG
The DNA here is from genome assembly GCF_001414035.1 of Frankia sp. ACN1ag. Taxonomy (NCBI): domain Bacteria; kingdom Bacillati; phylum Actinomycetota; class Actinomycetes; order Frankiales; family Frankiaceae; genus Frankia; species Frankia sp. ACN1ag. The sequence continues at coordinate 233,071 of NZ_LJPA01000003.1, read as the reverse complement.
GGTCACACCCACCGCCGCCGGCCCGGACCGTTCCGGCTGAGCCCGGTCCGGGCGGGCGCCGGGCTACTGGCGCAGCTTGGACAGCAGCCGCAGCATCTCCAGGTAGACCCAGACGAAGCCGATCAGCAGGCCGAAGCCGGCCCGCCAGGCCTCGGAGCGCGGCGCGCCCGCGGCGATCGCCCGCTCGATGTAGTCGAAGTCGAGGATGAACTGGAGGCTCGCGNCACCGAGCACCAGCACGCTGAACAGGATGCCCAGCGGCGTCGCGTCGTTGATCACTGGCAGATGGCTCCCGCTGACCGCCCTGACGACCAGGTCGACCAGGCTGAGCAGGACGACGCCGAACAACACGCCGGTGACGATGCGGGCCATCCGCGGAGTGGCCCGCAGCCGGCGGCTGCGGTAGGCGAGGAGCATCGCGACGAAGATCAGCCCGGTGCCGAGCAGCGCCTGCGGGACGATGCCCGCGAAGTCGTCCTCGTAGAAGCGCGAGATCGCCCCCACCGCGACGCCCTCGATCAGCGCGAAGGCGATGACCAGCGACGGGCGCAGCCGATTGCGCATCGACACGACGAGGCTGATGACCAGCGCGACGAGACCGGCGGCCAGCGCGATGCCCGGGGCGTCCCGCCCGACCACCCAGCCGACAGCACCGCCGACACCCAGCAGGGCGAACAGCCCCAGCGTGTGCACGACCACGTCGTCGACGGTGAGGGTGGTCGGCTGCCGGTAGTGGCTGGCGAGCTCCTCCGGGGTGGGCGTCGGCGGCGGCGCGAACCCGCCGCGCCGCAGCACGGGGTTCGAGGAACGAAGGTCGGCCATCGAGCCGGCTCCTCTCGGTCGCCGCCGGGGCGGCGCCACCGTCATCAGTTGGTGCACACGTCAACCACGCAACGAACCCACTGTCGGCGAGGTTCCCGCCGCCCGGTCGGCGCCGTGGGCTGGCGGGCTCGACCACCACACACTGATGTTGTAACGAATCTAGAACGGATAGTAGCGGATTCGGCGATGCAAGGAATCATTGCGCCCCCACACGGGGGCGCACCTCACCATGGCGACGAAGCCTTCCATGCCGACCACCCGCGGCGTTCATCAACGCACGCGGGCGATCGGCAATGGATTGTGCCGGTGGTCGGAGTCGAACCGACACTCGAGCTGTTTTTAGGACAGCCTCCTCTACCAGTTGGGATACACCGGCTCGTCTACATCGCTGATGTTTCTACCATGCTGCGTAGGGTCTGGGAATAACACATCGCGGAAAAAGTGGTCCGGAGATGGCGGCCCCCACGAAAGCGTGACTCATCGTGACTAGGGCGCTGCCGCATTGCCATCCCCGCCGATCAGTGGACGACCCAGATCGTCGGAAAGCCGAGCTCGCGGCTCGTTAGCAGCGTCGGGCCAGTCCGGAGATGCCGGAATCCCGCCCCCACCTTGGTGTCGTTAAGCAGCGGCGGCCGGTGAAGCAGCGGCAGCCGGTGAAGCAGCGACGGCCCGTGAAGCAGCGACGGCCCGTGAAGCAGCGACGGCCCGTGAAGCAGCGACGGCCGGTGAACCCCACAGGAGGCGGGGATTCACCGGCCGCCGTGGGGTCGTGGCGGGGCCCGCGGGCGCGGGCGACGGTCAGCTCCGCCGCTGCGCGGCCTGCGAGTTCGCCTCTGCCGCCGTGGCGGGGGGAGCGGGCGTCCCAGGCGGGGCAGGCGCGGCGGCGGGCGTCCCGGGGAAGGTGGACGCGGCGGGCACGGCCTTGTCCGCGGTGGAGTCGGCGGCGGAGTCCGCGGCGGGGCCGTCGACCGCGGCCGGCATGCCGGGGGCCGCGTGCGTGCCGGCGGCCGGGGCGGACGCGGGGGTCGCCACCCGGCGGAACTCCGCCCGGGGGTCGGCGAACGAGCCCAGCGAGACGATCTCGCGGCGGAAGAACAGCGCCAGGGTCCAGTCGGCCACCACGCGGGCCTTGCGGTTCACCGTGGGCACCCGGCTGAGGTGGTACGTCCGGTGCATCAGCCAGGCGGGCCAGCCCCGCAGCCTGACCCCGTAGATCTCGGCCACGCCCTTGTGCAGCCCCAGGGACGCCACGCTGCCGGCATAGCTGTGCTCGTAGGGCCTGATGGGCTCGTGCCGCAGCTCGGCGAGGAGGTTCTCCGCCAGCCGGCGAGCCTGCCGCACGGCGTGCTGGGCGGACGGTCCGGTCGTCGCCCCCTCGCCCTTGGTCAGGTCGGGCACGGCCGCGCAGTCGCCGGCGGTCCAGGCGTCCGCCACCCCGTCGACCTGGAGGAAGGCGGTGGCCCGCAGCCGGCCGCGCTCGTCGAGCGGCAGATCGGTCCGGGCGAGCATCGGATTGGGCTTGACACCGGCCGTCCACACCACGGTGCCGGCCTCGAATCGCTCGCCGTCGTCGAGAACGACATTTCCATCGAGCAGACTTTCGACCCTGGTGTTCAGCTTCACCTGGATTCCGCGGTGTTCGAGCTGCTTGACCGTATACAGCCCCATTGCGGGCGAAACCTCGGGGAGAATGCGACCCGTCGCCTCGACAAGCACCCAGCGCATGTCCGCGGGCGCCAGATCCGGGTAATAAGAACATGCATCACGCGCCATGTCCTCGAGTTCGGCGAGCGCCTCAATTCCGGCATATCCGCCACCGATGAAGAGGAAGGTGAGTGCGCGCCGCCGGACCGCGGCATCGGTGGCCGACGCGGCCGCGTCGAGGCGGCTGATGACCTGGTTTCGGAGATAGATGGCCTCGGCCGCGCTCTTGAATCCGATTCCCTGCTCGGCGAGACCCGGGATCGGGAGCGTCCGGGCCACCGAACCGGGACAGATCACCAGAATGTCGTACTTAAGGTCGAAAGCATCCCCGAGGAGCGGCTGGATGGATGNCGTGCGTTGCTCGTGCGACACCATCACGACATGGCCGCTGATGATCCGGCAGCCCTTCAGCACCTTGCGTAGCGGAACGACAACGTGCCGTGGCTCAAGGTTACCGGCAGCCGCCTCCGGGAGAAACGGCTGGTAGGTCATGTATGAGTTGGGTTCGACGACGGTGATGGTCGCCTCGTCCCCATGCAGCTTCCGCCGAAGCCGCAGGGCCGTGTACATGCCGACGTATCCCCCGCCGACGATGAGGATGTGCGGTGCCTGCCCATAGCCCATGCAAAAACGGTACCCGCGGGGGCCGGCTTACACCCGGCGTGGAGCCGGCTGACCCCATCTATTCCGTGATGCAGGACACCAATACGGACGACCTTCGGCCCGTCTTGTCGCCGACGGAAGAGTGCCGTGGCTCACGCGCTGTGTCCGTGGCCACAAGGCGTGGGCTTAGTCGAGCCGCTCAACCACTTCCGCCAGCGCCGCCGCGGAACCGAAAACCGTGTCCAGCATCACCTCGGTGACCCGACCGGTGAAGGTGTTCTGCTGACTCGGGTGATAGCAACCCACGACCCGGACGCCCGTCCCGGGAAGTTCGACCCGGGTCCCGTGGCCGAACGGCACCCTGGGCGCCGGGACGGAGTACCCTGCCTGCTCCAGGGCCGGCCAGAGCGCCGTCCACGCGAACCCGCCGAGAACGACGACGACCCGCAGTGTCGGCCGGACGAGCTCCAGGTCCCGGACCAGCCACGGACGACAGGCGTCCCGTTCCGCCGTCGTCGGCTTGTTCGCCGGCGGCGCGCAGCGCACGGCCGCGACGATCCGGGTGGCCGGCAGGCGCTGGCCGTCCCCGGCGGAGTGCGACGTCGCCCGGGTGGCGAGCCCGACCCGGTGCAGCGAGGCGAACAGCCAGTCGCCGCTGCGGTCGCCGGTGAAGATGCGCCCGGTGCGGTTGCCACCATGGGCGGCGGGAGCGAGGCCCACGATCAGGATCCGGGCGTCGGCCGGGCCGAACGAGGACACCGGCCGCCCCCAGTACGGCTGGTCGGCGTACGCGGCCCGGCGGACCGCCGCGACCTCCTCCCGCCACCTGACCAGGCGCGGGCAGGCCCGGCAGACCGACATCCGAGCATCGAGCGCCCCCGTGTCGGCGGCGCCGGCGGCCAGCTCGCGCACCCGCGCGGAGGTCGCCGCGACCGGGGTGGTCGAGTCGGCGAGGTCCCCCGGCCAGCCGCCGCCCGGCCGCGCCGGACCGCGCTGCGGACCGGCCGTCATCCCGCGGCGGGACCGGCCCCGGTCGGCAGGGACGGCGCGGTCGGCAGCGGCGACGCGAGGCTCTCGGCCGCCGAGCCGCTCGCGGCCGGTGGGGAGATGGCCAGGGCCAGCGCGATCCCGTCGAGGATGTCCCGTTCGCTCGCGACGACCGCCGCGGCGCCGGTGCGTTCGACCAGCGTGCGCAGCACGAGCGCGCCGGACGCGATGACGTCCACCCGCCCGGGGTGCATCACCGGCAGTGCCGCCCGCTCGTCGTGCGTCATGCCGAGCAGCCGCTCGGTGACGGCGGCAACCTGCTCGGCGCTCGTCACCGACAGGTGGATGCGGTCCGCGTCGTACTCCGCCAGTCCGGCGGCGAGGGCGGCCACCGTGGTGACGGTCCCGGCGACGCCCACCAGGGTGGCGGCCTCGGTCAGCGGCACCGTCGCGGCGGCGAGATCGAGCGCGGCGTGCACGTCGGCAACGATCGCCGCGGCCTGCGCCGCGGTCGGCGGGTCGTCGCGCAGGTGCCGCTCTGCCAGCCGGACGCAGCCGACGTTCACCGAGCGGGCCGCCCGCACGCCGCGCGCGTCCCCGAGCACCAGCTCCGTCGAGCCCCCGCCGATGTCCGCGAGCAGGATCGGCGTGGCGACCGACGACGAGCCGCCTGTTCCGGACAGTCCGATCTTTCCGAGCTGGCCGATCTTTCCGAGCCGGCTGGGCGTTCCGAGCTGGCTGGGCGTTCCCGCCAGGCCTGGCGCGCCGGGCGCCCGGCCGGATCCTCCGCGCGCGTCCGAGGGGCCGGGATCGCCGGATGTTCCGGGCTGCCCGGGTGCTCCCGACCGGTCGGACGCTCCCGGCTGGCTCGGCGCCCCCACCCGACCCGGCGCTCCGAACTGCCCGGATCCGCCGACGAGGTCGCCGATGGCGCCACCGAACGACAGCGCCGCCTCCTCGTCCCCGCTGATCACCTCGGGGTCGACCCCGAGGATCGCGCGGACACCGGTGACCAGCTCGTCTCGGTTGCGCGCGTCGCGGGTCGCGCTCGTGGCCACCATCCGCACCCTGGTGGCACCCAGGCGTTCGATCTCGGCGGCGTAGTCACGCAGCGCGGCGAAAGTCCGCGCCAGCGCCTCGGGGGCGAGCTCACCGGTGCGGTCCACCCCGGCGCCCAACCGGACGATCTCCATCCGGCGGGTCAGCTCGCGCAGCCCGGACCCGTCGTAGTCCGCCACCAGCAGGCGGATCGAGTTGGTCCCGCAGTCGATCGCGGCGACGCGGTTCACGCCGGCACCTCCTCCGTCGTCCCCGCGGAACCCGCCGCGGTTCCGCCCGCTGCGCAGGCTGCGGCCGGGCTCGCGGCCACGCACGGCCCCCGCCGGCCCCAGTCGTCGACGGCGGCGAGCGCCTCGTCCCCGAAGGGATTCACTCCCGGGCCCGCCGCCAGGCTGTGCGCGACGAGGACGTGCAGGCATTTGACCCGCTCCGGCATGCCGCCGGCGCTCGGGGTGCCGGGCAGGACCTCGTGGGCGTCGCGGCGGGCGAGGTAGTCCCGGTGCGCCGTGGCGTAGGCGGCGGCGAGATCGGGGTCGTGGGCGAGGCGCGCCGTCATCTCCCGCATGATCCCGGCCCCCTCCAGCCGCGACACCGCCGCCGCGGCGCGCGGGCAGGTGAGGTAGTACAGGGTGGGAAACGGCGAACCGTCGGGCAGCCGGGGAGCGGTCTCGACCACGTCCGGCAGCCCGCAGGAACAACGATGGGCGACGGCCACGACCCCGCGCGGCGCACGGGACAACTGCCGCCCGACGATCTCGACCTCCTCGGCCGTCGCTGCCGTCGACACCACGTTCTCCTCCCGCACCGCGACGCTCTCCTCCCCGGGACGGCGACCGCGCACCGGCACCGCCGCCTAGCATCGCAGATCCACGGGGCACCGCAGATCCACGGACGGGCCCAGGACCCGGGCCCGTCCGCCGGCGCGCCGCTAAGGCGTCGCGATCTCCGACCACAGCCGCCCGTACCAGGCCGAGCCGCCGGACGATCCACCGCGTTCGCCCCCGTCACCGGACGCGGGGGTGGGCGCGGCGGGCATCAGGTACGCCCGCTCGCCCGGCTTGATGTAGTGCAGCCGCCGACGCGCCTCGTCGGAGACCCAGGCCTGGTCGTCGTAGCGCTCGACCGTGGAGCGCAGCTCGTTGACCCGGGCCTGGGCCTGCGTGTTCGTCCGCGCGAGCTCCGAGAGCTTGCTCTGCTGCTTCAGGTACAACCGCAGCGGATAGGCGAGGGTCAGGACCAGCACACAGATCACGACGGCGAGCAGGGTCGCCCTCGTGGTCAGCGCGGCGCNCGGCGGCGGCATGCGGATCAGGCGGGCTGCCCGTGCCGCGGGAAGGCTGCCGCGCCGGCGAAGCGGGCGGCGTCGTCGAGCTCCTCCTCGATCCGCAGGAGCTGGTTGTACTTCGCGACCCGCTCGCTGCGGGCGGGGGCACCGGTCTTGATCTGGCCGCAGTCGACGGCGACCGCGAGGTCGGCGATCGTGGTGTCCTCGGTCTCACCGGAGCGGTGCGACATCATCGCCCGGTAGCCGTTGCGATGGGCGAGGTTGACCGCGTCGAGGGTCTCGGTGAGCGTGCCGATCTGGTTGACCTTGACCAGCAGGGCGTTCGCGGCCTTGGAGGCGATCCCGCGGGCGAGCCGCTCCGGGTTGGTGACGAACAGGTCGTCCCCGACGAGCTGCACCTTGCTGCCGAGCCGCTCGGTCAGCGCCACCCAGCCGGACCAGTCGTCCTCGGCCAGCGGATCCTCGATGGAGACGATCGGGTAGGCGCCGACCAGCTCCGCGTAGTAGTCGCTGAGGTCCTCGGCGGTGCGGGTGCTGCCCTCGAAGGTGTACGAGCCGTCCGAGTAGAACTCGGTCGAGGCGACGTCGAGAGCGAGCGCGACATCCGAGCCGAGGCGCAGGCCGACCTTGTCGACGGCCTCGGCGATGAGGTCGAGCGCGTCCCGGTTGGTGGGCAGGCTCGGGGCGAAGCCGCCTTCGTCGCCGACGCCGGTGCCCAGGCCCCGCGCCTTGAGCACGCTCTTGAGCGCGTGGTAGACCTCGGCGCCCCAGCGCAGCGACTCGGAGAAGGTGCTCGCGCCGATCGGAGCGATCATGAATTCCTGGATGTCGACGTTCGTGTCCGCGTGCGCGCCGCCGTTGAGGATGTTCAGCATCGGCACCGGCAGGAGATGCGCGCTCGGCCCGCCGAGGTAGCGGAACAGCGGCAGCCCGCTGGCGGCCGCGGCCGCCTTGGCCACCGCGAGGCTCACGCCGAGCAGGGCGTTGGCGCCGAGGGCGGACTTGCCCGGGGTGCCGTCGAGGTCGATGAGCGTCTGGTCGAGCAGGCGCTGCTCGGTGGCCTCCAGCTCGATGATCGCCGGGCCGATCCGCTCGATCACCGCGGCCACCGCCTTGCGGACGCCCTTGCCGCCGTAACGGTCCTCCCCGTCGCGCAGCTCCACGGCCTCGAAGGCGCCGGTGCTGGCCCCGCTGGGCACCGCGNCACGGCCCAGCGTCCCGTCCTCCAGGACGACTTCGACCTCGACGGTGGGATTGCCACGCGAGTCAAGGATCTCGCGGGCTCCGACAGCCTCGATGGACGGCACGGCTAGGACCTCCGAATGCGACGACTCGAACGCGACGACACGATGGCACCGAACGGACCGCCGCGAACCGGCGCCCAGCGAGCACCCGCGCCGGACCCCGCAGCACGCCCGACGGCGTGGCGGACCCAATACCGCGGGACGAGCGGGGCCGTCCGGACGAACCGGTCGGTGCGAGACTACCGTCGCCGCTCCCAAGGGGCGGCGCTGATCCCGGCGCGTCGCGGAAGGTTCCGGCGAGGCCCCGCCACGCGACCGGCCCTGGCCGGCCAGCCAGCCCCGACGCGGGCAACGCGGTGTCACGCATCCCACAGCCCCGCGGGCCGCGACCCGCCGCGGCCCCGGGCACCCAGGTGGGGCCGGGCAAGCGCCCGGCCCACAGCCGACCTGCCGGCCATCGTGAGGTTTCCGCGGAACCGTCCCGCCAGCCCGATCGATCATGGTGTTCCCGCGCCAGGCGCGCCTGTCCAACTCCCTCGGACGCGGCAGCGGCCTGCCCCGTACGACCCACGGCCGCCGGCCGGACGCCCCCAGCCGGATGCCGCCGGCCGGATGCCGCCGGCCGGATGCCCCCAGCCGGACGCCGCCAGCCGGACGCCGCCGGTTCGCGGCCTGCCGGCAGCTGCCCCCCGGCAAGCCCGGTTCCGGCCAGATCGAGGCCAGATCGTGCCGAGGCTTCGGTACGGTTTTCAGGCCAAAAACCGTACATACCCCTCGGCACGATTCTGTGCACAGAAGATTACGGAAAGGCGCGACAGCGGCGGCCCAGTAGCAGGGACGCCGAGCCCGCCCGGTAACCCCGTACCCGTCGCCCGATCAGACCGCAGGGCCACGGACCACCGTGGACCGAGTCCCCTAGCCGATGCGCCCGAGCGGCGGCATCATCAGCGGCCCGCCGACGGGCAGGCCGAGCCGCGCGGCCAGCGGCGCCCAGGGTCCCCAGCCGGCGGCGAACCCACCGAGCCCGCCAGCACCACCGAACGCCCCGGAACCACCGAGCCCGACGGAACCACCGAGCCCGACGGAACCGAGGAGCCCGCCCGCACCACCGAACGCCCCGGAACCACCGAGCCCGGATCCAGCGCCGAGCAGGGCGGCCAGGCCGCCGGCCAGGATCCCCGGCCGGGCCGTCGCGGCGGCGCCGCGGTCCTCGCTGGACTTCGGCGTCCGGACCCGTTCCAGCACCGACGGCTTGGGCGCCAGCCGCACCCGCGGCGTGTCCCCCGCGGGCAGCCCGGCCCGCGTCCAGGCCAGCCTGAGCGCGTCCGTCAGCCCGCCGAGCTCGTCGACCAAGCCGTAGGCGTGGGCGTCGGCCCCCGTCCACACCCGGCCCCGGGCCAGCTCGTGCACCTGCTCCCGGGTCAGCCGTCGGGCCGCGGCCACCTTGTCGACGAAGTCCGCGTAGACGCGGTCGAGGAACTCCTCCAGCTTCTCCCGCTCACCCACGGTGAACGGACGCCGCGGCGACATCATCAGAGCGTGCTCGCCCTCGGCGACCGCCCCGAACCCCACCCCGACCTTGTCGAGCAGCTCCCGGACCACCTGCTTACCGGCGAACACCCCGATGGACCCGGTCAGCGTGCCCGGATTGGCGACGATGAGGTCCGCGGCCAGGGAGACGAAGTAGCCGCCCGACGCGGCGACGTCCCCCATCGACACGACGAGCGGGCGGCCACTGGCCCGGAACCGCTCGGCCTCCCGGCGCACCAGGTCCGAGGCGACGTAGGAACCCCCCGGGCTGTTCACCCGGAACACCGCCGCCGCCACATCCTCGTCGCGCGCGGCGGCCCGGAATGCCGCCGCGGCGGCCTCCGCGGCGAGCACCGGGCTGGCGAACGGCCCCGGGCTGCCCTGCCCGAGGATGACCTGGCCGGTGCCGTGGATGAGCGCGACGACCGACCGGCGGGGGTCGCGATGCGGTGCGGTGGCCGACGGCGCCAGCGGGACGCCCTGGGTGTCCACGGTGGCGCCGTCGTCGAGCGCCCCGGCGTGCCCCCCCGCCGAGCCTGTGCCGGCGTCGGCGGACCGGCGCTGCGGCGTGGGTGAGGTCTCGCGCAGGAAGAAGGCACCCGGACCCCGCGCGGTGAGGGTCGCGACCCGCCGCACCGGCGACTTCTCCCGCCGTTCGGCGAGTCGGCGGTACGCCGTGGCGTACATCAGCACCGGCTCGGCGCCTGCGTCCCCGGCCGCGGTCGCAGCCGCGCCGCCCGGCAGGCCGGCGGCGGCGGCGAGGTCGGTGTCCGCCGTGGGGGCGAGGTCGGCGTCAGCCGCGCCGACGACGGGGGACCCGCCGACGACCGGGGACCCGCTTCCCGCGGGGGACCCGCCAGCCGCCGGAGACCCGCCGCCCGCCGACGAGCGCCGGACCCGGGCCCGCGCGGCCGCGTACACCTCGTCGCGGTAGCCGAGGCGGTCGACGAGCCCCACGTCGAGGGCGACGGTGCCGGCCAGCGGGCCGAGGTCGATCAGCCGGCGGACGCGGTCGGCCGGTATCCGGCGGCCCTCGGCGATGCCCGCCACCACCTGCTCCGAGCTGGACTCGATGATCCGGCTCACCGCCTCCAGGTGCGCCGGCGTGAAGTCCCGCTCGACGAGCGTGTTGACCGCGTTCTTGTATTCGTAGCGCTGGCCGATCTCGACCGCGACGCCGAGCCGGTCCAGCGCGCCGCGCAGGAACGGCGTCTCCATCCCCAGGCCGGTCAGCCCGCAGTCCCCGGACGGGGCCAACCAGATCTCGTCGAACGCGCAGGCGAGGTAGTACGGGCCCGTGCCGCCGCCGAACTCGCCGAACGTGTCCGCGTAGGCGATGGCGGTGCCGCCGGCGGCCCGGAAGGCGCCGATCGCCGCTCGGATCTCCTGGATGCGGGCCAGCGGCGTCCCGGCGGCGCCGATGTGCGCGACCACCACCGACACCCGCGGGTCCTCGGTGGCGTAGCGCAAAGCCTCCACCAGATCGCGCAGCGTGGTGCGGCGGTGGGCGAGGGCGAGGGNGACCGGGTCGTTGGGAACGCCTTCGAGCGGATCGACCGTCAGATCGAGTTCCAGGACGATCGGAGCCGTCCGCCGCGCCGCGATCTGGCGGACGTCGGCCAGCGCCTTACGTGGGGTGGCAGCCATGGTCAGAGGCTAGTACCACCGACCGTCCCGGTTCCGCGGTCGTATCAACCTCACGGTCGTCCTACCGTCACCCATCCGGCGTAACGCGGTCACCCGAGCGGGCCGGGGCGACCCAGAGTTCCCGCCAGCGCGCGCCGGGCAGCACCCCCGGGGCGGCGCCGTCCACCCGGGCCGCACGCTCGGCGGCGGCTAGCCGGTCCCGGAAACGCCGCGCCGACGTGCGCAGGGCCCGCTCCGGGTCGACCCGGGCCGCGCGCGCGAGCGCGACGGCGGCGACGAGCAGATCGCCGAGAACGTCGTCGGCGGCCACGTCCGGCCGGCCGAGTGCCGCGACAGCGTCGGCCGCGATCGCCGCGACCCGCTCGCCGGCCTCGGCTACCCCGCCGGACCCCGCCAGCCCACCAGCCGCAGCCAACCCGCCGGCCGCAGCCACCTCACCGGCCGCAGCCGACCCGCCGGCCGCAGCCGACCCGCCGGCCGCAGCCAACGCGCCGCCCGTCTCCTCGGTGACCCCGGCTAGCGCGAGGTCCGCCGGCACGCCGATCCCGCCGGCGCGCTTGAGCAGCTTGGCCGCGAGCGTCAGCGCCGGCTGGGACAGCGCCACCCCTTCGGTCACCGAGGCGCGGCCCTTCTCCTCCGCCTTGATCGCCTCCCAGTTGACGGCGACGTTCGCCGACCCGTCGACGACCACATCGGCGAACACGTGCGGGTGCCGCCGGATCAGCTTCGCGACCAGCCCCGCCGCCACATCGTCGACGTCCCAGCCGTCGCCCGCGCGCTCGGCGGCGATCCGGGCGTGGAAGAGCACCTGCATGAGCACGTCGCCGAGCTCCTCGCGCAGCTCGGCGAGGTCACCGTCCTCGATCGCCTGGTACGCCTCGTAGGTCTCCTCGATCAGGTAGGGAGCGAGGGACTCGTGGGTCTGCTCGGCGTCCCACGGGCAGCCACCCGGGGAGCGCAGCCGGTCCATCACGGCCACGGCGTCGAGCAGGATGGACCCGGGCAGCTCCGCCGTGCCGGCGAGGGTGTCCACCACGACGCCGACGGCGGGCAGCGCGGCCGCACCGGCGCCGGCCGGCGAACGGGGCTGAACGAGACGGTCGAGCACCCGGTCGAGCGGCGTCGGCGCGGACGGGTCCGGCAGCCAGGCGACCTCGGTCGCCGCCGGATCGGGCAGGCCGGCCCGCAGGAAGGCAGCCAGCTCAACCCCCGCCGGATCGACCCCCGCCGGATCGACCGCGGGCGGGTGGCCGTCGACGACGACGACGGTCGCGCCGGCGGCGCGCAGGGCGGCGAGCTGCGGGTGGGCCGGGGTGGCGGTCAGCACGGGCACGCGGCGCATCAGGTCCCACGCCGGCGCGGTGAGGACGCCCGGCGCGACCCGCGGGCTGGTGACGACCACGGTGATCCGCAGCAGCATGACCTCATCCACTCGCTTCGGCTGGTCGGGGACGGGACTGGGCGGTCAGGACTGGGCGGTCAGGTCCACCGTGGGGGTGGGCGCGGGCCGGCTGGCGATCGATCCATCCGCGGCAATCACGGCGAACTGGCCGGTGTTCCAGGTGCCGAACCGCGGGTTGATCGAGATCGGGTCCTTCTTCTCGGCCTGCGCGAGGACGGGCCGCAGCTTCGCGGAGCGCTCCTGGCTGACGATGAAGCGGGCCAGGTACGGCTTCGCCTGTGCGTAGGTGAGCGGGATCCGGCCGACCTGGTCGACGATGCTGTTGTACTGCTCCCGGGTCTCCGCCTCGGTGGCGAGCAGGTGCGGGCTGACCCGGTCGCTCAGCGCCGACTCCAGCGCGCCGGAGCGCACGATGACGGAGACGTCGCGCGGCGCGAACCCCGCGGCGGCCGCCCGCTGCTCGAACGCCTGCACGCTGCCGAACTGGAGGATGGCGTACGCCTGGTAGTAGGAGGCGACGTCGCCGGAGCTGAGCGTGACGCCACGCCGGTCGGCCTCGTCGGAGAGCAGTTGAAGCTGCACGAGGGTGGTCAGCGTGCGGCGTTGGAGGTCGAGGCGGTTGAGGGCGCTCGACGCGGTCTGCCCGGACTGTGAGACCGGGACGCCGTCGGCGGCCGCGAGCCCGCGATCGACGATGCCGCGTAGCTGCGAGGTCTCGATGGACTGCGATCCGACCTGGGCGGCGGCTCCGGCATGCGTCGTGCAGGCCGTCCCGGCGGTCCCCACGAGCACGACAAACCCGACGCCGGCCAGGAGGCGGGAGAGCTTCACGACTCCAGACGCTATCCGCTCGCGTGTGGCGAAGCACACCTCACCCGCCCGACACCGCCGAATTCCCCGCCCCGCCGCCCGACGAAACCCGTCCCGACCGCCGCTCAGCCAGCGGCCGCCGCGGCGACCGAATCGCCGGCGACGGCGGTCAGGAGCTGACCGGCCCACGCGAGCAGCACCCGGTCCCGCAGCGGCCGGGAGCCGATGCGGCCGGTCTCCGTCGGGGCCGGCACCAGCACGATCCGCACCGCGGGCTTCACCACCGCGCCCTTGTACAGGCGGGTCAGCCGCAGGGTCTGGCTCTCCCGCAGCTCCAGCGGCGCGAAGCGGATCTGCCGGCCGGCGGCGGTGATCTCGGTGACGCCGAAGCGGCGCGCGAGCACCCGCAGGCCGGCGACGGCGAGCAGGTTCTCCACCGGCTCGGGCACCGGGCCGAACCGGTCCACCAGCTCCCCGCGCACCTCGTCGATGTCGGCGTCGGTGACGGCGCCGGCGAGACGGCGGTAGGCGTCCAGGCGCAGCCGCTCGCTGGGCACGTAGTCGTGCGGCAGGCTCGCGTCGACGGGGAGCTCCACCTTGACCTCCGGTGGCTCCTCCACCTTGTCCTTGCGGTATTCGGCGACTGCCTCGCCGACCATCCGCACGTACATGTCGAAGCCGACCGAGGCGATGTGCCCGGACTGCTCCCCGCCGAGCAGGTTGCCGGCGCCGCGGATCTCCAGGTCCTTCATGGCCACGGCCATGCCGGCACCGAGGTCGTTGTGCTGGGCGATGGTGGCGAGCCGGTCATGGGCGGTCTCGGTCAGCGGCTTGTCCGGCGGGTACAGGAAGTACGCGTACGCGCGGTCACGGCCCCGGCCGACCCGGCCGCGCAACTGGTGGAGCTGGGACAGGCCGAACACGTCGGCCCGTTCGACGACGAGGGTGTTGGCGTTGGAGATGTCCAGCCCCGACTCGACGATCGTCGTGCAGACCAGGACGTCGAACTTCTTCTCCCAGAAGGAGACCATCACCTGTTCGAGGGCGTCCTCGTTCATCTGGCCGTGCGCGGTGGCGATGCGCGCCTCGGGGACCAGCTCACGCAGTCGAGCGGCGGCCCGGTCGATCGACTCCACCCGGTTGTGGATGAAGAAGACCTGCCCCTCCCGCAGCAGCTCCCGGCGGATCGCGGCCGCGACCTGCCGGGTGTCGTAGGGGGCGACGGAGGTGAGCACCGGGTGGCGCTCCTCCGGCGGGGTGTCGATGGTCGACAGCTCCCGGATGCCGGTGATCGACATCTCCAGGGTGCGCGGGATCGGGGTGGCGCTCATCGTGAGCACGTCCACCGCCGTGCGCATCTTCTTGAGCTGCTCCTTGTGCTCGACGCCGAAGCGCTGCTCCTCGTCGACGATCACGAGCCCCAGGTCCTTGAACCGGTTCTCCCCCGACAGCAGCCGGTGGGTGCCGATCACGACGTCGACGGTGCCGTCGGCGAGGCCCTCCTGGACCGCCTTCTGCTCGCCGGCCGAGTTGAACCGGCTCATCGCCTTCACGATGACGGGGAACGCCGCGTACCGCTCGGAGAACGTCTGGAAGTGCTGCTGGACCAGCAGCGTCGTCGGGACCAGCACGGCGACCTGCTTGCCGTCCTGGACGGCCTTGAACGCCGCTCGCACGGCGATCTCGGTCTTGCCGTAGCCGACGTCGCCGCAGATCACCCGGTCCATCGGGACGGGCTTCTCCATGTCGGCCTTGACCTCGTCGATCGCGGCCAACTGGTCGGGGGTCTCCCGGAAGGGGAAGGCGTCCTCCAGCTCGCGCTGCCACGGGTTGTCCGGGGCGAAGGCGTGCCCGGGGGCGGCCATTCGAGCGCTGTAGAGCCGGATCAGCTCCCCGGCGATCTCCTTGACCGCCTTGCGGGCGCGGCTCTTGCGCTTGGCCCAGTCGGCGCCGCCGATGCGGTCCAGGCTCGGCGCGTCGCCGCCGACGTAGCGGGTGATCTGTTCGAGCTGGTCGGTGGGGACGTAGAGCCGGTCGCCCCGGGCGTACTCCAGCAGCAGGTACTCGCGCTTCGCCCCGGCGACGGTGCGGGTCACCATCTCGACGTAGCGACCGACGCCGTGCGCGTCGTGGACGACCATGTCGCCGGGGACCAGGGCAAGCGGGTCGATGCCCTTGCGCCGCCGGCTGGGCATCCTGCGCATGTCCTTGGTGGTGACCCCGCGGGCGCCGGCGATGTCGCTCTCGGTGAGAACCGCCAGGCGCAGCGTGTCGCTGGTGAAGCCGGTGACGAGCTGCCCGCGGGTCACCACGGCGACCCCGGNGGCGAGCTCGGCGTCCTCGGCGTAGCGGGCGCCGAGGTCGGCCTCCCGCAGCATCTCCACCAGGCGCTGGGCCGGGCCGTGCCCCTCGGTCACGAGCAGCACGCGCCACGACTCGGCCAGCCAGCCCTTGACGTCGGCGATGACGGCGGCGGTGTCGCCGTGGTAGAGCGGCGCCGGCCGCAGGCTCGCGACCACCGTGTCGTCGCCCTCGACGACGAGCCCGCCGGCCACCCCCGCCACCGCGTCGGCCTGGTCGGGGCCCGCAGCCTCGGCGCCGGTCGGGGCCGAGGTGAAGGGGGTGACCGACCACCAGGGCAGCCCGAGCGCACCGGCGTGCTCGCGGACCTCCGCGATGGAGCGGTAGGCCGCGGCGCCGAGGTCGATCGGCGCGCCGCCGCCGAGCGCCGCGACGCTCCAGGACGCCTCCAGGAACTCCTGGCTCGTGCGCACCAGCTCGCTCGCCCGCGAGCGGACCCGCTCCGGGTCGCAGACTAGGACGTGGGTGCCGGCGGGCAACTCGTCGAGCAGCAGCGACATCCCGTCGACGAGGACCGGGGCCAGCGCCTCCATGCCCTCCACGGGAATGCCGTTCGCGATCTTGTCGAGCATGTCCACGAGCTGGGGGTAGCGGGTGGCGAGCTCGGCGGCCCGGCCGCGGACGTCCGCGGTGAGCAGCAGCTCGCGGCACGGCGGCGCGAACAGCCCGCGCCCACCGGCGGCGGCCGGCTCGGAGTCGTCCTCCGGCAGCGCCCGCTGGTCGGCGACGGCGAACCGGCGGATGTCCTCCACCTCGTCGCCGAAGAACTCGACCCGCAGCGGGTGCTCCTCGGTCGGCGGGAAGACGTCGAGGATCCCGCCGCGCACGGCGATCTCGCCGCGCCGCTCCACCAGGTCCACCCGGTGGTAGGCCATGTCCACCAGCCGGGCGACCACGTCGTCGAGGTCGGCGGTGTCGCCCGCCGTGAGGCTGACCGGGGCGAGCTCGCCGAGCCCGGCGACCTGGGGCTGGAGCACGGAACGAACCGGCGCGACGACGACCCGCAGCGGCGGGCGACCGGTGCTCGCCGGATAGGCCAGCCGACGCAGCACGGCCAGGCGCTGGCCCACCGTGTCCGCCCGGGGGGACAGCCGCTCGTGGGGCAGCGTCTCCCAGCTCGGGAAGACGGCCACCACGTCGGGACCGAGCAGGTCGGCCAGCGCGGCGGCCAGGTCCTCGGCCTCGCGGCCGGTGGCCACCACGGCGAGGACGGGACGCCCGGCTCCGTGGGCGGCGGCGAGGGCGGCGGCGGCGAAGGGTCGCAGGGCGGCCGGACCGGCGAGGTCGAGCGCGGGTTCGCCCGCCGCGCCGATCGCCCGCCCCAGGGCAGGATCGCCGCCCGGCCGGGCGATCAATGCGTCGAGCAGCGGCGCGAGAGTCATGGTTGCGTCCGGTGTGCCTCTCGGAAACGAGCGGAACGGAACAGGCGTGGAGCAGACGCCGCGGCACGAAAACCGCCGCCGCGGAACACGACGACCTGGCGCAACGGGGCCCACCACGGCCCGGACCCGCTCGCCCGAGGGGCCGGCCCGCCGCCCGACCCGCCCCCGGAGATGACCCGGGCGGTCGGCCGGCACCGGCCCGACCCCGTCGGCACAGACGATATGACCAGCCTACGACACCGATGCCCGCCCCCACCGCCGCGCCGACCGTGCGCCGCTGACGGCATCCCGCCCCCGCAGCCCGCCCGCACCTGCCCCCGCATCCACACCCGCACCCACCCCGCACCTACACCCGCACCACTGCGGACCTGCGCCGACGCTCGTCGCCGGCGGCCGGGGGGAGGGCGGCGGACGGGCCGGTAGGGCCGAGCGCGCCCGGCCGGCCGGCCGGTCGACGTACAGTCGACTGCCTGGCGTCCAGTCCGGCCGCCCGATACCTACGCTGACGTTAGGGTCGAGTTGTCCAGCATGCGCCGCAACGTTTCGAGATCGGACGCGGCCCGCGGCGACGTCTATCAGATCGGGGACGTCGCCGAGCGGGTCGGCCTCTCGCTGCGAACAGTCCGCTACTACGAAGAAGCGGGCCTGCTCATGCCGGTGGGGCGCACCGTCGGTGGGTTCCGCCTCTACGACGTGGATGCGATCGAGCGGCTGCTGCTCATCAGGAAGATGAAGCCGCTGGGCTTCACCCTGGAGGAGATGCGTTCCCTGCTGATCCTGCGCGACGAGCTGGCCACGCCCGGCCTGGCCGCGGACGCCCGCGCCGCGTTGCAGGAGCGGCTTGGCACCTGGGTGCTACTCGCCGAGGAGAAACTTGCGACGCTGCGGGAGCAGGTGAGCGTGGCGGAGTCCTTCGTCGGCGGGCTACACGACGATGCGGAGCGCACCGGCGGCGACGCAGTGTGACCCGCCGCCGGCTCGACGCCCCGCGTGGCCAGGAGGGGACACGCGGGGCGCCCATGGCGGAGCCTCAGCCCCAGAGCCGCTGGTAGACGGCCGCCGAGGCCGGATTGAGATCGGGATTCACCAGCGAGGAACGGACGTTGCCCTCCTCCGCGTCGGGGAAATACGCCTCGTAGGCGAGGATGTCGGCGTTGCGCGAGAACGTCTCGTACATCTTCTCCATGTAGGCGGGGTTATCCCCGCCGGCGGCGCCGCCCCGCCCGGCCTTCGTGCCCTGCTGGCTGACCACTCCCCACTCGGGCACCGAGAACAGCTTGTGGTGGGTCCGCGCGAAGGTGATGACCTGGCAGAGCCCCGCGTCACCGTTGCACTGGTTGTCGAAGTCGGCGTAGGTGGGGCTGGGCGGGTACTGGTCGTAACTGTCGATGCCGATGACGTCGACGTACTGGTCGCCGGGGTACAGGTCGAACGCGCCGACCGGCGTGGTCGACCCGTGGGCGTTGAGGTTCCAGTCGATACGGACCTTCGGGCTGGTCGCCCTGATCGCCGAAGAGGCGTTGCGGAAGCACTGGATCCACTGCTGTGGATCCGTCGCCGACCAGGCGAACCACAGGCCGTTGAACTCCCAGCCCAGCCGGACGAACGAGTCGCCCCGGCCCATGTTCACCAACCAGCGCCCGAACTGCCGCCACTTGGCGTCGTAGTTGCCCGCCGCGCAGTCGGCGAGGTTGCCCTTCTCCGGCCCCGAGTCGGGGAAGAGCGGCTGGGTGATCACCCAGGTGCCGGCGTACCCGGAGAAGGTCGACGCGCTTCGCCCCATCCACGGGTTCGTGACGTCGCTCCAACTCGACCGGTCGGTGTACATCACGATGACGTCATTGGGCCGGCCGCGGAACCTCGCCCAGGCATTCGCCTGGGCCAGGGTGTGCGCGGCGACGCCGGTCGGGAACAGCCCGGTGGTCGCGGCCCGCTGGACCTGCGGGACGGCGGCCGCCGGCACCCCGCTCTGGGTGGGCCGGGCCGCGGTGCCCGGCTGCCCGGTCGGCGACGCGCCCTGCCCCGCGGTGGTGGCGATCGGGTCGGATCCCCCGTCGCTGCCGGAGGGCACCAGCAGCAGCGCCGTCACCGCGACCAGGGTCAGCACCGCCGCGACCGAGACCGCGATGACGGGCAGGTGCGGGAGGCGGCTGGCGTTCCCGCCCCAGTGGGCGGTGATCCACGAGGCCGCCCGGGCCCCCCGCCCGGAGGCCGGCGCCGCGCGGTCGTCGGACCGGCCGGTGTGGCGGGCGCCGCCCCTGGCAGTCCGGGCAGCCTCGGCCGCACGCGCCGAGCCGATCTCGTCGGACCAGACCTCGTCGTCGGTCCAGGCGGCCCGGCCGCCCCGCCCCGCCCCGCGCTTCTCTGCCGCGCCGCGACCCGAGCCGGCCTGACCCGAGCCGGCCTGACCCGAGCCGGCTAGGGCCGAGCCCGACCGGCCTGCTCGAATCCGCTCCGGCGCGATTCGACCTGGTCCGGCCCGATCCAACGCGACCCGATCCGGTGCCCCACGGCCCGGCGCCCCACGGTCCGATCCCCGGTCCGGCCGGACTCGGTCCGACCGAACCCGGTCAGCCGCACCCCGGTCAGACACACCCCGGTCCGGCACAGCCCGGTCCGACACAGCCCGGTCAGACACAGCCCGGTCCGACGCAGGCCGGTCCGACCCGCCCCGATCGCTTCCGGTCCGATCCGAGCCGCCCCGGGCCAGGCCGGTCCGGGGGGCCCAGCCCTCGGCCTGCCGGCCTCCGGGACCGGTTCCGGCCCGGTCCGTCCGCGGGCGCAAGCCGTCCCCGCCATGGCCACGGGTGGCCGCGGGGCCGTCTGCGGGGGCACCGAAGGCGGGACCGGACGGCTGTGACGGCGCCCACCGGCCGCCGCTGCGAGGATCATCGGCCAGCCAGGCGTCGCGGGCGGCGGACCAGGCGCCGGTGCGCGGTATCCCCTGGGCGGACCCATGGTCGTCCCATCTCCCGGGGCGATGATCGTCCTGGTCCGCGGCGTCGCGGCGACGACCGTCGCCTGGCGGGGCGCCGGTCTCGGACCAGCGCAGGACGCCCGTCTCGTCCGCCGGGTGCGCGCCATGGGGTGGCGTCCGCACCGGCGGGGTCGGGAGCGCATGGTCCGGCGGCGGGGACGAGGGCGGGTCCGCCCGATCGTCGCCCGGCCACCCGGGGTCATCGCCGCGCGCACCGGGCCGGCGGATCTGGAACAGCGCCGTGCCCTCGTCCCAGCCGGACGGGAGGGTGGGGTTCACCGGCCGCCCGGCCGAAGGCCGACCGTTCACCAGGACGGCCCGCTCGGAGAGCGGATTGGTCGGCGCGTCGAGGGGCGGATCGGCCGGTGGCTCCCTTGGCGGATCGGTCGGCGCACCGATCGGGGCAGCAGCCGGGGCGCCGACCCGCGGGGCCGCCGGCGGACCCACCGACAGCCCGGTGCCGGGCGACCCCGCGCGGGCCGATGAGTCGCCCGGACGGGACTCGACGGACCACAGGTCGCCCGGACGGGAGTCGACGGACCACAGGTCGCCCGGATGGGACTCGACGGACTCGGGGTCAGGCGGACGGGAGCCGGGCAGGCGGAGGTCGGGCGGCCGGGCTGCGGGCAGCCGGGGGCCGGGTGGGCGGGTGCCGGGCAGCCGAGGTTCGGCGGGTCGGTCCGCACCGCCCGCAGACCGGTCACCGTCGCCGGCCGTCCTCGCCCCCCTCGCGGGAACGGTCATGGACGGAGGGAGGAGCACCACCGGCGGCGTCCGGCGCCGGCGCCCGGAACGGCCGTTGCCCGTCCGGTGGTCCGCGCGAGCGCCGCCGGCGTCCCCGTCGGGCGACTGAGCCCCGCCGGAGGAGCCGTCACGGCCGGCGCGGTGAGGTTCGGTGGCGCGGCGTCGGTCGACCCGGTGTCCGCGCTGCCCGCCGTCCTCGTCGACTTCGGCGGACGGTGGCGCAACCCGCTCTCGGTCGCCGGCCGAAGGTTCATCCGACCAGGAGCGCCCACGCACCCGCATCACCCCAGATCGTGCTCTGTGCCCCATCGAAACATCTCGGCGTAGCCGGCGCGCAACTCTCACCCGGGGTGAGAATTCCTCCGCCCGGCCGACCTGCCAGAAGATTCGTCGGCACCGGCAACGCCACGAGCCGAGGCTCTTTCACCAATCCAGTAGTGACGGACGAACCGTAACAACAACGCGCGAAGAGCGATGTCGGCGGCCTCGGCCTATCACGGACAGCAACGATCATCCGCATCGGCACCAAACCCCTTCCGCTCCGTGGGAAGCAGCCGGCAGCCGGCGACCGCCGGCAGGCCGGACGCCCGCGTCATCGCGGGATCCACCAGTCAGGACGCGGTACCGACCGGGCGCGTTGCCGGTCCTGCGAAGATCTGGCACTCTTGACCATTCATTCGCCACGAAGGTGGGCCGCGGGGTGCCGTCTGTCCTGGCCGCGCCCGCCGGCCGTCGAGCCGGTCAAGGGCGGCCCGGCGGGCCGGCGAGCGGCGCGGTGCATGACGCCGGCGAGCGACCTGACCAGCGGAAACGAGTCCCGGCGGCGCTCTGGGGAAACGGCGTTCGCGGGGGCAGCGCGAGGTGCGCCCGGCGGCGGCGTGGCGGGAATCTCGCGGGGGCGGCGCCACCCGGTACGCAGACCACGTGCGGGGCGGGCGTCGACGACGCGGCGCCAAGCGCGCGGGGAAGGCTACGCCCCGACATGACCCGGTTGTCGGGCTTGCCCGTCGGGCGGCGTCGTCGCGCGGGTCTGCACCGGCTTGGAGGGACTCCCCCAGCAGGCAGAGGACCGTGCGGTACCGTTGCGACGGCAGTGCCGGGGGGCGCCGATGAAGGCGGTCCGTCGCCGGTATCCACCGAGAAGTGGCAGAGGGGGATCACGCGTCCGCGCGCGCCAGGAGCGCGGGCGAGCGAGCGATGTCCTCACGCGCGGGAGCGTGCCATTCCGCGCACCGGGAACGACCGGCGGCTGTCCCCGTCGGCCCCGGCATCGGTCGGCGAGTGGCAGCAGGCCGTTACGGGTCACCCGGAATGCACCGCGGTCCAGCGAGGACCATGCCATCAACCCCCGCCCCACCGAGCCCGACCGGGGCATGAGCACGGGAGACGCAAGCCTTGAGCATCGAAAGCGCCAGGACCACCGAAATCCCCGACGCTGCCGACATCCCGGTCGTCATCCTCTGCGGCGGGATGGGTACCCGGCTGCGGGAGGCCAGCGAAAAGCTGCCGAAGCCGCTGGTGGACATCGGCGGCAAGCCGGTGCTGTGGCACATCATGAAGACGTATGAACACTACGGCTTTCGCAAGTTCGTGCTCTGCCTCGGCTACAAGAGCGACCTGATCAAGAACTACTTCCTGGCCTACCGGGCGCAGGTCGCCGACTTCACCCTCACGCTCTCCGACGACCACACGCCCCAGTTCCACAACGCGGTGGGCGACGAGAAGTGGGAGGTCACCTTCGCGGAGACCGGCCTGCTCACCGGCACCGGCGCCCGCCTGCGCCGAGTCGCCCAGTACCTGACCGGCCCGCGGTTCATGCTCACCTACGGCGACGGCGTCGGCGCGATCGACGTCGGCGCCGTGCTGTCCGACCACGTGGAATCCGGCCGCCTCGGCACCGTCACCGGCGTCCGGCCGTCGAGCCGCTACGGCGAGCTGGAGACCGATGGCAACGCGGTCACGCTGTTCGCCGAGAAGCCGCCGCAGACCGGCTGGGTGAGCGGCGGGTACTTCGTCTTCGAACGCGAGTTCATCGACAAGTACCTCGACGACGACCCGGCGCTGCTGCTGGAGCGCCACCCGCTGCAGCAGCTCGCCCGGGACGGCCAGCTCACCCTGCACAACCACGACGGGTTCTGGATGGGCATGGACACCTTCCGGGACTGGACCGAGCTCAACCAGCTCTGGGACTCCGGGTCCGCGCCGTGGCGCGTCTGGGCCGACTGAGAATTCCGGACGGATCCGCGACGATGACCGAATCCGCGAGCGTGGCCGGGACCACCGGCCACGTCGGCGACCGCGACGGTACCGCGCTCCCGGCCGATCCTGGCCGCTGGCTGCACGATCTGGTCGCCGACCTGCTGCCGCCCATGCGCAGCATCACCGGCGAGGGCGTGCGCGCGACGCTGCGCACCGTCGCGCGCGCGCTCGGCCCCGACGTGCCGCTCACCGTGCACGAGGTGCCCAGCGGCACGCCGGTGCTGGACTGGACCGTCCCCCGGGAGTGGAACGTCGGCTCGGCCCGGCTGATCGGCCCCGACGGCAAGACCGTCGTCGACGCCGCCGACAACCCGCTGCACCTGCTGGGTTACAGCACGCCGGTGCGCGCCCGGATGACCCTCGACGAGCTGCGCCCGCACCTGTTCTCGATGCCCGACCGACCGGACTGGGTCCCCTACCGGACGTCGTACTACAACGAGAACTGGGGCTTCTGCCTGACCGACCGGCACCTCGGCGCGCTGCCCGCCGGCGAGTACGAGGTCGAGATCGACACGACGCTCACCGACGGCTCGCTGACCTACGGCGAGATCGTGCTGCCGGGCGAGACGTCCGACGAGTTTCTGATCACCACGCACACCTGCCATCCGGCGATGGCCAACGACAACTGCTCGGGCATCGCCACGGCGACCCTGCTGGCACGGGCGCTGGCCGCCGGGCCGCGGCGGCACACGTTCCGGCTGCTGTTCATCCCGGGGACGATCGGCTCGATCACCTGGCTGGCCCGCAACCGGGACACCGTCGGCCGCATCCGGCACGGGCTGGTCCTGACCGGCCTCGGTGACCGCAGCGACCCGACCTACAAGCGCAGTCGCCGGGGTGACGCCGCCGTCGACCGGGCCGCCGCGGTGGCGCTGGCCGAGACCGAGCGGCCGCACCGGATCGTCGAGTTCTCCCCCTACGGCTACGACGAGCGGCAGTTCTGCTCGCCCGGCTTCGACCTGCCCGTCGGCCGGTTCGGCCGGGGTCAGCACGGCGAGTATCCGCAGTACCACACCTCGGCCGACGACCTTGAGTTCGTCACGCCCGAGTCGCTCGCCGACTCGTTCGCGATCCTGCGGCGCACGATCGAGATCTGCGAGCGGGACCGGACCTGGCGCAACACCGCCCCGTACGGCGAGCCGCAGCTCGGCCGGCGCGGCCTGTACCGGGCCATCGGCGCGACGATGAATCGCCAGGCCATCGAGATGGGCCTGCTGTGGGTGCTCAACCTCGCCGACGGCACCCGCAGCCTGCTCGACATCGCCGAGCGCGCGGGGCTGCCGTTCGACACGGTCGCCGAGGCCGCGGACGCGCTGGCTGGCGTCGACCTGCTCGCCGAGACGGGCGCCGGCCCCGGGGGAGCGACCGGTGGATGATCTTGCCGGCAGTCCAGGTAGCCCAGGCGGNCCAGGCAGCTCAGGCCGGTCCGGGCGGCCGGGGCGGGGCGGCAACTCCGGGCCGGTCTGGACGATCGTGCTCGCGGGCGGCGGCGGCACCCGCTTCGGCGGGCCGAAGCAGTTCTTCGACCTCGGCGGCGAGCCGCTGCTCGCCCACCCGGTCGCGGCGGCCCGCGCGGCCAGCGACGGCATCGTCGTGGTCGTGCCCGCGGGAACGGCCGGAAGCTGGTCGGCCCCGCCCGGCGTCCGGCAGGTGACCGGCGGCGCCACCCGGGCCGAGTCGGTCCGGGCCGGCCTCGCCGCCGTTCACGCGGACGCCGGCGTCATCGTGATCACCGATGCCGCTCACCCGCTGGCCACCCCCGCCCTCTACCGGCGCGTCGTCGACGAGGTCCGGGCCGGGGCCGACGCCGCCGTGCCCGGCCTGCCACTCACCGAAGTCGTCAAAGAGATCCGGGTCGCCGACGAGATCCGGAGCGCCGACGAGATCCGGAGCGCCGACGAGATCCGGCCGGCGGCGGGCGGGCTCGGTCCCTCCCCCAGGCTGGTCGCGGGGGCATCCCTGCCGCGGGAGACCCATCGGCTGGTGCAGACGCCGCACGCGTTCCGGGCGGACCTGCTGCGCTCCGTGCATGCAGGCGCCCACGAGGCGGTGGAGGACTCGGCGATGGTCGCCGAGGCCGGCGGCCTGGTTGTCGTCGTACCAGGCGAACCCGCCAACATCCATGTCACGACGCCGGACGAACTCGCCATGGCCCGGCTGCTGCTCACCCACGTCCGTTCCGAGGGGGAATCCGATGAGTTCGGTACTGGTCGAGTCCACGCTGTCCGATGACGAGCGACGGGCCAAGCTTTACCAGGGCGACCTGTTCGTCTATGCACCCAGGCCGGCGACCCGCGAGTTCGTCGAGTTCAGCCGCGCACTGATCCGGGAGGCGTTCGGCAGCCTCGACCCGGAGACGGCGCAGTACCACATGCCCGTCGAGGAGTACGCCGCCCTGCTCGCGGAGCTCAAGCCACGGTTCATCCACCATCCGACCTGCAAGGAGCTGCTGCCGGCGATCCTCGCCGAGCATGGCGCCGACCCGTCGAAGACCTACTTCGACGTGCCGCGGCTGCGGACCTCGACGTCGGACGACTACCTGACCTCCGGCATCGCCTACGCCTTCCATCCGCACCGCGACACCTGGTACTCGGCGCCGTTCTGCCAGCTCAACTGGTGGATGCCGATCTTCGACATCGTCCCGGAGAACGGCCTGGCCTTCCACCCGCGCTACTTCAGCCAGGGCGTGAAGAACGGTTCCCGCGACTACGACTACTACGAGTGGAACGCCAAGAGCCGGGCGGACGCGGCGAAGCACATCAAGTCCGACACCCGCAAGCAGCCCAAGCCGGAGGAGGAGGTGGAGATCTTCCCGCAGACCCGGGTGGTCGCGCCGTCCGGCGGCATGCTGATCTTCTCCGCGGCGCAGTTGCACTCGTCGGTGCCGAACAACTCCGGGCGCACCCGGTTCAGCATGGACTTCCGCACGGTGCACTTCGACGACGTCATCAACCACGTCGGGGCGCCGAACGTCGACTCCGAGTGCACCGGCACCACGATGCGGGACTACCTGCGCGGCACGGACCTCACCCGCATCCCCGAGGACATCTGCCTCAGCTACGACACCGCGCCCCCGCGGGAGGACGCCGTGCTGGTGTTCTCCCAGGCGTCGAGCGCGTGACGGCCGGATCCGCGGGCGGCCCGGCGGCGGACGCGGTTCCGCTCGCCGGGCACGTCGCCGTCGTGACGGGCGCGTCCAGCGGCATCGGCCGCGCCACCGCGTTGCGCCTGGCCGCCGACGGCGCCACCGTGCTCGCCCTCGGCCGCGACCAGGCCCGGCTCGACGGCCTCGGCAAGGAGGCGACCGGGCCGGGCACGCTGCTGCCGGTCCGGCTCGACCTGACCGACGACGCGGCCGTCACCGACTTCGTCGCCGAGGTCACCGTCCGCCATGGCCGGGTCGACCACCTGGTGCACAGCGCCGGGGCCTACGCCAGTGCCCGGGTGGACGCGGCCTCGCTGGCCGACCTGGACGCGCAGTACCTCGCGAACGTCCGGGCGCCCTACGCGCTGACCCAGCGGCTGCTGCCCGCGCTGCGGGTCGCGGGGGCCGACGGCGGCGCCGACATCGTCTTCATCAACTCCACGCAGGGCATTCGCGCGGGCGCGGGAGCGGGCCAGTTCGCCGCGACCCAGCACGCCATGCGCGNCTTCGCCGACAGTCTGCGCCAGGAGATCAACGCCGACGGGATCCGGGTCGCCACGATCCACCTCGGCCGCACGGCCACCCCACGCCAGGAGACGATCTACGCCCGAGAGGGCCGAGAGTACGCGCCGGCGCTGCTCATCCAGGCCGACGACGTCGCCGACCTCGTCGACTACCTCATTCGGCTCCCACCCACCGCCGAGATCACCGAGCTGCACCTGCGCCCCGCGAAGAAGAGCTACTGACCCGCCGCCGCAGCGCCGCCCCCCGCCCCACCAGAAGGTGGTGTGCGGGGGAGCGGCTCCCGCTGTCTCTTCCACAGGGATAAATCGGACGCCGACCCCGGTGGAAGAACCATGGAGGCCCTCAGCGGGGTGGTGTGGTCGGTGGCGGCGGCGCGCCGAAGAGGGCTCGGTAGCGCTGGGCGGCGCGGGGGTTGCTCGGGGGGTCGACCAGCGAGGACTGGACGTTGCCCGCATCGGTCGCGGTGAAGTACGCCTCGTAGGCGAGGTTCGCCCGGTTCGCCTGGAACAGCTCGTACATCTTCTGGACATAGAACGGGTTGTCCGCGCCGCCGCCCGCCGAGCGGACGACACCCCATTCCGGCACGGCGAACTGCTTGCCATGCTCGCGCGCGAACCGGGCGACCGTGCAGGCGCCCGAGTCCAGGTTGCACTGGGCGTCGAAGGTCGCGCGGGTGAAGGACGGCGGGTAGGAATCGTAGGCGTCGATGCTGACGACGTCGACGAACGCGTCACCGGGATAGGCGGCCCAGACATTGTCGCCGCCCGGCATCGAGTCCCGGTGGGNCGAGATGTTCCAGTCGATGCGGACGCCGGGCGAGGTCGAGCGGATCGCGGTCACCGCCCGCTGGAAGCAGGTCCGCCAGGTGGCGGTGTCGCGCGGGTACCACCAGAACCAGTCGCCGTTGAACTCCCAGCCGAGCCGGACGTAGGCGTCCGGTCGGCCGTTGCGTACCAGCGTCCGCCCGAACGTCGCCCAGTTGGCGTCGTAGTCGCCGCGGGCACAGGCGGCCTCGTTGCCGTCCTTCGGGAACAGCGGTTGAGCGATGGACACCTTCCCGGCGTAGGCGTCCGGGCGGAGCCCCGACAGCGGCCAGTCGTCGGCGACAATCTTCCGCCAGTTGTCACGGACGGTGAATACGACGGCGACGTCGGTCCGGCGGCCGAGCCAGCGTTCCCACGCGGCCAGGTCGTGGGGCGGGTTGGCGTTGGCGCCCGAGGGCCAGGCGACGCCGCCCGCCGGCGGGGCGGGCGGCCTCGAAACCTCACCGCCGCCGCCACCATCGCCACCGCCGCCGAGCACGACCAGCCCGACGGCACCGAGCACGGCCACGAGGATCGCCGCGAGGCCGGTGACGGCCAACGCCCGTCCGCGGCGTGACGGCGGCAGACGCCACCGCGATCCGCCCGAGCCGCCGGCTCCGCCAGACCCGCCCGAGCCGCCGACCCCACCGGACGGACCGACCCCGCCGGACGCGTCGTCGGGCTGGTCGGGCTGGTCGGGCCAGAGTGTCAAGCCGGACAGCTCGGGGTCCGTGGACGCGCCAGAGTCCACGGACCCCGAGGTCCGGATGCCCGGCAGCGGCATGGTGCCGGTGTCGGCACCGGGCCAGCCGGGCCCGCCACCCCCCTTGATCGAGACGGCGCGGGTCGGCGAGGTGCCGCCCCGCTGCGGACCGAACCGGTCGGACGGGGGCGGACGCCCTCCCGGCACGATGCCGGAATAGCGCACGTTACACCTCCACGCTGAGGACAGATCGTCGCCAGGCGCCGGAACGACCGGACGTCATCACGACAGCAATGAACGACCGACCCCGCCGCACAGGTACGAGAACAGGCTTCGGCCGCGGCCGATAACGCCGCCCTGATACGAGGAACGCGGGCCTTCACCCAGGGAGTTCCCAGGCCGGAGAACTTCTCCGACCGCAGCCGTCCGGGCGGCCCGGGCCATTATTCACCCGACGGCGCCAGGTTCCCGGAAGACACCACGAGGACGACTGCGGGCGGTGACGGACGGGCGACCGTACGCCCCGGGAATTGACCGAAGACCACGGTGGGAGGCGTCCGATCGGCGCCGGTTAGACTTGCCGACGGTGCCGTCCACGCACGGCCCACCGGGCCGCCATGCGGGGTCACCCGGCTGTCGTCCGCAGCGTTCGCCGCCGCCCACCCGGCCGCGGCGCGCCCGCCGACCGAGAACGGGGGACGGGAAACCAGTGGTAACCACCACCCTCACGACCAGGATTCCGCGGTCGTGGGTGATCCCGACCCAGGAGGCGGGCAGCGGCCGGACGGCCAACGACGCGACGCTGCGGCTGCTCACCATTCTGCTGTTCTTCGAGATCTTCTTCCAGCGGATCGCCATTCCCGTCGGCGGCTCACAGGTCCAGGTGATCCTGCCGATCACCTACGTGTGCGCGGCGATCATGGTCCGGCGTGGCGGCCTGAGCCGGNACTCGGGCCGGATGACCGGCTACCTGGTGGCGATGACGGCGTGCTCGCTGTCGGCGCTCGTCTCCTTCCTGCGGCAGAAGGACAGCACGTCCCTGACGTCGCTGTTGCTGCTGCTGGCGACGTATGTCCCGTTCGTCTTCGGCCTGCGTCCCGCCGACGCCCGGGCGCTGCTGCCCCGGCTGCTCGACCGCTTCCTCATCATGATCACGGTGCTGGCCGGGCTGGCCCTGTTCCAGTTCGCGATTCAGCTTGTCGGCGTTCCGTACACCGACGTGGTCAAGGACGTCGTGCCGTCGAACTTCCTGATGCACGGCTTCAACACTTCCTACCCGGTCCAGTACGGATCGTCGCTGTACAAGTCGAACGCCTTCGTCTGTCTGGAGGCGTCGTTCTGCTCGCAGTTCCTGGGCTTCGGCATCGTGGTCTGCGTCCTGCGCAACGGCGGCTGGTGGCGGCTGTTCATGTTCGTGCTGGCGATTCTCAGCACCGTTTCCGGCACCGGCCTGCTGCTGCTGGCCTTCGCGGGTGTGCTGCTGGCCGTCCACAAGGGCGCCAAGTTCGCGTTCACCGCCCTGGTCGGCGTGGGCCTCATCGCCCTGGTCATCAGCTTCACCCCGGCGTCGAGCATCTTCGCGGCCCGGGCGACGGAGACGTCCTCGTCGACCTCCAGCGGCAGCCTGCGCTTCGTCCAGCCCTACCAGCGCACCTGGGACGCGCTCGGCAGCGATCCGGCGACGGTCGTGTTCGGCTCCGGCGCGGGCTTCGCCGACCGCGACGCCGGCGAGTTCTTCCGCCGCACCGGTCTGCCGCTGAACTACGCGCTCGTGCCGAAGCTCGTCCTCGAGTACGGGGTTCTCGGCACGGTGACGTTCCTCAGCTTCATCGTGGCGATGTTCGTGCGTGGCTCGCAGTCGTTCGTGCTCTCCGGGTCGGTGTTGATCTTCTACACTGTGCTGTCCGGCGGCCTGCTGGCCCCGGTCGTCACCGGCCTGGGCCTGCTGCTCGTCGGCTGGTTCACGGTCGCGCCGGAGGAGTCGCTCCGGCTGGCGGACGATCCCGGGCCAGCGCCGCCGAGCCCCTCGCCCCCCGCGCAGCGCAGGTCCTTCGCGGGCATCTGAGACCGCCTCGCCGGGCCCCGGCCGGGCGCCCGGCGCCCACGCTGGCGACCATGGAGGTGCCCACCGGTGGACGACCTGGTGCAGAACTGGCGAGCCGTCGACGACTATCTCGTCGACACCCTCGTCGACGATGACGACACGCTGCGGCAGGCGCGGGCCGCGAGCCACGCGGCCGGGCTGCCGCCGATCGAGGTCGCGCCGAACCAGGGCGCCTTCCTCGCCCTGCTCGTCCGCCTGGTCTCCGGCCGACGGGTGCTGGAGGTGGGCACCCTCGGCGGATACTCGACGATCTGGCTCGGGCGGGCCGTCGGACCGACCGGCCGGGTGGTCACCCTGGAGGTCGATCCCCATCACGCCGAGGTGGCCCGGGGCAACCTGGAGCGCGCCGGCCTCGGCGCCGTCGCGCAGGTCGTGCTCGGTCCCGCCGTCGACTCGCTCGACGCGCTGATCGCGGCCCAACCCGAGCCGTTCGACCTCGTGTTCATCGACGCGGACAAGCAGAACAACGCGCGCTACCTCGCCGCCGCGCTGCGCCTGACCCGCCCCGGCAGCGCGATCGTGATCGACAATGTGGTGCGCCGCGGGGCGGTCGTCGACCCCGACAGCGCGGACCCCGACGTCCAGGGGACCAGGGCCGTGCTGGACCTGGTGGGGGCGGAGCCGCGGCTGACGGCGACCGCGCTGCAGACGGTGGGCAGCAAGGGCTGGGACGGCTTCGTCCTCGCACTCGTGCGCGCGTAGAGCCGGGCCGGGCCGCGGCCGCGGAACGGCTCGGCCCTCGCAGAACGGCGACGGCCCCGCTCGACGCGCAGGGCGCGAGGAGCGGGGCCGTCTGTCGCTCTGGCTGTCTGCCGGCCGCCGTGGGCGGCCCGGCCGGCAAGGGCGGGGCGAGGGCCGGGTTGTTACCGGGCGGGACGGGCGTAGCGGTCGGTGGCCTCCGGATCCATGCCGCCGCGCTTGCTCGGCGGACCTTCGCCGCCCACCGGGGAGTTCGACGTGATCGTGTCGACCGAGGAGCGACGCTCCGGGGCGGCGTTGCCGGTCGCCCGGCGGATGCCGGTCCGGCCGTCGTGGACGACGCCCACGACGCGCTCGGCGAGCGCCGGCCAGTCCCGCGGCACCTGCTCCAGCTCCTTGAGGTGCGTCTCGGTGGACGTGATGACCACGACCGCGTCGGCCTGGATCGCCGACGCCGCGGTCATCGGCAGCTCGGCCAGCGCCGAGGTGACCAGGATGACCAGGTCGACGACGGGCGCGCGGTCGGCGAGGATCGGCGCGAGGCCGCCGGGGCGCGCCGCCCGGGCCGGCGAGACGCGGTTGTACAGGATGTGCCCGCGGCCGGTGCCGGACGAGCGGGCGAGGCAGGTGGGCTCGTGCGCCCAGCGGGGCAGCTCCCCGGAGGTCGCCCGCGGCAGCCCCTCCAGCGACGCCCGCACCTCCGACGACGGGGAGGTGTCGAGGATCAGCACGACGCCCTGGTCGTCCGACCAGGCCGCGGCGACGGAGGAGACGAGGTCGGCGGCGAGGTCCCCGCGCGACGCCGGGGTGAACGCCACCACCTTGCTCGTCGGCGACATCACCGCCGACATTGCCGAGACGAGCGTCTCGGCCGCGCTCGCGGTCGTGCGCCCCGGCTCCAGCGCGGCGATCAGCGGCACGCCGAGGGTGTCCGACGGGTTGTGCGGGTCGAGGATCGTCGGCCGCCGCTGGTACATGATCCAGATAGCGGCGATGGAGCCGAGCAGGCCCACGATCACCGCGACGAGGACGTTGCGCAGCAGGTTGGGACCGCCCTGACCGTCGGCGACCGGCGGCTCTGCCAGCTTCACCGCGGAGCTACCCAGCACCGCCGCAGTCTCCGCCGCAGCGATCTTGGTGTTGAGGTCCTGGATCTGCGCGGTGCGCACACCGACGTCATTGGCTGTCCCCGCAGCCGAACCCTGCCCCTCAGTGACGAGCCGGTCGCGCAGATTTTTCAGCGCGGTCACCGACTCCTGGCTGTTGGGGCCATAATTCGTCAGCAGCGTGCTGTAGGCCGTCTCGGCGGACTTGACCAGGGAGTTCGCCGCCTCCTGCGACGGCCCCTTGCCCTTGATGACGAAGAAGTAGCCCGCGTCCGACGGGGACGTGCTCAGCCGGCTCGACACGTCCGACTCGGACAGTTTGAGGTCCTTCGCGATCACCGCCACCGCTGCCGAGGACTGGGCGAACTGCGCCTGGGTCTGGACGAAGCGGGTCGCGTCGACCGAGCTCGCCCCCAGGGTGCCCGAGTCGGTGGAGAGGAAGACCCGCGCGCTCGACGCGTAGGTGGCCGACTGCGCCTTGGAGTAGATGGCCGCCAGCGCCGCGAAGATCACAACCACGATCACGATGATCAGCAGCCGCGGCTGGATGATGCGGAACAACGAGGGAGCGGACGGGGCCCGGCTGGTCTCGCCACCCGCCTGTGCGTTGCGGCTCATGACGTGCCCGCCTCGGACTCAGGACGGGCGGACCGGGCCCGCACGCGGATCGGAGAGCCGGCGAGCTGACGCACCGACACCTCCAGCAGGACGTGAAGCGGACTCAAAGTGGCCCCCCACAGGAGCATCCGGCCCGATTGCCGGACCACGGTCTAGATCTGACGAACCGATTTGTGAGCATAGCCGATAGCGGATAGTAAACGGTCATAGCTATGACTGACGCCGTGATGGCGCTCAGGTGTCGCCCCTGCCACGCCGCGGGCCGGTTCCGCGACGATGACCGTCGCGCTGACCTCCCCGGGCGAGACCCCTACCGTCCACATCATCCACCGACCCGATACCGCGCTCGGATTCACCCGACTTCCCCCGCGGCGAGGGACGGTCACGATCCGTGCGGACCGGCCGCGGTCGCGGAAGTTCCCGTCGTAACTCTTCCGGGACGTCAGATTTCCGAACTTTTGTCGAGTTATTTCCATCCCGTCGTTTTGCACTGGACCTATCACGCCGCGCCGAACCTTCGGGCAACTCCCACCCGCCGGTCATTTCCACCTCGTCGAACGCACCGGCGACCGGGCGACCGCCGGCCGGCCGCCGCCCCCCGGACGAACGTTGGTCCTGGCGTGATCGTCCCCGTTCCGGCGACCAACCACCCGCGGTGCCGGGACCGGCGCCGCCGCGCGGCGCCCCGGCCGACACCGGCTCGGGCGGCCTCGCCCCCCGGTCCGACCATCCCGCGCGGCCGCCTCTCCCCTCCCCCGGCCGGGGCCGCCGCGACCCGCGCCCACGAGCGCCACCACCACTGCCGGATTTGCCGGCGCGCGGACGCACCGGATCGACGGCGGTTCCCGGCTCGCCCTGCGCCGCGCGCAGCGCCGCCTGCTCGGCGTCGTGTTCGCGCCCGAGCCGACGGAGCAGAACGAACCACACCGGAGCAATAGCCCAAAAAGCAATGTTGAATCCGATCACCGCGCCGCGGGCCTCGCCGAGAACCGCCCCGAGGATGGGAAATCCGAGCAGCATCGGGGCGAAGGCCGCGTTCAGCCTAAAAGTGATCTTGGTCTTACCGAGCGCGTAGACCATGCAGGCCGGTCCCACCGGGACCGCCGCCGCGAGATAGTGCAGGATCGACAGGCCCAGGATGCCCTTCGTCCCCTCCCAGGTGTCGCCCAGCAGAGCCTGGCCATAGCGCTCCGGCAGGAAGTAGAAGATCAGGCTCCAGGCCGCGCCGATCGCGAGGACCAGCCCGGACAGCGCGTACGCCGCCCGCTCACGGGCGTGCACGTTCATCGAGGTCCGCTTGGAGAACTCGGGTAGCGCGAAGCTGACCACCCCGACCCCGACCACGGTGGTCGGACCGAGCAGCGTCCGCGCGCCCTGCAGGGCACCGATCGTCGACAGCGACCCGACCGCCCCGATCGCCAGCATCGACGTCTGCAGGGCGCCTTGGACCGTGATGAACTCCGCCGCCAGGTACGTCGAGTCCGTCCTGTTCTCCGCCAGCCACCGCCTGGTCGCCCCGGGCGACGGCCAGAAGCCGGCCTGGACGATGCCGATGAGGGCGGCGACCAGGGCCGAGGCTCCCCAGGCCAGCAGCAGCGGGGACGACTCGGTCACCCCACGGTGGACGAGCAGCCAGATCCCGAGCAGCTGGACGACGGCCCACACGAGGTCGTTGAGGAACGCGCCGAACGGCCGCCCCATGGCGAAGAAGACGTACCGCCAGGCGTCCTGCAGGAGCAGGCCGGGCAGCACGAAGCCCATCGCCATCAGCGACGATCCGACCGGCCCGCCGACGGCAAGGCCGACGCCGACGAACCCGACCCCGATCCCGATCCCGAAGACGAACGACGAGCCGGTCGTGGCCGAGGCGGCCGACCGGAACGACGACGGCGTCGCGCCCGAGTAGTGCATGCTCAGCGGCATGCAGGTCGCGCCACGAGACAACCCGATCACAATGGCGAACAGCGTGTAGGCGATCCCGAACGCGCCATACTCGACATCGCTGACCTGGCGCGCGATGAGAAACGAGATCGCGGCGTTCGTCGCGCTGGAGATGGCCTGGTCGGCGAGGGTCCAGATCGCCTTCGAGCGAGTGCTGGGGCCGCCCCCGCCGGGGCCGGCCCCCCGCTCGGGATCGTCAACCTCGCCAGGATCGCCGTCGACGCGGCGGGTCCGGTCGGCACGGCGGCCATGGTCGGCACGGCGGCCACGGTCGTCGACCACCCCGCCGACGTCGGCCCGGCGCCGCGCCGTACCGCCCGCCCGGCCGCCACGCCGATCGATGAGCCCGGTGTCCAGAGCGTCGGCGAGGCCCTCGTAGGCCGCGCCGCTGCCCGACGGATCGGACCGGCCGCCGGGACGCGGCTGGCCGGGCAATGACCCGCGCGAGACCACCTGGGTGGACTCCACGTCCGCGGGGGCGGCTCGGCGGCGGCGCCGGTGCGAGCGGGGCGCGGGATCCTCGACCCGGGCGATGATCTCGGTCTGTTCGACGCGGAGGCGGTGCTGCAGGGCGCTCAGGTCGATCGTCGAGGTGATCGTGTGGGGCAGCGGGCTACCGCCCGGCAACCGGCGCAGCCCCGGCAGCGCCGAGGTCTCCGGCGAACTCGGCCCCGCACCCGCACCGCCCCCGGCCTCGCCTGGCCCCGGCTGCGACCTCACCCCTGGACCTGCGGCGGGACGTGGGCCTGCGGCTGCGGCTCCGCCGGGGCCGGGGCCTGGGCCCGGGTCTGGGCCGGGGGCCGGATAGGTAGATCCGAACCCGGGCAGGCTGCCGCCCACCTCGGGACCGCCGGCCTCGACGGATCGGATGGAAGCCCGCGGCGCCGTGCTGACCGCGATCCAACCCAGACCGGCGGACTCCGCCGACGTCCGCGTTCCCGGCGCAGGCCGCGAACCATCTCGCATGTCCGGACCCAGCGGCACACCAGGACCCGACGGCACACCAGGACCCGACGGCACACCAGGACCCGACGGCACGCCAGGACCCGACGGCGCACGGCCTTCCCTCGGCCCACGCGGACCCGAGGGGGTGCGGGGCCCTGACGGCCCAGCGGAGGCCGGCGGGACGGATCGCACCCCGGGTTCCACGGTGATCGGCGAGGGCATCTGCCCCCCGGGGGGACCCTCGGGGAGCGCCGGGGTGAGCCCCGGCAGCACGGCGGGGGGCCGTTCGGGTGGTGTGGCGGCCGGACCCGGACGTGCAGCCCCCACGCCCGGCCGGGACGATACGGTCCAGCCGGGCTGCGAGAACCCGGTCCTGCCGGGCGAGGTCGGGTTCCGGCCTCCCGGGACCTGTCCCTGCGGAGTCTGGCCCGGCGGAAGCTGGCCCGGCCTGACGTAGTCCGATCTGGCCTGGCTTCCCGCGGCGTGGCCTGCTGGCGTCTGGCCCGCCGGCGTCGGACCTGCGGGGGCCTGGCCCACCGGGCCGCGGGCTGTCGGCGATGGTCCGGTGGGAACGCGTCCCACGATCGGCGCCTGACCCGCCGGGTAGCCGGCCGGCGGTGACGTCGGGACGCGGCCCGCCGTGGGAATCCGCCCCCGCCGGGACCCATCCGGCGGCGACGGGCGACCAGGGGAGGTGCCCGATCCGGCGGGGTAGCCACCCGGCGACATCGGTGGCCGGTGATCCGTGGCAGGGGGCCCAACCGTCGGGTGGCCGGCGGGCGGCGTCCGATGGGCGGCGGGCGGCGGTGTCGCAGCCCGGTCCGGAGGCCCGGCGCCGGACGTCGGGGCCGGGGGTGCGGTCGGGGTTCGACGGGGGTCGGGCGGACCGCTCAGCGGTTGCCCCCCACCAGGCTGTTGCCCCTGACCAGGCGGCGGAGGCCGCGTTCCGGACCCGGTGGACTGGGGACGCGGCGGCGCGGGCTG
Organism: Frankia sp. ACN1ag; assembly: GCF_001414035.1. Classification (NCBI taxonomy): domain Bacteria; kingdom Bacillati; phylum Actinomycetota; class Actinomycetes; order Frankiales; family Frankiaceae; genus Frankia; species Frankia sp. ACN1ag. The sequence continues at coordinate 196,682 of NZ_LJPA01000003.1, read as the reverse complement.
CTGGCCCGGCCAGGCCGGTACGCCGGGCGCCGGCTCGGACGTACCGGGGTGCCCCGGGGGCTGACCCCACGGTCCGGCGCCGGGGCCGGGTTGTCGGTGAACCGGAGGCGCAGGGTGAACCGGAGACGCCGGGAGAGCCGGAGACGCCGGGAGAGCCGGAGACGCCGGGAGAGGCGCAGGCGCGGCCCAGGTCTCCGGCGGGATCACCGAGGACACCTCGAAGCCGATGAACGCCGAATCGTAGGCGCGCGCGGGGCTGCTCTGGCCGCCGGCCACCGGAGATCCGTCCGGCGCCGGCGCGCCCGGCCGGGGGGCGTGGGGGGTCTGCTCGACGGAGTGCGGGTCCTCGGGCGGCGGATCCTCGGGCCAGCCCGAGGCCCGCAGATCCAGATCGATGTCCGTCATGCTCGCTCTCCCGACCGACGACGCCGGCCCGGCGCCCGCGACCCGGATGGCCGCGGGCGGAGATGACGACGACCCCATTCCACGATGCAGGACCCGCCTACAGCACGACCGGCCGGGGTACCGGCACGATGAAGGAACCGCCGCGCGCGGCGTACTCCTCCTGCTGGGCGATGATCTCCTTCTTCACGTTCCAGGCCAGCAGCAGCAGGTAGTCGGGCTGGCGCTCCAGCAGGACGGCGGGGTCGAGGATCGGCAGCCGCGCCCCGGGGATGTACTTGCCCTGCTTGTGGACGTTGCGGTCGACCACGAAGTCGATGAGGTCCGTGGTGATGCCGCTGGAGTTCAGCAGCGTCGCACCCTTGGCCGCGGCGCCGTAGGCGGCGACCGTCTTCCCCTCGGCTCGCAGCGACTGCAGCAGGGCGACCAGCTCCTCCTGCACGGCGCGTACGTCGTCACCGAAGGTGGCGTACCGCGCGAACGAGTCGAGGCCCGCGGCCCGCTCGGCGCCGAGCACGGCCGCGACCGACTCGGCCGGCTCGGCGGCCACGGCGTGCTGCATGCTCCAGCGCAGCGTCCCGCCGTGCAGCTCGGGAAACTCCTGGACGCCGACGAGCGCCAGACCGTGGCGGCGCATGAGGGCGTCCACCGCGATGGTGGAGAAGTAGCAGAAGTGCTCGTGGTAGACCGTGTCGAACTCGGTGTGGGCCAGCAGGGCGCCCACGCCGGGGTTCTCGACGTCGACGAGCCCGCCGTCGGCGAGCAGGATCGAGAAGCCCTCGACGAAGCTGTTGAGGTCGGGGACGTGGGCCATCACGTTGTTCGCGATGATCACGTCGGCCCGCAGGCCCTCCGCGACAAGCTGGCGGGCCAGGTCCGCGCCGAAGAACTCCTCGCGGGTCGGCACGCCGGCCTCGCGGGCGGCGGCGGCCGGACCCGGCGTCGGCTCGATGCCGAGCACCGGGATGCCCCGCTCGACGAACGCCTTGAGCAGGTAGCCGTCGTTGCTGGCGACCTCGACGACCAGGCTGTCCGGGCCGAGGTTGCGGCTGGCGATCAGGTCGATGACATGCTTCTCGGCGTGCCGGACGAGCATGTCCGAAAACGACGAGAAGTACGGGTAGTCCTCGTCGAAGATCTCCGACGCGGGCAGCTCGTGGGTGAGCTGGACCAGCGCGCAGGACTCGCAGAAGCCGACCTCGAGCGGGAACGACGGGTCGGTGGCGTCGAGGGCGTCGGCGCGCACCAGGCGGTTCGCGATGGGCGTCGACCCCAGGGAGAGGAACAGCCGCGGGGCGGCCCCGCCGCAGGACCGGCACGCGGTGACCGGCGTGGCGATGCCGCCGGAGGTGGCCGGCGACTGGTTCGCGTCGGCCGCGACGGTTCCGCTACCGCCCTGGGCCGGGTTTCCGGATGACATGCGCTCCCCTTGGTGAGATGTCGGCATCGATCTGCCCGCGTCGGTGCCGGCTACACGGCCCGGCGGGCCGGACGCGGGTGTGCCGCTCGGCCCAGCGAGCCGAGCGGTGTGGTGACCGCACATCCGCCGCGGGGATGTGACAGTCCGAAGCAATCTGATCGTCACGGCACCAGGGTCAGGGGCCGTGTTGCCCTCCGGGTCGCGAGGGCACCACCCACGTTCCCGCCGGCGTTGAGTTTCGCAGGCACCGAAAGCGATNGGACAACGGGGGGTGGCGGCAACGACAACGGANTCAGGCCGGGACGCCCGTGAGCAGCGGCCAGGCCCGGTCCTTGTCGGAGATCACCGACACCGGCAGCGGCCAGGCGATGCCCAGGCGCGGGTCGTCGAAGCGCAGCCCGCGATCGTGTCCCGGGGTGAAGGGAACGTTCATCTGGTACGTCGCCTCGGTGGCGTCGGCCAGCGTCTGGTAGCCGTGCGCGAGCCCCGCGTCGATGAACAACGCCCGGTGGTTGTCGGCGGACAGCTCGACCGCGACGTGGCGCAGGTACGTCGGCGAGTCCGGCCGGGGGTCGACCACGACGTCGAGCAGCGCGCCGCGGGTGCAGCGGACCAACTTGGTCTCGCGCACGGGTTCGCCAGCCCAGTGCATCCCGCGGATCGTGCCGGCCGTGGCGTTGTAGGCCACGCTGCACTGGGCGACCTCGACGGCGAGCCCCGCGGCGGCGAACTCCTCGGCACAGAACGTCCGAGCGAACAGGCCCCGGGCGTCGGTGAACGCCTCGACGTCGACGATCGTCACCCCGGCGATCGCCGTCGGGGTGACGATCACGGATGCGCCCAGAACAGGTCGGCGTCGAGCTGGCCGGTGCCGATCAGGTACTGGAGCTGCTTGAGTCGGGTGTGCCCGCGGCCGGTGAAGGTCTCCGGGTCGAGCTGGATACGGCTGAAGACCTCGTGGAGCTGCTGGGCGCCGCGCAGCGCGTTCCAGTCGCAGGAGAATCCGGGCAGGGTGCTCGCGATCTTGTCGAAGGACACCCGGTAGCTGCGGTTGTCACCGCCGTTGTCGCCGAAGCTCANCTTGCACCCGGTGAAGACGCTGGCGACCGCGTCGGCGATCTCCTTGACCTGGTAGTTCTGCTCGCTGTCACCCACGTTGAAGATCTGGTTGTGGACGACGTCGCGCGGCGCGGTCAGCGCGAGGCGGATCGCCTTCGCGATGTCGAGGCCGTGGACCAGCGGACGCCAGGGGGTGCCGTCCGAGGTCATCGCGATCTCGCCGGTCGTCCAGGCGACGCCGGCGAGGTTGTTCAGCACGATGTCGAACCGCTGCCGCGGCGAGGCGCCGTAGGCGGTGGCGTTGCGCAGGAAGGTCGGCGAGAAGAAGTCGTCGGCCAGCGGGGCGACGTCGCGCTCCACGTAGACCTTGCACTCGGCGTACGGGGTCTGCGGGTTGACCGGCGAGGTCTCCGTGACGTCCTCGCCGGTCGCCACGCCGTAGACGCTGCACGAGGACATGTAGACGAACCGTTCGACGCCGGCCTGCTTGGCGAGGTTCGCCAGCCGCACCGAGCCGAGGTGGTTGACCTTGTACGTGACGTCTGGCGCGAGCGCGCCGAGCGGGTCGTTGGACAGCTCGGCCATGTGCACCACGGCGTCGACGCCCGCGAGGTCGGCGACGGTGAGGTGGCGCAGGTCCTTGTCGAGGGTCAGCGGGGTCCGGTCCGTCCCGCGGTACAGCCAGCCGTACTTGTAGTAACCGGTGTCCACGCCGATGACCTCGTGGCCATCGCGCATCAGCTCGGGCGCGAGCAGGCACCCCAGGTACCCCTCCGTGCCCGTCACGAGCACCTTCATCCGCGAGTCCTCTCCATGTCGGCCGCGGGGTGGCCCGATCGGGCCAGACGGTCCGGTCTCAAACCGTACCGACTCGGTCCCGCCCCCCGGCCGCCGACATCCCGCGGCCTCCGCACAGGCCACCTAGTCGACGCACCGCGACACCAGACGCGAAAGCCCGGTCATTCACCGTCACTGTGAACGGACCGACCGATGGCCACCCGGGGAGCGGTCGGACCTCGTCAGCCCTGACTGTCGTCCTGACGGCGTAGATCGCGGATGGCTGCCGCGGCGCGTAGTTCCCAGTCGGGCGGCGGGTCGGCCGCGGGGTCGTAGGGGGACAGGCGGGGGATCTCGGCGCCCAAGGTGTGCAGCAGCTCCGTCGCGCGGTTCAGTTCGTGGCGGTGGACGTGGGGTTCGCCGTCTGCCCAGGCATACCGGTAGGCGGCGAGGGCGTGCCTGGTCGCCTGGCCGGTGTCGCCGATGGCGTGCCACAGACGCGCGAGGTGGAGGTGCGCGGGCCGGCGGAGCGCGGCCAGGCGTTCGGCGTCGGCGCGGGGGTTCGTGAGCTGGCCGAGGTGGAGACGGGCCAGGGCGAGCAGGGTTTCAGCGTGGGCTTCGGGGATGCCGGCTTCGCGGGCCATGCGCACGGCTTCGCCGAGACTGTCTGCTGCGGCCGCCCACTGGCCGNGGTCCGCCAGCCACCACCCACGCAGCCGGTACAGCTCGCGGACATTCTCACGGCTGCGGCCGGCCGTCGCAATCTGCTCGGCCTGCCCCAGGTCGTCCTCCGTGAGAGTGCCCTGCTCGAACAGGAAGTAGGCACGCAGTAGCTCGGCGCTCCCGGGTCTGTACCTCGACCGGGCCCAGTCGCGACCCATCGGGTCGAGAGCCTCCCACATGCGCTCGGCATCATCCATACGTCCGGAATCTACATATATATTGTAAAGGCCTAGTCGCCCGAGGAACAAATCCTCACCGTCGAGACATTCAGNCAGCTCGAGAGCGAGAGAAAAAAGGCGCTCGCCAGCCGCGAGGCGGTTCTGGCCATAAATACCCATTCCACAGTTGCTTATCGCATTACGCAAGCTATTCCAGTTCTGCCGGTCAAGGTTGATATCCAAACCGACTCTGCCAGCGGCGAACGCCTGGCGGTACTCTCCGAGGATACTGAGCGCGTAGCCCGCGTTGGAGACCAGAAAACTCTGGGCCGTCGCGTCCAGATCGGGGGACGGAGTGTTCCAGCCATGGACAAAGAAGGGGCGTACTAAAGATAGTATCTCAGTGTACGCCTCCAGATTGAAGGCGAGGGCGTGTGTCAGGTCGCCCAGGTATGCGTCGTAGGCTTCGGAGATCCGGCCCATTCGCAGGAGGGTACGGACGACGGTCAGGCCATCCTGTAGATCGTCAAGAGATTCGGCTTCCCCGTAAGGGATGTGGGGACGGGCGGAGAAGTAGTCCACGACGCGTTGGCCAAGGTGGTCACGGTCGTGGGTGGGGAGCCTGCCGGCGGCGACGGAGCGCACCACCGGGTGCAGGTCGTACCGGCGGGTGCGCCGATCGAACTGCAGCAGCCCGCGTTTTTCCAGGTCCACCACGGTGTCGGCGAGTCGTCGCGCGGCCGAGAGACGTTCCGGGGCTCGCTCCCACGTGCTCAGGGCTTGCAGGTATGCCTGGTACTCCTCCATCGCCGCCGCGTGTGCCACCCGCGCGGCGGCGCGGTCCTCCGCCGACCTGTACTCCCAGTCCCAATCGTCTTCGGGCTTCGACGGCGTGGGGACGGCGTCGGGTTTAACCGGCAGGTGGGGGTTGAGCGCGTTGATGGTGTCGTAGTCGGTGGCTTCGGACAGCAGGGCGAGCATGGACAACAGTTGTCGACCCGGGTCGGGAAGTGCGTCGATGGCCGCGTGCAGGATGTGGTTGCGTTTGCCGACGAGATCGAGGTCCCCGACGTCGAGGCGGCCCCCGTGGTCGGGGTCGGNGGCCCAGCGGTCGAACTGGCCGCGCGCGGGCAGATAGTGGGTGACGAGACCGGCGACGATGCCGGTCACGAGTGGATGGCAGTCGCAGTGCCGCTGCAGGTAGGTGCGGATGGTGCCCGAGTCGCCGTCGACTCCGAAGGACCGCAGCAGGGCTTCCGCGTCGGCTGGCCGGAGTCCGGGCAGCGGCTCGTGTCGGACACCGGGGATCGGTTGGCCGGCGGGGCCGAGCAGAACCGACGGCACCAGCCGTGAGGTCATGAGGATCTTCGACGGACCGGGGGCGGCGAGCCCGCGCAGCAGCTCGTCGTCGAGGGGACGGATCGCCGCGCAGGGGTCGCGGTCGGCGATCGTGTCGCTGGTGCCGGCGTCTTCGTCGGCGAGCTGGGCGGCATCCTGGCGGTGGTAGTGGACGAGGACTCGTTCGAGGCCGTCGAGGACCAGCAGCCACGGCCTGCTCTGGAGCTGGCGGAGCAGCAGGTCGGTGAGGTCGGGCTGTTTGAGGTTCCTGAAGTCGTCCAGCGGCCGGCCGGTGGTGTAGGCGAGGGCCCGGCGGCAGAAGTCGGCCATCACCGCCCCCTTCTCGTAGAAGGAGTACCAGAATCGCCCCGCCCAGTCTCCGCGGACATCAGTAGCGTGGCCGAAGACCCATTCCCACGTCAGCGCGCTCTTTCCGGTGCCGCCGATCGCGTCGAACAGCAGGATCGGGTACGGATCCGCGGGTGCCGCCCAGTCGGTCAGGGTCTCCAGTTGGGCCACCCGCCCGACGAACCGCTGCCGACCGATATAGGGAGGCTCGGCGTAAAGCTGCGGCGAGGCGGGGATACCATCGCGCTCCCGCCGGCCGGCCCGATTCGCCCCGGCGGCGGGCCCGGGGGCAGCCCCGGTGTCGCGCGCGTCGAGGACACGGCGCAGCGCAGCGACCGACTGCGTGACCGCGACCGTGAAATCCTCGAGACTGTCGAACTCCCGGTACACCCGGTGCACGAGAGAGTCGTCACTCGCGCGCTTCACCTCGTCGCGGAACTCCGCCAGTTTTCGGCGTTTCTCCGGGTCCAGCTCCACCGCCGTCTCCGGCACCGGATGCCTTTCGCTCATGATGAAGATCAGCGTTGGCCGGCCGAGGCGGCGCGCCTCCCGGAACTCCAGCTCGGTCAGCGACAGACCCCGCGGATTACCTGCGATCCTGGGGACCTGCCCGTAGCTGCGTCCAACGATGCCCACATAGGCNGCCGCGTCCCGGACCTTCTGCAACGAGGAATCCACCACGGTGACCTCGGGCAGCGCCGAGTCCTGCTCCATCGCAACCGGGTGCAGCCCCTGCCCGTCAATCGCCCGGATCGCGGCGGCACGGTGCTGCTCCAGATCTCGGTAGGTACTCGAGACCATCACCCCGTGGAACCGGCGCGGCGTCGTCGAAGGTTCAGCCGCCGAAGGTTCAGGCGCCGAAGGTTCAGGCGCCGAAGGTTCACCGGTCACGGCACGACCCGGCCCGTACACGTGCCTGTCCCCCATGCCCTGGGAGTATGTCACCCAGCGCTTCGGGCGGAATCGCGTCGCGTCCGGGCTCCGGCTATTGCGATCTCAGTGTTCCGCGGAACCGCGAATCACGTCCAACCCCAACCACATACCGGTGATCTTGGTGTTCCGCGGAACCGCGCCATGCGCCCGGCCCCCACCACAGCTCAGTGATCTTGATGTTCCGCGGAACCGGGCTGCTTGTCCGAGCGGCGGCCGGCCGAAGTGCGGTGGTCAGCGGGTGGGGGGCTTCATGATCCGGGCCGGGGCGGCGAAGACAGTGGAGCCGGCAGGGACGTCCGCCATGACGATCGAGCCGGGGCCGATGCGGGCGTCGTCGCCGATGGTGATCGCGCCGAGAAGGTGGACGCCGGGGGCGAGCTCGACCCGGGCCCCGACCTTCGGCACGTCCCGCGGCGACGCCGAGCCGCCGGCGTAGCCGATGGTCAGGTTGTGCCGCAGGGTGCAGTCGTCGCCGATCTCGCAGAACGGCGGGATCAGGATCGTCTGGTGATGGCCGATGAGGACCCGCCGGCCGAGGCGGGCCTGCTCGGACAGCTCGACCCCGTAGAGGTTACGGATGACGAGGTTGTTGAGCACCTTGTAGACCACCGTGAGCGCGGCGCGCAGCGGCTGGCGCCGGGTGCGCCGCCACTGCCCGAGGCGGTAGACGGCGAGCACGTGCAGGCCCGGATGGGCGAGCGAGCCGTAATGCCGCCGGAAGTCCTCCCGCAGGATCTCCCGCAGGCCCAGCTCGGACGCCTCCCGATGGTCCGCCTCCGCGGCGGACGGGGCGGTCGCGGCGGACGGGGCGGTGACGTCGTCCGCTGGGGCGATCGGCGGGGCGGGTGACCCGATCGCGGGGCCGGCCTCAGTGGACACCGCTGAGCTCCTCGATGTGCTCGCGCATGTCACCGACGGTGGCGAAGCTGGCGAGCCGGTCGTCGGCGATCTGGATCGAGAACTCCCGCTCGACGGCGTAGATCAGGTTGATGTGCGCGAGCGAGTCCCAGCCGGGCACGTCCTCGGCGGTCATCGTGTCGGAGACGAGGAGGCCGTCGTCGCTGAAGATCTCCCGAAAGATCTGCTGGAGTCGGTCCTGCACCATCACCTTTACACCTCTTCCATCCTGCGGTCCTGCGGCCGCGTCTGGGCGAACACGTGGGTGGACAGCTCGGCGGGCGGCACACCCGGCCGGTCGGCCCCGTTCGGGTCGACGCCGGCCGCCGCCGCGACGACGCGCATCAGGGCGGGCGGCGCATACGGCGCGTCCGCGGCACGGGACCAGTGGATCGTGCCCGGCTCGGACGGATCGTCCGGCGCGTCCATCCGGGTGAAGCCGAGGCGTTCGTAGAGGTCCGCGACCAGGGCGTTCTTCGGTGACGGGCGGTACTCGCCGACGACCCGGGCGAGCCCGCGCCGGCGCGCCTCGGCAAGGATCAGCCCGGCGACCTCGTCCTCCAGGGTCCGGCCGATCACCCGGCAGCTCATCAGCCAGGTGTCGACGGCCAGGGCGTCGCCCGCCTCGACCGCGATGACCACGGCGACGAGGCCGTGGTCGGCGAACCGATCGGCGAGGCGGACGCAGAGCACGGCCGTGCCGGGGTCGGCGGCCAGCCGGGCGATCTCGTCGGCGCTCCGGCGGCGCCCGGTCAGGTTGAACTGGTTGGTCTTGCCGACGAGCTGCGCGACCCGGGGCAGGGTCAGCTCGTCGAGCGGAACGACGGTGGCCGTCATGTCCAGCCCCCGGTGGAACTCCGCCAGCGAGGGGGCCGCGGCCTCGGCGGCGGCGAGTTCGGCCCGGGCCCGGTAGGTCGCCGTCCGCGCGGCGTCCTCCGCGGTGAGCGCCGCCGTCTCGAAGAACGGGTAGTCGGCCAGCGCCCGGACGTAGCCGTGCGGGTCGGCGGGCAGCGCGAGGACGTCGACCTCGCCGACGAGCTGGCGCACCGCCTCGCGCTCGGCCGGATTGTCGTCGACGAAGACGAGGGCGTCGAGGCCGAGGCCGAGGGTGGCGGCGATCCGGCGCACCTGGGTCGGCTTGTCGTCCCAGCAGGCGCTGAACATCGCGATGTCGTCGAGGCGCAGCCGCATGCCGGGGTGGCGCTCGAACGCCTCCCGCGCGTCGGCGTCGTTGTTCTTGGAGCAGACGGCGAGCACGACGCCGCGGTCCTTCAGCTCGACGACGTAGTCCTGGAAGGCGGCGAAGGCCTCGCCGACGGCGCCGTCGCCGAGCGCGATGCCGGCGAGCCCCTCCTCCCCCAGCACGCCGCCCCACAGGGTGTTGTCGAGGTCGAGGACCAGGCACTTGCGGCTGACCCCGAGCTGCGCGCCGATCACCGCCGCGGTGTGCCGGGCGAGCAGCGGTACCTGCGCGAGCGACACCGCCTGCTTGGAGCGATGCCAGTAGCGCGCGTCGAACCAGGCCCGCTTGCCGACGTCGGCAGCGAGGCGCTCGCAGTCGACCAGGCCGACCCCGTCGCCGGCGGCGCGGCCGAGCTCGGCGTTGACCCGGGCGAGCAGGGTCGGGCGGGCGCCCCCGGTACGCAGCGCCAGATGCCCGAGGGCGACCTCGCCGGGCACCGCGAAGGTGTGCTGGACGACCCGGGCGCCGCAGCGAGCGCGGATCGTCTCCCACAGCGCCGTCCAGCGGCGCACCTCGGCGGCGACCGCGGCGTCCGGCCCATCCCCGACGGCCGGCCCATCCCCGACGGCCGGCCCATCCCCGACGGCCGGCAGGGCCGCCTCGCCGGCGTGCACGGCGAGCACGACCACGTCCGGCGCGAAGCGGTACAGCCCGCTGCCGGGATCGAGGATCTCCTGGCGGTACTGCCCGTAGCCGCACTCGTAGGTCTCGATGGCGACGCCCGCCCGCGCGGCCGCGAGCGGCAGCAGCGCCGCGAACTGGGACGTCGTGTAGCTGCCGAGGACGGCGACCCGGGCCGAGCGCGGCAGCGGCGCGACGGCGGGCAGGCAGCGGCGCAGCACGCCGGCCGCCGCCGACCAGGCGCCGAGGTCGCCGTCGGTGTCGGTGAGCGCCAGCGCCCAGCGCACCGCCCCGTCCGGGTCTCCGGCGCGCTCGTGGGCGACGGCGAGGTCGCGGCACAGCGCGGCGGTCGGGATCTCGCTCGCGGCGGCGAGCGCGGTCAGCTCGGCGATGCGTCCGTCGCGCGGCGGCGCCGGCCGGTCAGGCCCAACCCCCACGCCGGTATCCCCACTTTCGGTCATCCCTGTGGCCCCTCTCGTGGCGGCCCGTCACGGCCACCGCATCCGACCGCCCAAACTCTACCCTCACGTGAGAGTTGGTTCGAACGGAACGGCGGGGACGGGCGGCGGGGATATCGACCGGATATCCACGGCGGCCGCGGCCGCAGCGGCAACAGGAACACCACGGATTTTCCGCACAAAATCCGGCATCCTTCGCGACTCGGGGCGGTCCACCGAGGCGGACGCAACGGCGCCGAGCCGCCGCGACGACCGACCGCCACAGTCAACACACAACTGTAATTGTCACATTACACATTGTAGTATCCGTTCCGCTGCAGTGGCGCCACCCCACCGTGTCCGACACCTCGGCGCGTCTCGGACCCGGACTCGAGACGCGCCGAGGGTTGCGCCCTACCAGGTCAACAGGGGCGTATCTGTTTACTTCTCGACAACGGCCCGCATAGGGCCGGCAATATGGAAAACTGCCTCACACGGCGACGCCGACCGCGCCTTTCCACCCGGCCACCCGTGATCCCCCTCAGCGCGCCCAGTGGCACGTCCCGGGAGGCAGGACCCCCCTCATGCAGCACCGCGCTATGCCCCGCGGCCCCGGTGGGACGGTGCCCCGCGGCCCCACCAGGACGGTCGTGCCGCGCCGTGCCCTCCGGGCGGTGCCGGCCGTACTGGCGCTGCTGGTGGTGTCCGTCCTCGATGGGCCGCTGCTCGCCGTGGCCACACCCGCCGTGGCCGCACCCGCCGTGGCCGCACCCGCCGGCGTCGTTCCCGCCCCCGTCGCCCCCGCGCAGGGCTCGCAGTGGTACCACGCGGTGCTCGGACTCGCCCAGGCGCAGCAGATCAGCGAGGGCGCCGGGACGGTGGTCGCGGTCATCGACGGCGGGGTCGACGCCGGCCACCCCAAGCTGCAGGGCCAGGTCCTGCCCGGCGCCGGCGTCGGGCCGGGGGCGGCTTCCGACGGGTGGCGCGACGACGATCCCGACGGCCACGGCACGGCCATGGCGGGCCTGATCGCGGGGCGCAACGACAACGGCCGGCCCGAGGTACGCGGCATCGCCCCGGCCGCCCGGATCCTGCCCATCTCGACCGGCGCCGAGGCCGACTCGACGGAGGTCGCCCGCGGCATCCACCGAGCCGTCGACCTCGGCGCGGACGTCATCAACCTCTCCCTCGGCTCGGCCGGCGCCGCGACCCCCGACGAGCGGGAGGCGGTGGCCTACGCCTTCGCCCACGATGTGGTCGTGGTCGCCTCCGCCGGCAACGTGGAGACCGGCGACAGTGAGATCAACTCGCCGGCGAACATCCCGGGTGTCGTCGCCGTGACCGGCTCGACCGCGCGGGGCGACTTCTGGCGCGGCTCGTCCCGCGGAACGCGGGCCGTCATCGCCGCCCCGGCCCCGGGCATCCGGGCGCCGGTGCCGACGAGGGTCTCCCCGGACGGCCTGGACACCGGCGCCGGCACCTCGAACTCGGCCGCGATCGTCTCGGGCGTGGTCGCGCTCATCCGGTCGGCCCGGCCCGACCTGGACGCGCCCAACGTCATCGAGCGGCTCATCTACACCGCGCGGGACGCCGGGGCGCCGGGACGCGACGTCGAGTTCGGTTTCGGCATCGTCGACCCCGCCGCGGCGCTGACCAAACCGGTGCCGGTCGTCGCCGCCAACCCCCTGCTGGCCACCCCGACTCGCTGGGGCACGGCCGGCCAGGCACCCGCCGGCGCGGACCCCACCGACGCCGAGTCGGGCTCCGGCCTCTCCGGCCTCTCCGGCGGCGCGGACGGCGCGGACGGCTCCGCCGGATCCGGTCCGAACGGCGACGGTGGCCTCGGCTCGCAGGCCGCCGCATCGGTGGTGCCGCCGACGGCGGCCGGTGCGCGGGCGGAACCAGCGGACGGCGCGGCCACGCCGCCGGGCCTGACCGCCGGCCGCCCCACCGGCCCCACCGGCCCCGCGGGCGGCCCCGGCCCCGGGCACGGGGCGGCCTCGGGTGGCGGGCAGGGGCAGGACCGGGACGGCGGCTCGGTGGCGGCGGCCGGCGCCGGCGGCCCGGGTGGACATCCCGGCATCCTGTCCGCGCTGGCCTGGGTCGGCGGGCTGGCCCTCGCCGTCTGGCTGGGCGGCCTGCTCGGTGTGGGCGCGCACCTGCTGTCCGCCCGGCGAACCACGACGCACGAGGGCCCGCGCGGCCACTCCTAACATGGCCATATGACACACGCGCTCCTGGACGAGCTGTCCTGGCGTGGACTCATCCACGACAGCACCGATCCCGCCGAACTACGGGACCACCTCGACAGCGGCGGGCGGCGTTGCTACATCGGTTTCGACCCGACCGCCCCGTCGCTGACCATCGGCAACCTGCTGCCCATCACGCTGCTGATCCGGGCGGCGCGGGCCGGGCTCGGCGCCGTCACCCTGTTCGGGGGCGGCACCGGCCTGATCGGCGATCCGTCCGGCAAGTCCGTCGAGCGCAGCCTGCTCACCGTCGAGGACGTGCGGGCCAACGTGGCGCGCCACCGCGAGATCATGGAGACGATCTTCGGGCGGGCGTTGGCCGCCGAGGAGATCCCGGCCTTCGTCGACAACGGCGACTGGCTGGGCGGGCTCGGCATGATCGAGTTCCTGCGGGACGTCGGCAAGCACTTCCCCGTCACCGAGATGATCAGGCGCGACTCGGTCCGCCGCCGCCTCGACGACCCCGATGTCGGCCTGACCTACACCGAGTTCAGCTACTCGCTGCTGCAGGCGTACGACTTCCGCCGGCTGTGCGAGGACCATGGCGTGACGCTCCAGATGGGGGCGTCGGACCAGTGGGGCAACATCGTCGCCGGGATCGACTACGTGCGCCGGGTGCTGCGCACGCAGGTGCACGGGCTGACCTGCCCGCTGCTGCTGCGCGCGGACGGCACGAAGTTCGGCAAGTCGGAGAAGGGCGCGGTGTGGCTGACGGCCGACCGCACCTCGCCATACACGCTGTACCAGTTCCTGATCAATCTGTCCGACGACGAGGCACGCCGGTTCGCGCTGTTCTTCTCGCTCACCGACCGCGAGCCGCTGGAGCGGCTGTTCGCCGAGCACGCCGAGGCGCCCGGCCGCCGCGCGCTGCAACGCCATCTCGCCCGGGAGATGACCGGGCTCATGCACGGCCAGCCCGCCGTCGACGCCGCCGAGGCGGCGTCCGCGGCGCTGTTCAGCGGCGACGTGAAGGCGATCGGGGCGGACCTGATCTCGGACGTCTTCGCCGACGTGCCCACGGTCACCGAGCCGCTGGCCCGGCTCGCGGCCGACGGCGGCTGGCCCGTCGTCGACCTCCTGCTCGCCACCGGCCTGGCCAGCAGCCGCCGCGACGCCCGCGAGCACCTCGGCAACCGTGCCGTGCTCGTCAACGGCGACCGGATCGACGCCGAGGCGACCGTGACCGAGAAGGACCTGCTGCACGGTTCCGTCATCCTCGTCCGCCGCGGCCGCCGCGAGTGGCGGGTCGCCCGCTTCACCTGAGCGCCCGCCTCGCCCGGCCCCAGCCACGCCGGGCGGGGCCTCAGGGGGCGGGCGGACCGACGAGCAGCCCCTTGATGTAGGCGGCGTGCTCGTCGGCCACCGCCTTCTTGCCACGGGCACGGGAGAGCACCGTGCGCCCGGCGTACCCGGCCACGAGCATCGAGCGCATCACGTTCACCCGGGCCGGAGCGTTGTGTTTGCGCAGGTAGCGGACCATGGACGCGCCGCGCATCTGGAGCATCCAGGTCTTGCCCGCGCCGCTGCCGCCGGCTCCGTGCGGCACCAGCAGATCGGTGTGCAGCTGCTGGCGCAGGCCGGCCTCGCGGATCGCCCGGCCGAGCGCCATGTCCTCGTTGTAGACGTAGAACGTCTCGTCGAAGCCGCCCAGGTCGAGGAACGTGGCGCGGCGCACGGCCATGCAGGCGCCGGTCAGCCACTCGGGGTTCATCGGCCGACCGGGGGTCGGGCGCGCGAACAGCGCCGAGGTCGGGGCCACCTTGTGCGCGCCGAGGACGTGCAGCAGCACCCGGCGGGGCGTCGGCTCCCACCCACCGTTGCCGAGCTCGGGCTTGTCGTCGTGGCCCTTCATCGTCGCCGCGCTGGTGACCAGCTCCGGATCGGCGATGAGGTCGTCGACGAGCACGTCGATGACGTCGACGGTGGGCCGGCTGTCCGGGTTGCCGAGGACGATGTAGTCGTACCTGGACGAGCGGATGCCCATGTTCGCGGCCTTCGCGAAGCCCTTGCCGCCACCGGAGTCGAGGTAGCGGCTGTTCGGTCGGTCCGCGAGCAGCTCGTCGACCCGGTCGGCGCCCTTCGCGTTGTCGATGACCACCACCGGCATGTCCAGCGGCAGCGTCGCGAACAGCCCCTCGAGCTGCTCCCGGCTGTGGTAGCTGACCAGCACGAGCTCGTACTGCCACGTGGACCGCTTGGCTTGCTCGACCGACACGGCGGCACGCTCCTCACTGCGTGTGTTCACGCGAACTTCCGATGCACCGTTCGGCCCGGCTGCCGAGGGTGCTGCGATTCTCGACTCAACCGCCGGCCGAGGTCAGCGCGCTGGACGGGCTGGACGGGCTGGACGGGCTCGCCGGGTCGGCTCCGGCCGGCGCACCGGCACCGGACGGCGGGGCGACCGGCTGGCGATCCGGCTTCGGCCACACGGCCGGGCGGTCCCGGGCGGCGAAGCGGCGCACTCCGCCGAGCGCGACGGCCTGCAGGAAGAACACCTGCGCGACCAGCCGGCTGGGCCCCGGCGGCGTCCGCCCGGTCATCAGGGCGGCGGCGCTCGCGGCGCCGGCGGCGTTGCCGGCCAGGAACACCCGGGCGGCCCAGCTGTGCCGGGCGGCCGGGACGGCCATGACGACGAGGACGACGTGGGCCATCGGCCCGAACGACGAGCGGACCAGCCGATGCCCCCACAGTTGCGGGGTGACCGGCAACGCGCCCGGCACCAGCGCCGCCCGGCGGCGCCAGAGCATGTCCAGGTTGCCGGCGACGATCCGGGTCCGCCGCTCCCACTCACCGGTGTAGTCCGGGGCCGCCGACTCGATCGAGTACGCCTCGGGCTCGTAGACGACCCGCAGCCCGCCCTCGAGGATGTCGAGGGCCAGCCAGGCGTCGTCGACCGCCGTGTCGGCGGGCAGCGGCCGGAACGCCTGTCGGCGGAAGGCCAGCATCTCGCCGACGACGCCGATCGTCGCGCCGGTCGCCGACTCGCAGCGCTTCAGCCACGACTCGAACTTCCAGTAGAAGCCCTGGGCGCCGTCGGGGTCGTCGACCTGCTTCTCCCCCGCGACCGCGCCGACGGTCTCGTCGGTGAAGTGACGGGCGGCAGCGCGCAGCGCGCCGGGGGCGAGCACCGCGTTCGCGTCGGTGAGCACGACGATCTCGTGGGAGGCGGCGGCGACGCCGCGGTTGACCGCGCGGGCCTTGCCCAGCCGCTCCCCCGAGGACAGCACTCGCACACCCGGCCGGCGCGAGGCCTCCGCCGTCTCCGGATCGTCCGCGACGACGATGACCTCCATCGGCCCGGGATAGTCCGCGCCGGCCAGCTCATCCAGTTTCGTGCCAATAACCGCGGATTCCCGGTACGCGGAGACGACAACACTCAGGCCCGGCCAGATCTCAGGGTCCGGCGGTGTCGTCGGTTCCAGGCCACGGCTGCGCAGTCCGATATAAACCGGATACAGAACGTGACCGTAAACAGTTGCGGCTCCGAGCGCCGCGACGGCGGCTCCTCGACCGATGGTCCGGACACCTGTCATGACAGTAACCGTAGCGTTCCATCGGAACGCCACGGCGAACGGCTCCTGGCCCGTCGAATCACGCGATTGACCTCATGACGCTGCGCGGCCGTGATGCCCGGACCCGACCTGCGCGGCAGTCCGGCGCGGCCGCGATCCGCCGATGAGGGCCACAGGAAACCGCCCGGTTTATTCACCGCTACTCGACACCATCGTGACCACCCGGCCACGCGTCGCATTCCTCGCCCGAGCGACCGGGCGGACCCTCCCCCATGCGGGTGAACCCGAGTCGTTACAGTGGGACCGGTGAGCGACTCCACGCGCTGGATCGTCGTTGTCGAGGAACCGTTTCTCCCGGCGGACGCCGGCGGCCGGGTGGAGACATTCAGCTTCCTCACCGCGGCCTCCGCGGCCGGTATTCGGATGCAGATCCTGGTTCCCTCGCGGGAGGATCTGGACATCGCCGCCTACGAGGAGGCGGTTCCCGGTTCGGCGGTCATCCGACTGCCCCGGGACGACAGCCCGCGCGCCCACCTGACGCCGAAGCCGTTCATGCACGCCTCTCGACCGGTCGGGCCGCTGCGCCGCGCGTTGGAGTCCACGCCCCCGCGCGCCGACGCCGTGATCAGTTACAGCTGCCGATCGTCGCATCTCGGCGAGGAGATCGCCCGGATCTGGAAGCTGCCGCACCTGGTGCGCGCGCACAACGTCGACTCGGAGTTCTTCCGGGTGCTCGCCCGCAGCAGCTCCGGCCCCCGGGCCGTGGCCTACGAGCTGGAGTACCACAAGCTACGCCTGGCCGAACTCGCGATGCACCATTCCCCCCTGGTCACCTGCATCGCCGACATCTCGTTGGAAGACCACGAGTGGCGGCGCACCCGGGCAAGCGTGCCCACGTTCCACCTGCCACCGTTCCTGCCCGTGGGGGCGCTGCGGGCGACCGCCTCCACCGAGCCGGCCGCGGCGGCCGCCGCGGCCGTGGCCGGCGACCAGCGGCTGATCTTCGTCGGTTCGCTGGACACCCCGACGAACATCGAGGCGCTGCGCTGGTTCCTCGGGGGATGCTGGCCGATGATCCGGGTCCGCCATCCGAAGGCCACCTTCCAGGTGGTGGGGCGGCGTCCGGAGGACGGCCTGGCCGCGTGGCTCGCCGGTTTCGAGGGCGTCGAGCTGCACACCGACGTACCGAGCGTCGCCGGCTACCTCACCGCGGCGACGCTGTCGGTGAACCCGATGCGCTCCGGCTCGGGCGTGAACATCAAGGCCATCGAGGCGATGGCGACCGCCACCCCGGTGGTGAGCACCCCGACCGGCAGCCGCGGGTTGGACTGGGCCCCCGGCACCGACCTGCTGGTCGCCGAGGAGCCGGGCGCCTTCGCCGCTGCCGCGTGCGAGCTGCTGGACAACCCGGTGCGGGCGGCCGAGATCGGCCTCGCCGGCCGGGCCTTCGTCCGCCGGGAGCTCGACCACGCGGCGCTGATCGGCCGCATCCAGGAGCACCTGACGCCGTCCTGACCACGCCGGGCGGGGTCGGAACCGGGCGGGGTCGGGACAGAGTGCGGGGCCCCGGTCAGAGCAGGGCGTGATAGCGGTTCTGCGTGGGCTCCAGGCCATCCGTGATGAGCATTTCGACCGAGTCGGCGGCGTGCTCCAGCAGCAGCGGCAGCTCGCGCCGCTCCGCCGCGCCGAAGTCCCGCAGGACGAAGTCGGCCGGGTCCATCCGGCCGGGCGGGCGACCGATGCCGACCCGGACCCGCAGGTAGTCGCGGGTGCCGAGGGCAGAGGAGATCGATCGCAGCCCGTTGTGGCCGTTGTCCCCGCCGCCGCGCTTGAGCCGGACGCTCCCGAACGGGATGTCCAGCTCGTCGTGCACGACGATGACCCGGGCCGGATCGATCTTGTAGAAGGTGCGCACCGCCGAGACGGGCCCACCCGAGAGGTTCATGAAGGACAGCGGGCGGGCCAGGACCGCCCGCGCGCCGGCGAGGCGAACCTCGGCGACATCCGCCCGGGACCGGTGCGACTTCAGCCGCGACCCGGCCCGCTCGGCGAGCAGCTCGACGACCATGAAACCGGCGTTGTGGCGGTTGCCGGCATAGCCCGGACCCGGATTGCCCAGTCCGACGACGAGCCACGGCCCGTCGTCGGTCGGCACGTTCGTCATCGACAGCTCATCCGCAGGTCATCGGCAGGTGACGAGATGACGAGGGGGTCGACGGGGAGAGCCGTTCGCCTAGGCGGACGCGCTCGCCACGCCGGCCTCCTCGGTCGCCTCGGTGGTCTCGCCGAGCTCGGCGTCCTGCTGGGCGACAGTCCGCTTGGCCAGGCACTGCACGACGGCCAGATCGGGATCGGCGTCGAGTTCGGCGCCGTCAGGCAGCGGCAGCTGGCGGGCCAGCACGGCGGTGCCCGGCTCCAGGCCGGTGATGTCCACTTCGATCGCGTTCGGCAGACGCGAGGCGTCGGCCTTCACCGCGATCGAAGTGACCTGCTGGTCGACCAGCGTGTCGGGGTGGGGCTCGCCGACGACCTGCACCGGGATGTCTGCGACGACCTTCTCGCCCCGGTTCACGAGAACCAGGTCGATGTGCTCGAAGCTGCCCTTGATCGGGTGCCGCTGGACGTCCTTCGCGAGCGCGAGCTCGGTGCCGTCGGCAAGCTCGAGCGTCAGCAGGACGTTCGTGCCGGCGTCGGTCTTGAAGGCGTGCAGCAGGTCGTGCGCGGGCAGGGCGATGTGGCGCGGCGGCTTGCCGTGACCGTAGAGAACAGCGGGTACCTTGCCGGCGCGGCGGGTGCGACGAGCACCGCCCTTACCGAACTCGGTGCGCGGCTCCGCGGCGATGCGGACCTCGGACATGGCGGCGCTCATCCTTTCCAAAACAGGGGATTCCATCGCCGGAGGGCGGGAGAACCACCGCGGCGCGGTCCTTCACAGTACCGGACGCTTCGCGAGTGGTGGACGGCCACCCCGATCTGTCAAGACCCTGCGGGGATGCGTGCCGTCGTGGGGCACCGGTCACGGCCGGACCGGCGGCATCAGCGGACGCCGGATGGGCGTCGGGCCGCACCGACGGGCCGGATGTTCACCTGAGCTGGCAGATCGGGGCGGCCGAGCGCCCGCCGGGCCCGTCCCAGCACCGGGCCGCAGACCTCCCCGACCACGCCGGACACGTCGGTGCCGCGGGTCACTCGGACCGCGATGTCCAGCGACGGTTCGCGCCTGCCCCGCAGCTCGGCCCACGCGCCCTCGACGCCCGCGATCCCGGCCACGTCGTCCGCGACAGCGTCGGTCAGCGCGGCCGCCGGCAGGTGCACNTNGCCCAGCGCATCGTGGGTCACGTCCAGCCCGGGGGACCTGTCGGTGCGCATCTGCTGGGCCAGCCAGACCAGTGCCAGCAGGGCGACCAGCCCACTGCCGACCCCGATGACCAGCCAGAACCAGCCGTGGTCCGCGGCGAAGTCACGGACGTCCGGATCGAGTACCGACTGGTCCGCCCGGCCGTCCCCGAAGACGCCGACCCCGGTGAGCAGCGCGACCACGCCGGCCGCGGTGAGCAGCACGCCCAGGACGGCGAGGATGACCTGGTTGCGCCGGTCGGTCGACGGCGTGTGCGGCCCGGGGCCGGTCACGGCGCCTCGCCTCCCTGCCGAGTCGCGGCACCCACACGGGCGCCGTCCGGTTCGGGCCCGACCCGCCGGCCGGGCCCGTCCGGACCCTCTGACCCGACCGGACCCTCTGACCCGACCCGGCCGTCACGCCCGGAGGGGCCGGTATGCCCGCCCGGACCGCCCCGCTCGGCCGGGCCGTCATGCCTAGCCGGCCCATCCCCCCCGGCCAGTTCGTGCCGAGCAGCGGTCGACCGCGCGGTTACCCGGACGACGGGGACGGACGGCTCGGCCAACGCGAAGGCGTCGAGCTCCTCATGCAGCGCGGCCTCCACCTGCTGCGCGACCTCCACCCGATGCGGGGCGCCGCCCGCGATGGGGGGACGCAGGCGCAGCCGGGCATCCGTGCCCCGCCGGTCCACCCGGACCCGGGCCCGCTCCACCCCGTCGACGGCGAGTGCCGTGGCCCGCAGGTCCCGGGCCAGCCCGCGCCGGTCCACGAACACCCCGGTCCGCGGGCTGTCCCAGCGGATACGCAGCCGGGCGGGTGTGCCGCGCCGAAGCGCGGTCCCGATCAGCAGCAACCCGACCAGCGCGACGAATCCGGCGGCCAGCAACGCCGGCCCCTCCGACCAGGCGGTGTCGCTGAGACTGTTCGCCCAGCTCTGCCAGTCGATCACGATATGACCACCGCCCGCGGCGGCAGCGATGATCTCGATGACGGCGATGACACCGGCAGCCGCGATCAGCGCGGCCAGCAGCCCGGCGACGATCCGACGTCCCATCCGCACGATGTCCACCCCCCACCGAGTCCACCCGTACTCCACGACTCGTGCCCAGCCGAGCACGAACAGACACCACCCATCCGCCTCCCCACCTTTCCCCCGGGGATGAAACGGGCACCGAACCCATGACGGCAAAACGGACACCGAAGCCCGTGGAACGGCAGCCGGTGGAGGACAGGGGCGGGGTGACCGCGGGCAGCCACCCGGGGATCAGCCGTCCGGTTCGCCGCCGCCGGGGCTCAGGGAGGGCACCTCGATGTCGAGATGGGCGACCCGCACACCGGCGAGCGCCGCGAGCCGTTCCCGCACCTCGCCCCGCACCCGCTCGGCGGTCTCGCCGACGGGGTTCGGGTACCGCACCGAGAACGTCATGGTCAGCCGCGCCGTGCTGCCCTCGAGCCGGGCGTCCACCCGGGGTCGGCGGGCATGCCCGCGCCACCGGGCCCCGCGGCGCCATCGCGCCCCGTCCCGGCGGGCACCTCCCCGGCGCGAGAGCCGTCGCGGCGGCCCGGTCACCCCGGGCACCTCCGCGGCGGCCACTGCGGCGATCTTCTCCACGACCCGGTCGGCGACACGCAGCGAACCTGCCGCCGCACCTCCGCGCCGGGTGCCGGCCGGCTCGGCGGACGCATCGGGCCGAGACGGCGTCGTCACCGCCGGCTCCGGCGCCGGTCCCCGCCCACGTAGCGGGTGATGTCGAGATCACCGTCGACGACCTTGCCGACGACCAGCCCGACCGCCCCGAAGACGAGGACGATCAGGAACTCGCTGAACCCGCCGAAGGCGAGAGCGAGCCCGGCGATGAGGCCGGTGATCAGACCGAGTGCTGCAGCTCGCATGGTGACGCCCCTTCCGGTCCACGACCCGTCCAGTCGGGTAGTACGTCCGGCGTGCCCCTCGGACGGGTCAGGCAGGAGCCATGGGCACGATCGTCACATATGGCGAGGGGACAGCTACGTTTCATGCGGGAGTGTCGCGTCAGCGGACCCGAGAGCCACGCTGTGCTCTCGAACCCTCCTTTCGGTGTACCCATCGGACGCCGAGCCGATGGGCCCACCGTTCACCGAGACCCGGCCATCGGCGCCGCGCGGTGCCGCCCCAGTCCCGGCCGCGCTCCGCTATCCAGCCGGCCAGCTGCTCGGCTCCGGTACGTCGGTAGTAGGCCGTAGGCCGCGAGGCGGCACCGGTCGCCGAGCCAGGGGTCGCCGAGCCAGGGGTCGATGCGGCGCGCAGCGCCCGCAGTCCCTCGGCGAAAGCGTGCGGATCTCCGCCGCGGTCCGGGTGATGCGTCCGAACGAACGCCCGGATCTCCGCCCGGCGCCGGGCCGCGTCGGGGTCCGGCCGGGTCTGCGGACGGGCGACGTCATCCCCCGCATGTCGGGAGGTCACGGCGGCCACACCCACGGCTGATCGTCATCCCCCGATCGCGCCAGCCGCGGATCCCCCGCACCCCGACCGAGTGGCCACCCACCGGGCGCGGACCCCTCGGTCGGGCTCCGTCCGCCGATCGGCGTTCGCGGGTCGACCGATGCCGGCCCGTCCGCGGGGTCGAGATCGCGGATGACCACGTCCACCCGGGGACAGTCGGGGGCGGCGCAGCGCACCGCCGCCCGGATCCGGCCGGCGAGATCGGGCAGCGGCTCGCCGTAGCGGCAGTCGACCTGCACGAGGATCCGGTCAGCCCGCACCCGCACCCCCGCGACCCGGCGACCCGGCAGGTACGTCGCCACCTCAGCCCCCCCGAACCGGTCCCGCGCCGCGTCCACCCGCGTGACTTCGGCCGTGGCGTCGTCGGTGCGGGCTGCCGGGTCGGCATTACCGCAGGGCGACGCGCTGGGGCGCGCTGGAATGCTCAGGGCCGCGGGCGTGGGGGCGGCGACGAGCCGCGTCACCCCAGGGCAGGCGGCCACGGCCGCCGCGACCCTGTCGGGATCCCAGCGAAACCAGGCGGCGGTATCCCCCGTCCTGACCGGGCTCACTCGACCCGCCGGGTCTCTTCCTGGCTGTCTTCAGCGATGTAGACGTCGTCGACCGCAACGTTGACCTCGGTGACCTCCAGCCCGGTCATCCCCTCCACGGAGCTGACGACGTTGCGCCGGATCGACTGCGACAGGTCGACGATGGAGACGCCGTAGTCGCAGACCACGTCCAGGTCGACGGCCGCCTGCCGCTGGCCGACCTCGACCACGACGCCCTGCGCGACGCTGGCCGACGCGCCGGGGATGCGGGCCTTCACCGAGGCGACCGCCCGGGCGCCGCCGGTGCCCAGCTTGTGTACGCCGGCGACTTCGCGGGCCGCCACCCCGGCGATCTTGCGGACCACGACGTCCGCGATCGACGTGCGGCCCAGTTCGCTGATGAGCTCCGTTGAGTGCTTGCGGTCCGGCACAGCGGCCCGGCCAGCGACGCCGGTCGCCGGCGAATCCGCATGGCCGGCGCTGGTCGAGGTCCCGGCGCCGGTCGTCGTGGTTCCGGAGCTGGTGGTCGTGGTCATGGTGCTCCCTTTCATGGTTTCGGCGCCCCGGGGTGGGTCGTGATCGCGGGGC
Source organism: Frankia sp. ACN1ag (assembly GCF_001414035.1). Lineage (NCBI taxonomy): Bacteria > Bacillati > Actinomycetota > Actinomycetes > Frankiales > Frankiaceae > Frankia > Frankia sp. ACN1ag. Next base: position 173,628 of record NZ_LJPA01000003.1, on the reverse strand, counting down.
ACCACCCGGGGTCAGGCCGCCGCCCGCCCTTCGGGGGCGGGTCCGACCGGGCCGCCGCGGGTCAGCTAGGACACGACGGCGACGCATGTGCAGGCCGGACGTCATGGGGAGCTGGGAAAAGGTGTGAAGGGCCAGGTCCAACCGGGCGGGGTGGCGTTCCGAAGCACGTGTGGGCCCTCCCCGACGGGGTCACCCACGCCACGAGCCGCCCGATTTCACCAGCCAGGCATCCCGTTCTCCCATGTACCCCGTGGGCGGACAGTCATACGCTCCGGGCCCGCGGATAGGTTGGATCCGGCCGGTCGCACTGCCCGTATGGGCGGGGCGCCCGCACGAGTAGAGCCGTCCCCTCGAGTGAGCCTGAGTGAGTCCGAGCGAAGGAGCATCCGCTGCCTCGATCCCACCCGGGCCCGCGCCAAGGCGCGGGAGCCGGCACCGCCGCCGTGACCGTCCGGGCCCCGGCCAAGGTCAACCTGCATCTCGGCGTCGGCCCGCTGCGGCCGGACGGCTACCACGATGTGATCACCGTGCTTCAGGCCGTCTCGCTGTTCGACGACCTGACCGCCACCGCGCTTGACCCCACGGAGCTTGACCCCACGACGCTCGACCCCACGGCGCTCGACGGGGTGCCCCCCGGCGACCAGGACGGGGTCGTGGTCACCGTCGAGGTCTCCGGCGAGGGCGCCGACCCGACCGCGCGGGGCCCGGCCACGACCACCCCCGACGTGTCCATCGTTCCCACCGGCCGTGACAACATCGCCGTCCGCGCGGCGCACCTGGTCGCCGAGGCCGCGGGCATCACCTCGGAGCGGGTGCACCTGACCCTGGCCAAGGGCATCCCGGTCGCCGCGGGCATGGCCGGCGGCAGCGCGGACGCGGCGGCGGCGCTCGTCGCCTTCGACGCGCTGTGGCAGGCCGGCCTCGACCGGGTCGCCCTCGCCGGCCTCGCCGCCCGGCTCGGCAGCGACGTCCCGTTCCCGCTGACCGGCGGGACCGCGCTGGGCACCGGCCGGGGCGAGCAGCTCACCGACGTCCTGGCCACCGGCGAGTACCACTGGGTGTTCGCCCTCGCCGACGGCGGACTGTCCACCCCGGCCGTCTACGCCGAGTTCGACAAGCTGTCCGAGGGCCGGCTGCGCACCGGGCCCACCCCCGCCGACGACGTGCTGGCGGCGCTGCGCACCGGCGACCCCGCCCAGCTCGGGGCGGCCCTCGTCAACGACCTGCAGCCAGCGGCGCTGCGGCTGCGGCCGGCGCTGCGCCGGGTCCTGGAGACCGGCCGCGAGCTCGGCGCCGTCGGGGCCATCGTGAGCGGTTCGGGGCCGACCTGCGCCTTCCTCGCCGCCGGGGCGACCGAGAGCGTCGAACTGGCCGCGAGCCTGGCCGGAATGGGCGTCGCCCGGGCCGTGCGCCGAGCCTCCGGGCCGGCGGCCGGCGCCCGGGTGCTGGAGGGACCGGACGACGCGGACGGGTCGGGCGGAGGGCCGTGAGCCCCGTCCTGGTCAGTTTGGAGAACGTCGACGCCGCCTTCGGTACCCGCACCCTGCTTGACCAGGTGAGTCTGGGCATCGGCACGGGCGAGCGGATCGGGGTGGTCGGGCGCAACGGCGCCGGCAAGTCCACCCTGCTGCGGATCATCGCGGGCGAGGCGGAGCCACACGCGGGCCGGGCCGTGCTCGCGGGATCGACCCGGGTGGGCTCGCTGGCCCAGGCGGACGTGCTGCCCGCCGACCGGACGGTCCGCGAGGTCGTGGTCGGCACCGGCGCGGAGCACGAGTGGGCTGCGGACCCGCGCCGCCGCGGCGTGCTCGCCGGCCTCGGCCTGCTGGACCGCCTCGACGACGTGCTCGGCCCGATGTCGGGCGGCGAGCGTCGGCGGGTGGCGCTGGCCCGGCTGCTGGTCCAGGACCTCGACCTGCTGATCCTCGACGAGCCGACGAACCACCTCGACGTCGAGGGGGTCGCCTGGCTCGCCGCCCACCTCGCCGGCTGGCGCGGCGGCCTGCTCGTCGCCACCCACGATCGCTGGTTCCTCGACGAGGTGTGCGGCCGGGTGTGGGAGGTCGTCGACGGGCGCGTCGACGCCTACGAGGGCGGCTACTCCGCCTACGTCCTCGCCCGGGCCGAACGGACCAGGCGGGCGGACGCGTCGGAGGCCCGCCGGCAGAACCTGCTGCGCAAGGAACTCGCCTGGCTACGCCGCGGGCCCCCCGCCCGGACCAGCAAGCCGCGGTTCCGCATCGACGCCGCCAACGCCCTGATCGCCGACGAGCCGCCGCCCCGCGACACGATGGCGCTGCGCAGCTTCGCGGCCTCCCGGCTCGGCAAGGACGTCTACGACGCGGAGAACATCACCGTCCGGATCGGGGAGCGCACCCTGTTCGACGGCATCACCTGGCTGCTGGGTCCGGGGGACCGGATCGGGCTGGTCGGTGTCAACGGCGCCGGCAAGACGACGCTGCTGCGCACCCTGCTCGGCGACGTCGTCCCGGACGGTGGGCGGGTGAAGGTCGGGGCCAGCGTCCGCCNCGCCCTGCTGTCCCAGGAGGTCATCGAACTCCCGGCGTCGCTGCGGGCGCTGGAGGCCGTCGAGCAGGTCGGCCGGTCGCTGGAGGTCGAGCGGGGCCGGGAACGCAGCGCCGGGCAGTTGCTGGAGCAGTTCGGCCTGCCGTCGTCGCGGCAGTGGACCCGGGTCGGTGACCTCTCCGGTGGCGAGCGGCGCCGGCTGCAGCTCCTGCGCCTGCTCATGGCCCGTCCGAACGTGCTGTTCCTGGACGAGCCGACCAACGATCTCGACACGGACACCCTCACCGCGTTGGAGGACCTGCTCGATTCCTGGCCCGGCACCCTGGTCGTGGTCAGCCACGACCGGTACTTCCTCGAGCGCACCTGCGACGTGACGATGGCGCTGCTCGGCGACGGCCACCTGCGGATGCTGCCGGGCGGCATCGAGGAGTACCTGGCCCGCCGCGCCGCCGCCGGGTCGGAGACCGCCACCTCGGCCCCGCCGGCCCCGGGGGCCGCCGTGGGCGGGACAGGTGGCGCGGGTGGCCGGGGTGGCGCGGGTGGCGCCCGGATCGGCGAAACCGCGCCGGGCGTTCCCGCCTCCGCGACGGCGGCCTCCGGCACGGCAGCATCCGCCACCGGCACGGCGACCGGGCCGTCCCGGTCCGGCAGCGAGCTGCGGGCCGCCCGCAAGGAACTGACCCGCCTCGAACGCGCCCTCGATCGGCTGACCCGCCGGGAGCAGGAGCTCCACCATGCCCTCGCCGAGGCGGCGACCGACCACGAACGCCTGTTGGCGCTGGACGCCGAGCTGCGCGCCGTCGTCGCCGACAAGGACGGCACCGAGGAGGCCTGGCTGACGCTCGCCGCCGAGCTGGAGGGCTGAACGGGCCGCCCCGACGCCGCCGGCCGGGCGCAGGCCGATGGCGTCGAGGCTGGACGCGGTGAGGTCGGGGGCTCAGGCGGTCGCGTCGGCGGTGACGCGCTTGGCGGCGAGGCGGGCCGGGTCGGGCCAGCGCACATCCCAGACCAGGTGCAGCGTCTCCATCAGCTTGATGATGTAGAAGCTGGTGTCGATCTGCCAGGGGCGCACGCCGTGGCGGGCCGAGGTCGGCTCGGCGTGGTGCAGGTTGTGCCAGGACTCGCCCATCGACAGCAGCGCCAGCGGCCAGACGTTGGTCGAACGGTCCCGCGACCGGTACGGCCGGGAGCCGAGCACGTGGCAGATGCTGTTCACCGACCAGGTGACGTGATGGAGCGTGGCGACCCGGACGAGGCCCGCCCAGAAGAACGCCTGCGCGGCCGCCTCGAACGAGCCGCCCCAGAGGCCGCCGATGATCGCCGGCGCGGCGAGGCTGACGAAGGCGCACCCGGCGAACGAACGGCTGACCTTCACGATGTCCGGGTCGTCCAGCAGGTCGGGGGCGAAGCGGCGCTGGTCGGTCTGCTCGACGTCGAACAGCCAGCCGACGTGGGCGTGGTAGAGGCCCTTCATCATCGACCACGTGCCGGGGCCGTAGCGCCACGGCGAGTGCGGGTCGCCCTCGGCGTCGCTGAAGGCGTGGTGGCGCCGGTGGTCGGCCACCCAGCGGATCACCGGACCCTCGATCGCCATGTTGCCGGCGACGGCGAGCGCGATGCGCATCGGCCGGGACGTCTTGAAACCACGGTGGGTGAAGTAACGGTGGAATCCGACCGTCACCCCGTGCCCGCTGATGGCATAGAAGATCAGGGCAAGGACGACGTCATGCCAGGAGATCCACCGGCCCCACAGCGCGGGTATCGCGGCGATCACCGCGGCAAGCGGAACGATGATCGTCGTCACCATGATGATCTGTTCGGCCCGAGCCTTCGCCATCGACCTGGGCCTGGTGGCGTTGCCCCGGCTGTTGGCGGGATCGGCGCGGCCGACAGCCTGCCCCGCAGTCGTTTCCCGGTCGTCATCCGGCGCCCGATTGTCGCTCGGTGTCACCGTGTCGGTAGCGGTCATCGCCTCGTCCCGTCCATCGCGGCAGGTCCACTGCGCCGGCACTCCACCGGTCACGGTAGCCCGCCGATGTGACAACAGTCCCCATTGCCGGCGTCCACCACGCAAACGGGCCACCCAATACGGCGGCCCGACCGCCCGGCCTGCCGGCACCGCCGTCGACCCACCGCCCGACACCCGCCCGAAAGGTCTACGTCTCGTGGGGGTACCCGCCCCACCGGGGGCCCCACCCGGACCACCCCGGAGGGCGACCGGCCAACCGTGCCTGGAACCTCGCGGGGCGACCGCGGCGACGCCCGACGCCACCTACCCCGGGCGGCATGCCCCGCAGCGGTGCGGCGGTGGTGCGGTGCGCCCCGATCGCCGCGGGAGCCCGATGCATCGGGCTGTGCCGGGTCGGCGGGGACCGCGGCGCGGCCCGACCCGCGGGACAGTGGTCCGCGACCCTGCTTTTACCTTCCGAGCCACCCCACGATGGTAGAGTTGGCATGTTTTCCCCGCGGTCCGCCGTAGTGTAATCGGCAGCACAGGAGATTTTGGTTCTCTTAGTCCACGTTCGAGTCGTGGCGGCGGAGCACTACCGGAGCACTACCAGTAATACCATCACAAAGAATCGCCGGGAAGTATCGCCGCGCCGGCCGGACCGCCGTCGCCCCCTTTCTCCGCGATCGACCGAGTGCTTCGGCGGGGTATCGATCGGGTCGTTCCCCGCCGGGCGGCCGCCGTGTTCCCCCGGTGACGGCGCCCGGCGTGTTACCGGCGGCCGTCACCTCCCCAGGCCCGGCCAGCAGGTCGCGGTAGTGTGGTGCCCGTCGCCCCATCGTCGTGCAGGCCGAAGATTCGGGAGATCGCGTGACATCACCACGTCCGGCCGCCGTCATCATCCTGGCAGCGGGCGAGGGTCGACGGATGCGCTCGACGACACCGAAGGTGCTGCACAGCATCGCCGGGCGAACCCTGCTCGGGCACGTGCTGCACGCCGCCGGCACCATGGCCGCGCCCCGCACCGCCGTCGTCGTCGGCCACGGCCGGGAACAGGTCGCGGCGATGCTGGCCGAGCAGGCCCCGGCGGTCATCACCGTCGTGCAGGACCGCCAGCACGGCACCGGCCACGCCGTTCGGGTCGCCCTGGCGGCGCTCGACGGGCTCGCCGCCGACGACACGGTCGTCGTGCTCCCCGGCGACACCCCGCTGCTCACCGGGGAGACGCTGGCCGCCCTCACCGCCCATCACCATGCCCAGCGCGCCGCCGCGACCGTGCTGACCGCCGTCCTCGACGACGCCACCGGCTACGGCCGGGTCGTGCGCGACACCGCGGGCGGGGTCCGGGCGATCATCGAGCACCGCGACGCCGACGCGGCCACGGCCGCCATCCGGGAGATCAACACCGGCGTCTACGCCTTCCGCGCTGGCCCGCTCCAGGCGGCGCTGGCCCGGTTGACCAGGCAGAACGCCCAGGGCGAGGAGTACCTGACCGACGTCGTCGGGCTACTGGTCGGCGACGGCAGTCCGGTGGCGGCGAGGGTCGTCGCCGACCCGGTCGAGGCCGCCGGGGTCAACGACCGGGTCCAGCTCGCCGCCGCCGGTCGGGCGCTGCGCGACCGGATCGTCATCGCGGCGATGAAGGCCGGCACCACCGTCGTGGATCCGCCCACCACCTGGATCGACGCGGACGTCACCCTGGAGCCGGACACGACGATCGCCCCCCACACCTTCCTGCACGGGCGCACCCACCTCGCGCGTGGCGCCACCGTCGGCCCCGAGTGCACCCTCACGGACACGATCGTCGGCGCGGAGGCGAGCGTCGTGCGGACCACGGCCGACCGGGCCGAGATCGGCGCCGGCGCCGCCGTCGGCCCCTACAGCCACCTGCGCCCCGGCACGCGGCTCGGCCGGGAGGGCAAGATCGGATCCTTCGTCGAGACGAAGTCCGCCGAGTTCGGCGACCATACGAAGGTCCCCCACCTCGCCTACGTCGGCGATGCGGTCGTCGGCGAGCGAAGCAACATCGGCTGCACGACCGTCTTCGTGAACTACGACGGCGTCGCGAAGCACCGCACCGTCATCGGCTCCGACGTCCGCATCGGCAGCGACACGATGCTCGTCGCCCCGGTCACCGTCGGGGACGGCGCCTACACGGGCGCCGGTTCCGTCATCCGGGAGGACGTGCCGCCGGGCGCGCTGGCCATCCGCGAGGGGCGGCAGCGGATCATCGAGGGCTGGACGGAGCGGCGCCGGCCCGGCAGCCCCGCCGCGCTGGCCGCGGCCGCCGCCGCTGCCTCGCCGGTTCCCGCCGTCCCCGACACCGCGACGCCGGTCGACTCCCGCGCAGTCGACTCCCGCGCAGCGCAGGCGCCCGAGGTCGGCACGCCCGACGCCGGCCCGCACGGTCGGGGTGACTTGGCGCACACCAGCGGAGGCGAGGCCGGCATCGCTGGCGTTCCCGGAGCGGGAAGCAGAACGTAGAGGCGTCGGTCCCAACCTTCTGACCAGCGGGGGGATGCACACCGCCCCATCGGTCCGGACACCTCGGCGGGCCGCGCGGAGCAGCACCCCCCGCGCGAAGGCACGTCGCCAACAGCCCCACGCCGCCGACAGCCCCACGGCGGCAGCGGACCCGCGACCAGCCGCGTCCCGCTTACGGGCGCCGGACCGGNTAAGCCCCAGACATACCTGCCCACCATCCATCCCAGCCCGCCCGTACCGCCCCTTAGCCCGTACCGCCAGAGCCCGTACCGCCAGAGCTCCTACCGCCAGAGCTCCTACCGCCAGCCTCCCGACCGATGCAGCCCGACCGCCCGCCGCCCGACCGACGCCGCGACTGCCCGCCCACGGCTCGCCGGTCGAACGCGCCGACGCCCCGACCCGGCCCCGGCGGTCTGCGTCGGGCGGCTCGCCGGGCCGGCACGTCGCGCACCCCAATCTGATCATCCGTCACGTCCGAGGAGAACGCGGTGGCCTACCAGACCGAGAACCGGCGCAACCTGATGCTCTTCGCGGGACGCTCGCACCCCGGCCTCGCAGCGGAGGTGGCGGCCGCACTCGACGTCGAACCCGTGCCGACGAACGCCTACGAGTTCGCCAGCGGCGAGATCTTCGTTCGCTTCTCCGAATCGGTCCGCGGCTGCGACGCCTTCGTCCTGCAGTGCCATTCGGCGCCGGTCAACACCTGGCTGATGGAGCAACTGATCATGGTGGACGCCCTGAAGCGGGCGAGCGCCAAGCGGATCACGGTGGTCGCGCCGTTCTACCCCTACGCCCGCCAGGACAAGAAGCACCGCGGCCGCGAGCCGATCTCCGCCCGGCTCGTCGCCGACCTGTTCAAGACCGCCGGTGCGCACCGGCTCATGTCGGTCGACCTGCACACCGCGCAGATCCAGGGCTTCTTCGACGGCCCGGTGGACCACCTGTTCGCGCTGNCGCTGCTCGCCGACTACATCGAGAACAAGCTGGACACCTCGGAAGTCACCGTCGTCGCCCCCGACTCGGGCCGGGTACGGGTGGCCGAGCGCTGGACCGACCGGCTGGGCTGCCCGCTGGCCATCATCCACAAGCGGCGGGACCCCGACGTGCCCAACCAGGTGAAGATGTTCGACGTGGTCGGTGAGGTCCGCGGCCGCACCTGCGTCATCGTCGACGACATGATCGACACGGCCGGCACGATCACGAAGGCGGCGGAGTCGCTCAAGGAGCATGGGGCGACCCACGTCATCGCGGCGGCGACACACGGCGTGCTGTCCGGGCCGGCGGCCGACCGGCTGAAGAACTCCGAGATCGGCGAGGTCGTCCTCACCAACACCCTGCCGCTGCCCAGCGAGGCGCGGATCGACAAGATCACCGAACTGTCGATCGCCCCGCTGCTGGCCGCCGCGATCAAGGCGGTCTTCGAGGACGGCTCCGTGACCGGCCTGTTCGGCGGGGACGCCTGACGGCCGCGGGTGGCGCGTCCCGGGCCCGACCCCGGGACGCCGCCAGCCCGCTACGCCGCCAGCTCGCCACACTGCCAGCCCGCCACGACGCCGGCGAATCGCCGGCACGGTTCGCCTCCGTAGACTGCCCAGCCATGGCAGCGCAACAGCCGAAGGTCTCGCTGACCGGCATCAAGCCGACGGGCGAGCCGCATCTCGGGAACTACATCGGAGCGATCCGGCCCTCGCTGGAGCTCACCTCGACCTACGAGTCGATCTACTTCATCGCCGACTACCATGCCCTCACGTCGATTCGCGACCGCAGGGAGCTGGCGAGCTACACCCGGTCGGTGGCGGCCACCTGGATCACGCTCGGCCTCGACCCGGCGCGCACGGTCTTCTACCGCCAGTCCGACGTCCCCGAGATCTTCGAGCTGTCCTGGGTGCTGTCCTGCGTCACCGGCAAGGGCCTGATGAACCGGGCGCACGCCTACAAGGCCGCCCGCGACCGCAACGCCGAGTCCGGCGTGGCGGATCTGGACGCCGGGATCAACATGGGCCTGTTCAACTACCCGATTCTGATGGCCGTCGACATTCTCATCATGAACACCGACGTGGTGCCCGTCGGGCAGGACCAGTCGCAGCACGTTGAATATGCCGCCGACATCGCCGGCTCGTTCAACCATCTCTTCGGCGACGTCTTCAGCCTGAGGATTCCGGAGGGAATCTATCCGGCCGGCATCTCGGCGCGGGCGCTGCCCGGAACCGACGGCCGCAAGATGAGCAAGTCCTACAAGAACACGATTCCCCTGTTCGCCCCCGAGAAGCAGCTACGGAAGCTCATCCGCGGCATCGTGAGCGACAGCACACCGGTGGAGCAGCCGAAGGACCCGGACACCTCGGCGGCGTTCGCGCTGTTCGAGAACTTCGCCACCCCCGAGGCGATCAAGGAGATGCGGACCCGCCTGGAGCAGGGCGGCACGGGCTGGGGCGAGCTGAAGAACGCCCTGTTCGAGACCGTCAACGCCTGGTTGTCGCCGCTGCGTGAGCAGTACGAGGCGCTCGTCGCCCCTGGCAGCGAGCTCGACGCCATCCTCGCCGCCGGCGCCGAGCAGGCCCGCGACCGCGCCCGCCCCGTCCTCCAGGGCGTCCGCCGCGCCGTTGGCATCGCCTCCCTCTGACCGAGCCTCTCCGGCGACGTTAGTCCGCGGGCGCGCGCTCGGCGGCGACGCGGGCGGTGGCGAGGCGGCAGTAGGCCTCGACGTCGAGGGTCTCGCCGCGGGCGCCGGGATCCACCCCGGCCGCCTCCGCCAGGGTCGTCGCGGCGGCGCGCGAGCCGGCCCAGGGGGCCAGAGCGGTGCGCAGCGTCTTGCGGCGCTGGGCGAACGCGGCGTCGACGGCGGCGAACACCTCGGCGCGTAGCTCCGCCGGCGCCGGCGGGGTCCGGCGGGTGAAGGCGACCAGCCCGGAGTCGACGTTCGGCTGCGGCCAGAAGACCGGGCGGGGCACGCCGCCGGCCGGGCGGCTGCGCGCGTACCAGGCCAGTTTCACACTGGGCGCGCCGTACACCCGGCTGCCGGGCGGCGCCGTCAGCCGGTCGGCGACCTCCGCCTGCACCATCACCAGGCCGCGGCGCAGCGACGGCAGCCGTTCGAGCACGCCCAGCAGCAGCGGCACCGCGACGTTGTAGGGCAGGTTCGCGGCGAGCACGTCCGGGGCGGGCACGCCCGCGGGCAGGTCCGCCGGTCCCAGCCGCAGCCCGTCGGCGAGCACCACGTGCAGCCGCGCCGCGGCCTCGGCGGGCAGCCGGGCGGCGACGGTCACCGGCAGGGCGGCGGCCAGCGGCGCGTCCACCTCGACGGCCACGACTGCGCCGGCGGTGCCGAGCAGCCCCAGGGTCATCGAGCCGAGACCCGGACCGATCTCCAGGACCGTGTCGCGTGGACCGACGTCGGCCAGGCGCACCAGGCGGCGCACGGTGTTCGCGTCGACCAGGAAGTTCTGCCCACGGCGCTTCGTCGGCCGCAGGTCCAGCGCGTGCGCCAGCGCCCGCAGCTCGGCCGGTGCGAGCAGCGCGTCGGTGCCTACCAGGGCCCGAACACCCGCTCGGCGTTGGCGGCGATCGACGCGCCGAGCTCGGCGACGCCCACCCCACGGGTCTCGGCGAGCACCCGCAGCGTCAGCGGGATCAGGTAGGGACCGCCGGGCCGGCCCCGCCAGGGCACCGGGGTGAGGAACGGCGCGTCGGTCTCGACGAGCAGCAGCTCGGCCGGGGCGACGGCGGCCGCCTCGCGCAGGTTTGCCGCGTTCTTGAAGGTCACGTTGCCGGCGAAGGACATCACGTAGCCGGCGTCGGCGCAGACCTTCGCCATCTCGGCGTCGCCGGAGAAGGCGTGGAAGACGACCGTGTCCGGAGCACCCTCCTCGGCGAGGATGCGCAGCGTGTCCTCGTGCGCATCCCGGTCGTGGATCATCAGGGCGCGGCCGGTCTCCTTGGCGATCGCGATGTGCCGGCGGAAACTCTCCTGCTGGACGGCGTGCGCCTCCGGCGGGGTGCGGAAGTAGTCCAGCCCGGTCTCGCCGATGGCCCGGACCTTGTCCCGGCGAGCAAGCTCGGTGATGGCCGCGAACGTCTCCTCGCTCACACCGTGGGCGGCCTCGTTGGGGTGGATGGCCACGGCCGCGTAGAGCTCCGGGTGGGCGTCGGCGACGTCGGCCTGCCACCGGCTCGTCGGCAGGTCCACCCCGACGGTGACGGCCCGGGTGACGCCGACGGCGACGGCGGCCGCGATCGCGGCGTCCACCTCGGTGTCCATGAGGTCGAGGTGGCAGTGGCTGTCGACGACGGCCACCGGCAGGGGATCGGGCGGCGGCGGTGGTTCGCCCGCCCGGTCAGAGTTTCGCGCCACCTCACCCATCCTTCCGCATCCGGTGAAGTCTACGGCCGCTGCCGGGCGCGCCGAGGAATGCGCCTATCAAGCATGGGACGCTTATCTCGTGAGCGACTGCGAGGATTCCTGCCGATGACGACGCCGTTGACCGTGGCCCTCGTCACCCCGCTGACCGGGCCGGACGCCGCCCAGGGCCTGGCCGGTCTGCGCGGCGTCACCCTGTGGGCGCGCGACGAGCGGCTCCCCGCCCCCTGGGACGAGGTGAGCCTCACCGCGTACGACGCCTACCCCGACCCGGCGGCCGCGATGCGAGCCGCCGTCGCCGGCCGTCCGGACGCCCTGCTCGGGCCCTACGGCCACCGGGCGGCCCTGGCGGCCTGCGCGGCGACCGACCGGGTGGTGTTCAACACGGGGGCGCCGTCGACCAGGTTCGTCCGGCAGGCGTTCCCCAACGTCGTCAACATCGCCGCGGCCACCTCGACCTGGCCACGGGGGGTCCTCGCGGCGGTGCGGGCGGCCGACCGGCGGGCCCGCAAGGTCGTCCTGCTCGCCTCGGGCGACACCGCGGTCGAGATCACCTCGGTGGCCAGGGCAGCCGCCACCGCCCAGGCGTTCGAGGTCGCCTCGCACGTCTTCGCGCCGGGGAAGGCCACACTCGCCGCGACCCGGCTACCCCCGGGCGACGTCCTCATCGTGCACGCGAGCCCCGACGACGAGCTGGCCGCGGCGAACATCCTGCTGCGCCGGCCGTGGCGGGCGGCGGCATTCTCCACCGCCGTCAGCGCCCAGGCCACCGCCAGCCTTGGCGACCTGCGCGAGCAACTGCTCGCCCCGGGAAGCTGGATGCCGGAGAGCACCCAGCCGACCGCCACCGGCCCGACGGCGCGCGAGTTCACCGCCGACTACACCGCCCTGCACGGCGTCGCGCCGACGGAGACGGCCGCCTGGGCCTACGTCACCGGCCTGATCCTGGGGCGGGCGATCCGGTTCTGCGGGGGCGTGCAGGACGCCTCGGTGCTCGCCGCCGCCCGCGGTATCGACACGACGACGCTGCTCGGCCGGTTTCGGCTGGACGAGGCGACCGGGCTGCAGGTCGGCCACCAGATCCCGATCGTGCAGTGGCAGGACGGCGCGTCACGCACCGTGTGGCCCAGGGAGGCCGCCCGGGCCACGTTCGCCCATCCCCGCCGGATCACCAGCCGGCCGGCCTCGGCACCGCCGACCTCCACCTCCCCGTCGGCGTAGAGCGGCGTCGGCGTAGAGCGGCGTCGGCGTAGAGCGGCGTCGGCGTAGAGCGGCGTCGGCGTAGAGCGGCGTCGGCGTAGGGCGGCGTCGGCGTAGGGCGGCAGGGAGACGGGCCGCCCGTCGGCGCCGCATCTCGGTGTTGTCCGGGGCGGCGGGTTGCGGCGGGTGAGCCCACCCGGAGCTGGTGAGCCGTGGTTGGCTCGGGTCCACGCGGTGGAACGAGGCTCCACGATGGCCACGGCGGCGCCGAGCCGCCCTGAAGGGAGGTCCATGGCGGCGGGTCCGCTCGAGCGCGCGCCGGCCGGCACGTCGCGCCGCCGGGCCATCGCCATCGCCCTGGTCGGCGCCCTGGCGGTCGCGTTCACTGCGGCCACCGCACGGCTGTTCGTCTTCCCCCAGCGCGAACAGCCGGCGCCGGTCGACGCCATCGTCATGTTCGCCGGCAGTGCTGGCCGGCTCGAACGGGCGGTCGCCCTCGCCCGCGCCGGTTACGCCCCGGTTCTCGCCGTCTCGACGCCGACCGCCGACGACCCCTGCCCCGACGCCATCCCCGGCGTGGAGGTGATCTGCTTCGCGCCCAGCCCCCTGACGACCCAGGGCGAGTCCCGCTGGGTGGGTGCCGCGGCGGCACGGCGCGGCTGGCACTCCCTGATCGTGATCACCTCGACGTCGCAGAGCACCCGGGCCCGGCTACGGCTTGGCCGCTGCTACCCCGGCGAGGTCCGGATGATCGGGGTGCCGCCGCCCCGCCGCCTGTGGCCCTACATGATCATCTACGAATGGGCCGCGATGGGCAAGGCCCTGCTGCTCCAGCGGGGCTGCTGACCCACGCCGCGAGCCCCACTCCCGACTCCAGCCCCCACCTCGGCGATCTTGGGGTTCCGCGGAACCGTGCCCGCGCCTCCCGGAAGCCCCGCCCCCGACGTGCGGGCGTGGCCAGCCGTCCGACGCCGGTGGTTGCAGAGGCAACTGCAAGAGGTTATTCGCGGTAGCAGGCGGGCGAACCACGAACGACCTCCTGCAACTGCTGACCGTCGGCTGGTCGGGACCGGCGCGGCCGTTCGGGTCGGTCCTGACGGGAACGGCCGACCTGACGGGAACGGCCGACCTGACGGGGACGGCCGACCTAGCAGGGACGGTCGGGCGGGGCGGGGCGGGGCGCACGGACGGCGAGTTCGGCGGCGTAGACATCGTTGCGGGACACGCCGTGGTCGGCGGCGACCGCCCGGCGGGCCTCCTTGCGCGGCATGCCGGCGGCGGTGCGGCGGGCGACGTCGGCGGCGAGGACCCGAGCATCGACCGAGTCGACGGAGCCCGCAACGTCGGCAGGGGCGTCGAGCTCCTCCGATCCGCCGCTAGGCGAACCGCCGAGGGGCGAACCGGCGGCAGGCCCACCGACGGCGGACGAGCCGGCAGCGGGCAGGAGGACGGCGGACGAACCCGCGGCGGACAGGCCGGCGGCGGACGAGCCGGCAGCGGACGAGCCGGCAGCAGCCGGCCTGGCGGCGGGCGAGCTGGCGGCGGGCGGAGGGGACTGGACGGGCCTGGCCGCCTCCGCGGCGGCGAAATCGACGGTCACCGGTCCGCGCCTGGCGCCGCCGGCGATCACCAGGGTGAACTCCCCGCGGATCACGCGGCCGTCGGTGGCCCAGGCGAGCAGGGCCGCGAGATCGCCGCGGACGATCTCCTCGAAGGTCTTGGTCAGCTCCCGGCACAGCACCGCGGCGCGGTCGGCACCGAAGGCGGCGATCAGGTCGCCCAGGCCCGCCGGGAGCCGGTGCGGGGACTCCAGGAACACCATCGTGCGGGTCTCGTTGCCGAGTTCGCGCAGCCGGGAACGCCGGTCGGCGCCCTTGCGCGGCAGGAAGCCCTCGAAGGTCCACCGGTCGGTGGGCAGTCCGCTGACGGCCAGGGCGGCGGTCACCGCGGACGGGCCGGGCACGACGGTGACGGTCATGCCGGCGGCAGCGGCCGCGGCGACCACGCGGAAGCCGGGGTCGGACACCGCCGGCATTCCGGCGTCGGTGACCAGGGCGACCGTGGCCCCCTCACGCAGGTAGTCGGTCAGGAGCGCGGCGCGGGCGCCCTCCACCGCGTCGTAGCAGGACACGATCCGGCCGGAGATGGTGACGCCGAGGGCGTGCGCCAGCCGGAGCACCCGCCGGGTGTCCTCGGCCGCGATCACATCCGCCGTGGCGAGGATCTCACCGAGGCGTGGGCTCGCGTCCCGGACATCACCGATCGGAGCGCCGCACAGCACCAGGGTCCCGGACACCCGCCCAGTGTGTCAGGAGCCAGGACCTACCCTGATCGGTGTGACGGCGACGACGGCCCACGTGCCCTGGAGTGCGAGCGGAGGAGGCGACACGCCGCCCGTGACCGGTCCGGACCCGCTCGGTCCGCGGCGGACGCGGGCCGAGGCGCTGCGTGAGCGGCTGTGCCCGCCGATGCCGGGTTCACCGCTGGCCGGGTGGCTGGCGACCCTGTCGGTCGCGGTGCTGGCCGGCCTGCTGCGGTTCTGGAACATCACCCAGCCACGCGGGGTGTACTTCGACGAGGTCTACTACACCAAGGACGCCTGGGGCCTGCTCACCGCCGGTTACGAGATCGACTCGAGGTCCTGTTCCGGGCCGGCGTACGTCGTCCATCCGCCGTTCGGCAAGTGGCTGATGGCCGCCTCCGAGGGCCTGTTCGGGTACACGAACTGCGGGGGGGTTCCGCACGGCGACCCGGAGCTCGGCTGGCGGTTCTCCTCGGCGTTGTTCGGCACGCTGGCCGTGCTCGTCCTCGCCCGAGCCGCCCGGCGGATGTTCCGCTCGACCCTGCTGGGCTGCTTCGCCGGCCTGCTGCTCGCCATGGACGGCCTGGAGTTCGTGCAGAGCCGGATCGGGATCCTCGACATCTTCCTGATGACCGGGGTCGTCGTGGCGCTGGCGTGCCTGCTGCTCGACCGCGACGACGGACGGGCCCGGCTCGCCGACCGCCTGAGCGCGGCCCTGGCCCGAGGCTCCGGTCCGCCACCCGCACCNCCCCCGCCGGTCGCCGGCTCGCCAGGCGCGGACGGCGCGGGCATGGACTCGGCAGGCTCCGCCACCACAGCAGACTCGACGGCCGCGGCGAACTCCGTAGCTACGGCGAAATCGGCGGCGACAGCCGACTCAGGCGCCGCGGCCGGCCGTCAGGATCGGCTGCGCGAGCTGTACGGGCCCCGGCTGGGATTCCGCCGGTGGCGACTGGCCTGCGGGGTGGCGCTCGGCCTGTCGATGGGCGTGAAGTGGAGCGCGCTGTACACGATCATCGGCTTCGCGGCGCTCGCGATCGCCTGGGACATCGGCGCCCGGCGCACCGGCGGTGCGCAGCGGCCCGTGCTGGGGGCGCTGCGACGGGACCTGCCCGCCTGGGCCGCGATGTTCGTGATCGTCCCGATCGTGACGTTCCTGGCCACCTGGACGGGCTGGTTCGTCACCGACGGCGGCTACTACCGGCACTTCTACGGCGACGGGTTCGGCGCGGCGTGGCACGGCTGGTGGAAGTACCAGATGGCGGTGCTGAAGTTCCACGAGGGCCTCGACCAGGGGCATGCCTTCGCCTCGCACCCGATGAGCTGGCTGGTGATGGCCCGGCCGGTGGCGTACTACTACTCGTCGCCCGCCTACGGGACGTCCGGCTGCCACGACCCGGCCGGCTGCTCCCGGGAGGTTCTGGCGCTGGGCAACCCGGCGGTGTGGTGGGTGGGCACCGCCTGCCTGGTGGGGATGCTCGCCTGGTGGGTGACCCGGCGGGACTGGCGGGCGGCCCTGGTGCTGGTCGGTTTCGGCTCGGCCTTCCTGCCGTGGCTGCTGTTCCCGAACCGCACGATGTTCTTCTTCTACGCGCTGCCGTGCCTGCCGTTCCTCGTCCTCGGGATCACGGCGCTGGCGGGGCTCGCGCTCGGCCCGCGGGAGGCCTCCGACGCCCGCCGGCTCACCGGCGCGTTGACGGTCGGCGTCTACACGATCGTCGTCGTCCTGCTGTTCGCGTACTTCTACCCGATCCTCGCCGCGCAGGTGATCCCCTACTCCTCGTGGCGGGCCAGGATGTGGTTCCCCGGCTGGATCTGAACCGGGGAACCCCCACACGGCGCGCCGACCCGGCGGCGTGGGCTCGATGTGAGCTCTCTCACTCGATCCGCCCCGATGCTCCACGCGACCACCAAAAGCGATGCCATCCTCACAAAAGGACACTCCCGTCCGGGTTGGCGCGCAGACACGGGGGCTATCGCAGTTGACTGATCACCCAGAGTCGAAGCAACACACCGCTAGCAGTCTCATCGGTGGGGGCGACAGGGGGGGTCACGTACGGCGTGAGATCCCCATCGGGGATGGTGGGGCGGTCACCATGCCCCGAGGCCGCACGGCAGGTAGCGCCCGTGCGGGTCTCCCTCCGACCTCCAACCACCGGAGCCGGGTGTCGGGCGGACCGAGACTGGGAGGAACCACCATGGCCGATGTGTCGGTGCGCTTCGCGATGACCGATGACAGCGAGATCGTGCTGAACCTGTCCCTCACGCAGGCGATCCGACTCACCGAGGCGATCGCGTCGAAGGTGAGCCAGGCGATGACCGAGCAGCCGCGGGCCGGGATGAACGGCAACGCCTACGGCCCGGGNGGAGTGCGCCCCGGGCCGTACTCGACGTCCTGACGGCGGACATCGCGACGGCGGACATCGCGACGGCGGACATCGCGACGGCGGACATCGCGACGGCGGACATCGCGACGGCGGACATCGCGACGGCGGACATCGCGACGGCGGACATCGCGACGGCGGCGGCCGGGGCGCCCCGCCCGGCCGCGGGTACCCATCGGCACCCAGCATCCGCCGGCCACTCGGCACCCGCAGGCACCCAGCACCTGTAGGCACTCGTCAGCGGGGCTCGGGCGCGCCCCCGGTGAGCTGTGCGATCAAGGCCCGCAGCAGGTCGAGGTCCCGCCGACGCAGCTCGGCCGCGGAGGCGGGATCCGGCCGCGCCGGAGTCAGCGCCGCCCGCACCCGCCGCAGCTTGTCGCGCAGCGACTCCACGACCGCGGGCGAGACCAGGCCGTCGCGCAGCACCAGCACGACGTGCCCGCCGTGCTGCACCACATCCACCGGCTCGTCCATCGGCAGGGTGACGACCCGCATGCCGACGGGGGCCTCCTGGTCGTAGACGAGGCAGAGCTGATCCTCGGCCAGCACCTCGGCGCTGCCGTCGTCCCAGAGGACCGTCGCCCGCGCGGTGACCGGTGCCGCGCTGCGGGTCGACTCGACGCGTACCGGCCCGGGCTGCTCGGCCGGCTCGCGGCGCCCGGCCGCGTGCACGGCCAGCACGGTGCCGCGCCGCGACCAGATCCCGCCACCGAGGTCGTCGACCGGGAAGACCCGGTCGCCCCGAGCGAACATCACCAGCGCGGCACGACCGTCCTCGGCAGTCGGAGGGTGGGCGGCCATGGCGTGATCGTAGGTGGCGACCTCGGACGCCCGCGCGGCGAGACCCCCCACCGGGGTGCGAACGCCGCCCCCGCCACCGCCCGCGACCGCCCCGGACCGCCAGTAGCGACGAGGGTTCCACCGACCCGGTGACCTCCGCAGACGCGGCGCGGACCCGGCGCCGACGCATCGCCGACACCGCGATTTCACACGGCGGGTTGGGCCCGTTTTTCGGCTTGTCGGCAGTGATGGGCGTGGACCGTCCCGGCGGGTTACCTTCGCCTGGTTGCCATCGCTCGGGTGGCGACCGGCGGCGGCCGGGAGGACGCGAGCGGCTCGGCGTCGGGTTGTGCTCGCGCGGTGGCGTCCTCCCTCTCCGTCCCCCGCAGAATCCCTGGTCGGATCCTCGGCCAATCACGCCTCGCGGAGCCTACGAATGCCCGACACCGACTACCCGCCCATCGAGGAGCACGCGGTCATCGGCGACCTGCGTACCGTGGCCCTGGTCGCCACGGATGGCACGATCGACTGGTACTGCCCGCAACGCTTCGATGCGCCGTCGGTCTTCGCGAGCCTGCTCGACGCCGATCGCGGCGGATCGTTCCGCATCCACTGTCCGGACTCGCGGGCGAAGCAGCTTTACCTGCCCGACTCGAACATCCTGATGACCCGTTTCCTCACCCCACGGGCGGTCGGCGAGGTCGTCGACTTCATGGTCCCGGTGGACAGCGACGTCGCGGAGACGCCGCACGTCGTCGTCCGCCAGGCCCGCGCCGTGCGCGGGACGGCGACGTTCCGGCTGCGCTGCGACCCGCGGTTCGACTACGGGCGCGCCGCGCACACGGTGACGCTGGTCCCCGGCTCGGGGGCGGTGTTCGAATCGGTGAAGGGCACCCTCGTGCTGCGCACCGCGCTGCCGCTGCGGGTCGACGGCACCGCCGTGTTCGCGGAGTTCGACCTGCCCATGGGTGAGACCGCCGACATCGTGCTCGAATGGAACTCGACGATCCGTCCGCTGATCACCGGCGAAGCAGACACGCTGTTCACCCGGACGCTGAACTACTGGCAGGCGTGGCTGCGGCGCAGTCGTTACCACGGCCGCTGGCGAGAAATGGTCCTACGCAGCGCACTGGTGCTGAAGCTGCTGGTCTACCGGCCCACCGGCGCGCTGGTGGCGGCGCCGACCACCTCGCTGCCGGAGGAGCTCGGCGGCGTGCGCAACTGGGACTACCGCTACACCTGGATCCGGGATGCGGCGTTCACCACCTACGCCTTGATGGCCCTGGGTTTCACCGACGAGGCCGCCGCGTTCATGGACTGGCTGGAGCAGCGCTGCCACGAGGCACCGAAGGATTCCGGGCTGTACGTGCTGTACAGCGTCGACGGCAACGCCCACCTGGACGAGATCGTCCTGGACCATCTCGCCGGCTACCGCGGTTCGAAGCCGGTGCGCATCGGCAACGCCGCCGCCGAGCAGCTCCAGCTCGACATCTACGGCGAGCTGATGGACTCGGTCTACCTGTACAACAAGAAGGTTCCGATCTCCTTCCAGCTCTGGGAGGCCCTCGGCCGCCAGCTCGACTGGCTGGCCAAGCACTGGGACACCCCGGACGAGGGGATCTGGGAGACCCGCGGCGGGCGCCAGCGCTTCACCTACTCGGCGCTGATGACCTGGGTCGCCTTCGAGCGGGCCTGCCGCATCTCGCGCCAGCGGGGCCTGCCCGGCCCGACGAACGACTGGAAGGACTACGCCGGTCAGGCGTACCGGTTCGTGCAGAACGAGGCGTGGAATCCCACCCGCGGCGCCTACATGGAGTTCCCCGGCTCACCGCGGCTGGACGCGTCCCTGCTGTGCATGCCGCTGGTGAAGTTCTCCGGACCCACCGATCCGCGGTTCCTCTCGACGCTGGACCGGTTCGGCGAGGACCTCGTCAGCGACAGCCTGGTGCGCCGTTACGCCGNCGACGGCAGCGACGGGCTGACCGGCGACGAGGGCACGTTCAACCTGTGCTCGTTCTGGTACGTGGAGGCGCTGACCCGGGCCGGCCGGGTGAGCGAGGCCCGGATGGTCTTCGAGAAGATGCTCACCTACGCCAACCATGTGGGCCTCTACGCCGAGGAGATCGGCTCCTCCGGCGAGGCGCTCGGCAACTTCCCGCAGGCGTTCACCCACCTGGCGCTGATCAGCGCGGCGATCAACCTGGACCGGGCCCTGGGGTAACCGCCGCCCCGCCCTCGACCACCCGGCGGGCGGGTGACGCGCCCGCGGCGCGCGCTCGCCTGTCGGGCCCCGGACATCACCGGCCGCGGTGACGGTAAGGCGGTACCAGCCGACCCGTGGGCACGGCAGGATAGGACCGTACCGGACGGGCCGCACCGAGCGGCGAGGATGTGCCACGAGGCTGCCGGCGGTGATGACCGGCGCGGCGCGGGGTGTGGGGACGAGGGGCGAGGTCATGGCGGGACTGGACCATTTCCGGGTGGTCGTGGAGTCCGGGCACCCGGATCGGACCGGGGTGGTCGTCCGGCTGCCCGGCGCGCTCATCGTCGCCCGGGCCGGCCGGCCCGAGACCGCCGAGATCACCAGCAGGCTGCTCGGGCTGTGCGCCGAGGTGGCCGCGGAGGTGGGCACGACCGCGTCGACCATGGGTCGCCGGCTCGTGCGCCGGGTCGCCGGGGTCCTCGCCGACGCCGACCCGGACCGGGTGCCCGACTTCAGCCTGCTGACCACCGTCAACGACCGCGTCGCGGCGCTCGTCCACGGGGCGATGGACGTCGTGGCGTCCGGGACGTCCGGGGTGACGCTGTCCGGCGTGGACTCGGCCACCTGGGTCGACCGGCTGCTGCCGACGGAGATCGCCCGGATCGACGTCGGGCCGACCGGCATCGTCGGCCCGACCGGCTTCCCCGGCGGCCTCGGCGACCTCGGCTTCCCCCTCGACCTGCGGATCGGCGCGGTGCCCGGGATCGGCGTGAGCCTGCTGCTCAGCGACGCGCCCGCGCTGCCCGCCCCCAAGGCGTCGGCCGACCAGTTGCTCGCCGGCTTCGATCCGCTGCGCGACCCGATGACCGGCGCCGCGGCGATCCCCACGCCCGGCTCGCGCGCCCCGGACCCGATGTCGACCACCCCGCCGGCGCTGGCCCCGCTGCTCAGCGAGGAGGAGGAGGCCCACCGTCGCCGGGCGGCGGCGGAGCCCACCCAGGCCGCCGACCTCGACGAACTCGACGAACTCGACGAGGACCCGCCGACCGAGCTCGCCGGGCGCGAGGTGATCGGCCACGCCGCTGTCGACTCCGGCCCCGGCGGCCAGCTCGGCCAGCTCGGCCGCCTCGGCCAGCTCGGCGGCCATGCCGAGCCCCTGTCGGACGGCCTCGACGACGGGCTCGGCGACGACCTCACCGACGACGAGCACGACGCCATGACCCAGTTGCCCGGGCAGACCTTCACCGTCTCCGACCTCATCGAGGACGACGAGGCCCCGACGATGCTGCCCAGCGGCTCCGAGCCCCAGGTCGAGGGGGTGCTGTGCGCGAACGGGCACTTCAACCACCCGCAGGCGCCGTACTGCGCCGAGTGCGGCCTGTCGCTGGCCCAGCAGGGCTCCCGCACGGTGTGGGGCCCGCGGCCGACCGTCGGGGTGCTCGTGTTCGACGACGGGCAGACGATGGACGTCGACATGGATCTGGTCATCGGCCGCCAGCCCGACCGGGACGACGCCGTCCGGGCCGGCAAGGCGCGGGCGCTGCCAGTCGAGGACGGCGAGAGCGCCGTCTCCCGGGTACACGCCGTGATCACCCTGGCCGGCTGGGACGCGGTGATCACCGACCAGGGTTCGGCCAACGGCACCTACATCGCGCCGCCCGAGGCGACCGTGTGGACCCCCCTCAACCCGCACCAGCCCGCCCCGTTGGTGCCCGGCACCCGCGTCCAGGTCGGCAAGCGGACCTTCGTCTTCAACTCACACCTGCACGTCTGACCCCACCGCCCGCGGCCGACCCCACCGCCCGCGGCTGACCCTGGTCCCCGCGGCCGAAACGGGGAGGCTCGCGGGGGGTGGCGCGCNAAACGTCGGCACCTACGTCAGACTTGACGGACGATGAGCGATTCAGAGCTGCGCGCCGGGGGCGGCCTGCCCGCCTCCCCCACCGCGCCCGCAGACGCCCCAGCCGAGCCGCGCAGGCAGGACGACCGGCCCGCGCGAGACGAGCCCGGCACCGCCAGAGCCCGGCCGGGCGAGGCCGGTGCCCCGCGTCGCCGTCGCCGGGGCCGGGCGGCCCTGTGGTGGACCCCGGTCGTCGTGGTGCTGGTGGCCGGGCTGCTGGCCGCCGGCGCGGCGCTGGGCGACCTGCTCGACCGCCCGCCCGGCGAGAGCTCCGTCGACGTCGGCTTCGCCCGCGACATGTCCGAGCACCACGCGCAGGCCGTGCAGATGGCGATGATCGAGTTCGACCGCGGCGGCGACACGTCGACCCGCAGCGTCGCGCAGGACATCGCGCTGACCCAGCAGCGGGAGATCGGCATCATGTCGGCGTGGCTGTCGGGCTGGGGGCGGACCCAGACCGCCGCCGGCGCGCCGATGCGCTGGATGGGCGGCACGGGCGCGGCGGCCGGCACCGGGCACGAGGGGCACGGCGACACCGGCTCGGCGACCATGACCGACATGCCGGGTATGAACGGCACCGCCGGCGGCGCCGCGTCGGCCGGCGACACCGCCCGGATGCCGGGCATGGCGACCCCGAACGAGCTGCGGCGGCTCGCGACAATCCACGGCCGCGACCTCGACGTCCTGTTCCTCACCCTGATGGTGCACCACCATCGTGGGGGGCTGGCGATGGCGCAGTACGCGGCGCAGCACGCCGATGCGGACCGCACGCGCAGCCTGGCCAGGGCGATGGTGCTCAACCAGTCGATCGAGGTCGACCAGATGCAGGAGGCCCTCGCCCGGCTCGGGGCACCCCGGGCATGACCGGCCGAACCCGGCCGTCGCCTCACCGAAGCTGACTTTGTATCGTCAGATCCGTCTAACCGGACCGTACCGCCGGTCGTGCACCCGAGGCGTGGGGAACGCTGCCCCGCAGTCGTTCCCAGGGCGATGATGCCGCCACGCTGCGCTCTCCCGGGGATCCGTCGCGTCTCCCCACGGGGCGCCGTCCCCCGATCCATGCGTCGCCGTCTGATCGATGCGTCGCGTGGTGGCGACAGGCGGCGGGCGAGTAGGGGTCCGGTCCCGCCACGGCGGCTTCGGCGCTGCGCCGACGCCGCCGTCGATCCTCGAGGTCCGCTTCCATGACAGGTGTTTCCGCCCGCGAGGCCGCCGGCGTGGCGGCCGGGAGCCGTCGTGCGGTCGTCGGGGGACTGCGCCTGCCCGTGCTGGCCCGACACTGGCCCGGCGCGCGCCACGTCCGGGTGGAGCTGCTCGCGGGCCTGGTGACGGCGCTCGCGCTGATCCCGGAGACGATCTCGTTCTCGGTGGTGGCCGGGGTCGACCCGAAGGTCGGCCTGTTCGCGTCGTTCACCATCTCGGTGATCATCGCGTTCACCGGCNGCCGGCCGGCGATGATCTCCGCCGCCGCGGGCTCGATGGCCCTCGTGGCCGCGCCGCTGGTCCGCGAGCACGGGCTGAACTACCTGCTCGCGACCACCGTCGGGGTCGGGTTGCTGATGGGTGTCCTCGGCGTGCTCGGGGTCGCGCGGCTGATGCGCTTCGTGCCGCGCACCGTGATGATCGGCTTCGTCAACGCGCTGGCCATCCTGATCTTCACCGCCCAGATGCCGCACGTCATCGGCGAGTCGTGGAAGGTCTACGTTCTGGTCGCGGGGGGCCTGGCGATCCTGCTGACGGTCCCCCGGGTCACGACGGCGATCCCGGCGCCGCTCGTCGCGGTGGCGATCCTGACGCTGGTCACGTGCGGTTTCCACGTCTCGGTGCCGACGGTCGGGGACGAGGGCCGGCTGCCCAGCTCCCTGCCGGTGCCCGGCCTCCCCGACGTCCCGCTCACCTGGCAGACCCTGCAGATCATCGCCCCGTACGTGGTCGCGCTGACCGCGGTGGGCCTGCTGGAGACGCTGCTGACCGCCCAGATCGTCGACCGGATGACCGACTCCACCCACGACCCGAACCGCGAGGCCTGGGGCCTGGGCATCGCCAACGTCGTCAACGGCTTCTTCGGCGGGATGGGTGGCTGCGCGATGATCGGCCAGACCATCGTCAACGTCAACTCCGGCGGTCGCGGCCGGCTGTCGACCTTCGCCGCCGGCGGCTTCCTGCTGATGCTTGTCGTGCCGCTGCGCGACCTCGTCCGACACATCCCCATGTCCGCGCTGGTCGCGGTGATGATCCTGGTCTCGGTGATGACCTTCGAGTGGCGCAGCGTCGCGCCGTCCACCCTGCGCCGGATGCCCCGCGGCGAGACCGCGGTCATGGTCGTGACGGTCGCCGTCGTGGTGCCCACCCACAACCTTGCGTACGGGGTGGCCGTCGGCGTCGTCCTGGCCGCCCTGCTGTTCACCCGCCAGGTCGCCCGCCTGGCCCTGGTGACCAGCGTGCTCGACCCGGAGGGCGGCGAACGGATCTACGCCGTCCAGGGCACGTTGTTCTTCGCCTCGACGGGGGACCTGGTCGACGCCTTCGCCTACGGCCGCGACCCGGCCCGCGTCGTCATCGACCTGTCCAAGGCCGACGTCCTCGACTCCGCCGCGGTCGCCGCCCTCGACGACGTCCGCACGAAGTACCGCGAACGTGGCACGGAGGTGACCATCGTCGGGCTGAATCCGCGCAGCGCCGCCCTGCTGCGGGGGCTGTCTGTCGAGCCGCCCCCCGAGACGACCACCGAGCCGCCCCCCGAGACGACCGCCGAGCCGCCCCTCGAGCCGCCCCTCAAGACAACCACCGAGACAACTACTGAAACAACCACCGAGGCGACAGGGAGTGTCCGACGAGTCGATTGACGCCCAACTTCACCCCACCGTGAATACACTCCGCCATCAGATACTCACAATGAGGATGGTGGCGGCATGGGCGAGAAGGGCCTTACCGGTGGTCTGGTCGACTTCGCCCGACGCCAGCCGGCCGTGGTCNTCATCGTCATCGTCATCGCCGGGTTGTACCTGTCCAAGGCGAGCTCGGGCGCCTCGACCCGGGCCATCCTCGTCCCCGGCGTCGACTTCCCGGCGCCGTCCCTGCTGACCCGCAACCGGACGACCTACGCCGTCGGCGTGGACCCGCGTACCCCCGGCACGATCAGCCTGCTCTCCAGCCGGGACCGCCGGAGCTGGACCACCCAGCCCGACGCCCTGAAGGCGCCACCGGACTGGGCCGACCCGGGCGGCGGGCTGGGGCCGGCGGCGATCGGCGCGTTCGACGGCTCGTACGTCCTCTATTACACGACGATCTGGCACGAGCTCGGCATTCGCTGCATCTCGGCGGCGACCTCGGAGCACCTCGACGAGCCGTTCGTGGACACCTCGCAGGCCCCGTTCGTCTGCCAGACCGCGGACGGCGGCAGCACCGACCCGAGCCCCTTCGTGGACGACGCCGGGCGCGCCTACCTGGCCTGGAGCAGCCCGGGACGGCCCGGCGGCGCGGGCCCGACGCTGTGGGCCCAGCGGCTGCGCTCGGACGGGCTGGTGCTCACCGGCGAGCCGGCGGTACTGCTGCGCCCCAGCCTGCCCTGGCAGCAGAAGCGGGTCGCGAGCCCCTCGATGATCGTCGAACAGGGGCGCGACCACCTGGTGTACTCGGCCGCACCGGAGCTCAACGGGCGCCAGGTGGTGGCCAGCGCGTCGTGCACCGGCCCGCTCGGGCCCTGCCGCCCGGCACCGAAGCCGATGCTGACGGGTGGGAAGGTCGGCTTCGGCCCCGGAGGCGCCCACGCCTTCACCGACTCCCGTCATCGCTGGTGGCTGGGCCTGCACGGCTGGGACTCACCGCCGGCGGGCGCCTACCTGCCGACCGGGCGGTTCGTCGTGGTCCCCCTGCGGGTGCGCGACGACGGGCTGTCCGTACAGGTCAAGTCGCTCACCCAGGGCCGAGTCCGCCCGCCCGAGCAGCACGGCTCCCACCCGCGCGACCACGAGACCCGTCGCCACGAGACCCGTGACCACGAGACCCGCCGCCACGAGACCCGTGACCGTGGCGACCACGCCCGCGAGCAGGACGCCGCCGACAGCGGCGCTCACGCCGGCCCGGGGACGGCCGCCGGCGGGTGACAGGCACAATGACCCTCTCAACATCGTTGTCTGGACAACTAACAGCAACGAACCTCGGCGACGCCCGTCTCCGAGCCCCCACGTCGAGAGGGACGATCTTCCGATGACCGAACCCGAGGCACCGGGCCCGCGGCCCCGACGTCGGCGGCCGCGGCTGCTCGTCGTCCTGATCGGCGCCGTCGTGGTGCTGGCGATCCTGGTCGTCGGCGGCACCGCCCTCTACATCAACGTGATCAAGAAAGACGCCCCGGAGGAGTTCTCCCTGGCCCAGCCGGGCGGCAGCGAGACGGTGGCGCCGACCGGCTCGCTGGCCGGCTCCTGGGCGATCGCGCCGGGCTCGGAGGTCGGCTACCGAGTGAAGGAGAACCTGTTCGGCCAGGACACGACGGCGGCGGGGCGGACGAAGCAGGTGTCCGGCTCGCTCACCATCGACGGCTCGCGGGCCTCGAAGGCGTCCTTCACCGTGCAGATGGCCACGGTGACCAGCGACGAGAGCCGCCGGGACAGCCAGTTCCGCGGCCGGATCATGGACACGGACACCTTCCCGACCGCCACCTTCACCCTCGCCGAACCGGTCGACATCGGCGCCGTCCCCACCGACTCGAAGACCACCCGGGCCGTCACGGCGAAGGGTGACCTGACCCTGCGGGGCAAGACCAGGCGGGTCACGATGACGCTGCAGTCCCGCTGGGACGGCACCTCGATCCGTACCGTCGGCCAGCTCCCGATCGTCTTCGCCGACTACGACGTCCCGAACCCGAGCTTCCCCGGCGTCTCCACGGAGGATCACGGGATCATGGAGGTCTCCCTGATCTTCACCCGCTCCGCCGCGGCCCCCGCCACCACCGCCAGCCCCTGACCGCCCCTCCCCTGCCCTTCCCCTGCCCTTCCAGAGAGACGAAACGGACACGAAGCGCTTCGGAAGGGCAAAGTTGCGTAATGCAACCAGGCCGCCACACGTCGACCGGACCGTACGGCATGCGCGTCACCGGTCACGAACGAGAACCGCGCCGCCGGTCGGGGTGGGTGACCGGCGGCGCGGCGAAGGCTGCGCCTCGGGCGGCGTGGCGAAGATCCGCCCCTCGCTGAGGCGACCGGTCAGACGGTTCCGGCGCCCGCAGGTGCCGAGGTCGTCGGCTTGGGGCCGGTCGCCGAGGTGCTGGCCGGGGTGTCCGGGGCCGAGACCGGGTCCGCGACGGGCGGGCGGGCGGCGTCGGCGGCCGGCGAGGCCTCGTCGGGAGTGCTCCGCCGCGTCTGCGACGGGATGCCGTGCTCCCGCTCCAGCGCGATCTCCTCGGCGTCCGGTACCCGCGGTGCGGGCCTGGTCAGCGCCCAGGCCACGCAGACCAGCGTGAGGAACAGGTACCCCAGGGCAACCTGGCCGCCGCCCGCGTCCCACTCGACCTTCTCCGCGTGGATCAGCCCCACGAAGGACAACACCGCACCGGCGGCCGAGGCGATCGCGGCCGAGATGAACCGTTTGTCGATGATGAACGCGACGATGGAGCCGAGCACCAGGCCGGCCAACACCGCGCCGTCCCCGAGCAGGTGCAGGCCATGCAGCAGCACGCTGTTGCCCTCGAGGTCGGCGTCGGTGACGTTCAGGTTGACCGCCGGGTTCAGCTTCGACGCCACGCCGACGGCTGTCGTCACCGTGTTGTCGATCTGCCCGGCCGCCCAGGAGGCGATGTTCGGGATGATCGCGGCGATGACGGCGGCGCCGTGCGCCTTCGGCGAGGCCTGGAAGGCCTGGGCGCCGATGAGCAGCCCGATGTAGAGCAGGATCGGCACGATCGCCGGCAGCGGTAGCACGGCGTTGAGCAGGCCGAACAGGCCGAGGAAGCACAGGACCGCGATGACGATGCCGGTGGCCAGGGAGTAGCCGGTGCGACCACCGGCGGCCTTCCAGCCCGGGTGGCCGATGTAGACGGCGGGCGGGAACGGCGAGCCGAGCGCCGAGCCGATGATGGCGCCGAAGCCGTCGGCGAGCAGGATCGGCCGCAGGTTGTAGTTGTCCCCGGCGGACGCGGCGCTCTCCACGTTGGACATGCCCTCGGTGAAGTTGTAGACGCCGAGCGGGATGGCCGTGGCCAGCAGCGGCGAGATGTCGGACAGGCCGTGGAACAGCTTGTCGAAGTGGAAGGTCGGCAGCGACACCGCGATGTCCTTGGCCGCCTCCGACACCGCCGGGGTGTCCATGAACCCGCCGATCCAGCCGATGGCGGTGCCCAGCGCCAGCGCGACCGCGCCGATCGGCAGGTTCCACGGCAGCTTCAGGTCGGTGAGCAGGCCGACGAGCAGCAGGCCGAAGACGGGCAGCGCGATCCAGGCGGCGTCCCACATCTGCGCGGCGGGCCGCATGGAGATGAACGCGATCGAGATGCCGGCCAGCGTGCCGAGCATGGCCGCCCGCGGCGCGTACTTGCGGATCATCGGCCCGACGAACGCACCGATCACGACGATGATGCCGATGATGAATGCCCAGGCGAGGCCGGCCTGCCACGCCTCGACCGGGTTCTTCGTCTTCAGGTAGATCGGCAGCATGATGACGAACACGACGATGAACATGTGCGGGACGCTCGGCCCGTACGGCATCGCCGTGACGTCGTCACGGCCCTCCTTCGCCGCCAGCCGGCGCCCCAGGTAGGCGTAGAACAGGTTGCCGAGCAGCATCGCGATCCCGAGCGCGGGCAGGATCGCGCCGAAGACGTCGGCGGAGGGGATGTTGACGACGAACAGGCACAGCGAGCTCAGGACGATGACGTTGACCAGCACGTTGACGCCCAGGCCGAAGAAGGCGTTGGTGTCGCCCTTCGTCCAGTAGGGCAGGGCCGGCGCGGACGACGCAGGCCGATTCCCGATCTTGACCATGGTGGGACCCGTCCTCTTCAGGAGGCCGTGACGGCGGGTGCGGGCACGGTGGAGTCGGCCGCGGGGGCCGAGGAGGCGAGCGCGGCGAGGAAGTCGGCGGAGGGGGCGACCCAGCCGAAGATCCCGCCCTGGGCGGCGACCATCTCCAGCGCCACCCGCTGGAACTCGGGGAAGTAGGAGCCCACGCAGTCACTGAGCACCAGGCACTCGAAGCCGCGGTCGTTGGCCTCGCGGACGGTCGTGTGCACGCAGACCTCGGTCGTCACCCCGGCGACGACGAGGCTGGTGATCCCCTTCTCGGCGAGGACGTCGCCGAAGGCGGTGGCGTAGAAGGCACCCTTGCCGGGCTTGTCGATGACGTACTCGCCGTCGACCGGCGCGAGCTCGTCGATGATGTCCTGCCCGTACTCACCCCGGATGAGGATGCGGCCCTTGGGACCGAGGTCGCCGATGCGCAGCGCGGCGTCGCCGCGGTGCAGCTTCGCCGGCGGGAGGTCGGACAGGTCGGGCAGGTGGCCCTCGCGGGTGTGGATGACGGTCAGCCCCGCGGCCCGCACGGCCGCCAGCACGGCCTGCAGCGGTTCGATCGTGCTGCGCAGTTGGCTGACATCGTTGCCGAGGCTCTCCCCGAAGCCACCCGGTTCGAGGAAGTCGCGCTGCATGTCGATGACGACGAGGGCGGTGGTTGCGGGGTCGAAGGTGAAGTCGTACGGTCGGGCGCTCACGGTCAGGGGCGCGGTCGGGGTCGTTGCGGTTTCGCTCATGCCAGCTCTCGCCATCGGAGTCCACGGGTTTCGGGTCCGCGCAGGTCGGATCCGCGCGTCTGGAGTGCGTCGAGGGAGCTCGCCACGCCCGGCCCGGTCGTCCGGTGCCTCCCCCGTCGGGTCTGGAGACGAGGGTCAGGGGGTGTCGTTTCAGATCACCGCCCGGCACGTAACGCGTCGATAAACTCTGTATCCCGTCCCGTATCCGAATTCGTATACAGATCATGAGAACGGTCGATCTGGCGTTTAGCGGCTTTTGTGCTGGTCGGCGGTTCGTGGGGACGTGGCGTACGCCACTGCGAGCCACTCACAGCGCCGAACGGGTCGATATTGGCCCGCGAGGCTCCGCGCCGGGCGGAGTCGTGATCCACGCGCGACGGACCGTCGGCAGGCGCGGCGACCGGTCACCTGCCCGCGCCGAGCCGCGGCGCGCAGCGATCGCGTCCCTCGCGGCACCGGCCGTCGGCCGTCGCGAGAGAAGGGGTGCGATGTGGGTGGACGGTCCGTGGAGACCATCGATCCCCAGCGGGACGGTTCGGAATCCGCACGGCCCAAGTCGCTGGTACCGGTCAACGCCCCGGCGCCTGGCAGGTTTACGCTGAGCGATCTGCTGGCGGTGCTGGACCTGGGCGGGGACGTCCCTCCGGTGCCGGCCCGATGTCTGGTGAGCGCGCACGGCGGGATCCTCGGTGCGCAGTTGCTCGGTCAGCAGATCGTCCTCGCGGAACGCATGGCGCCGGGCAAGACGGTGCACTCGCTGCACACGATCTTCTCCCGCCCCGGGGACTGCCGGCAGCCGCTCTGGGTCGACGTCGAACGTCTCGCGCACGGCGGTTCGATCGACGCGCTGGCGCTGTCCTTCCGGCAGGGCTCGCTGCACATCTGCCGGGCGGACGTGATGCTGCGGGCCGCGGAGGCCGACTTCCTCAGCGTGCAGACGAGCCGAGTGGACCTGCCGGGGCCGGAGGCGGGGCTGCCGCGCCCGGATCGGCCGATGATGCCGTGGGAGGTCAGGGTGCTGCCGCGGGCGGAGCCGCACCGGCTCGACCAGTGGCAGCGGATCCCCGACGCGGGCGAGGACCCGACGGTCTGGCGGGCCCTGCTGGCACATTCCTGCGAGTTGCTACCTCTGGCTGATCTGCTCGCGGCCGCGGGGATCCCGCCCCTGCCCGGAGAACGGCCGCAGGTCGCCGCAGCGGTGCTGTCCCAGACCGTCACGTTCCTCGATGACCTGGACGTTCGGGACTGGCACCTGTTCCAGGTCCGCACGGTGCACGCCGGTCACGGCCGCGCGGTCGGCCGCATCGAGATCTTCGGCCCGGACGGGGTGCAGCGGGCCGCCGCCGAGGTCGTCGGACTGCTGCGCTCGGCCCGCCCCTGACGTCACGTCCCGCCGGCTCCGACGCCCCGCCGCGGCGGGGCGTCGGAGTTCCTTAGTCTTTCCAGAGGGTTCCGTGTCCGGTCCATCCCTCTGGAAAGACCAGGCAGCTCGACCCGAGGTCAGATCTCGGCGGTGTGGGCGACTGCCTGCTCGTCGGCGTCGGCGAGCTGGGCGTCGGCGAGCTGGGCCGGTGCCGGCGGCCCGGCGGCAGCCGGCTCGGGCCGGCGCAGCCGCGGCAGCAGGAACGCCACCGGGACTCCCACGGCGAAGACGCAGCCGCTGATGAACAGGCCGAGCGAGTACCCGGAGGTCAGCGCCTCGGGCGGCGCGATCCCATGGCGGAGCCGACTGTCGGTGTGATGCGTGGCGATCGTCGTCACGGCGGCGAGACCGACGGCCGCCCCGATCTGCCGCCCGGTGTTGATAAGCCCGGAGGCGAGCCCGGCGAGCCGCATCGGCACACCCGCGGTGGCCGCGGAGACCATCGAGACCATCGTGGTTCCCATGCCGAAGCCCATTACCGCGAGCGGGCCGAACACATGCGTCCAGTACGAGCCGCCCACCGTGATCGCCGACAGCCACAGCAGGCCCGACGAGCCCACGGCGGCGCCGAAGATGATGATCGGCCGCGGGCCGAGCCGACCGATCGTCCGCGTGACGAGCTGCGACGCCAAAATGATCATCAGTGGCATCGGCAGCATCGACAGCCCCGCCCGCAGCGGGCTGTAGTCCTCGACCCGCTGCAGGAACAGGGTGAGGAAGAAGAACACCGCGAACATCGCCGCGCCGAGGAGCGCCGCGACCACGTTGGCGACCGCGATCCCCGGATAGCGGAAGATGTTCAGCGGCACCAGCGGATTGGCCGTGGTGGCCTCGATCGCGACGAAGGCACCGAGGAGCACGACCGCACCGACCAGCAACCCGATCGTCACCGGCGAGCCCCAGGAGGAGGTCTCCGTGCGGACGATCGCGTAGACCAGCAGAACCAGGCCGCCCGTCACGGTCAGCGTGCCCGGCGCGTCGAGGTCGCGCAGGCGGCTGACCTGCCCCCGCGACTCCACGAGCACCACGCGGGCTGCGGCCACGAGCGCCACCCCGATCGGCACGTTGACGAACAGCACCCACCGCCAGTCGGCGACGTCGGTGAGGATCCCGCCGACGACCGTTCCGAAGGCACCGCCGCTGGCCGCCGTGGCACCCCAGGCGCCGAGCGCCCTGGTCCGCTCCCGGCCCTCCGCGAACGAGGTCATCAGCAGGCTCAACGTCGCCGGGGCCAGCACGGCGCCGCCGAGACCCTGCACCGCCCGGGCGATGATGAGCTGCGTCTCGGACTGGGCGAGGCCACCGGCGAGGCTCGCCAGCGTGAACAGCCCCAGCCCGAACACGAAGACCCGGCGCCGACCGAACAAGTCCGCCGCCCGGCCGCCGAACAGCAGCAGCCCGGCGAAGGCGAGGGTGTAGGCGTTCACCACCCACTGCAGACCGCCGGCCGACATGCCGAGATCGGTCTGCATCGCCGGCAGCGCGACGTTCACGATCGAGATGTCGAGCACCACCATGAACTGGGCCAGGCAGCACACCGCCAGCACGGCCCACTTCGCCCGGGGGGCCGGCGGCGCCGAACCGGCCGCGCCCCGACCACCCCCGACGGAGGCCTCGACGGACGCGGTGCCCCCGGGCNCCCCCGCCGCCACCTGATCGGGACCGCCGACGCCGCTTGCGCCTGTTCCCTCCGAATGTGCCATTCCCAACATCCCCTCCTAGCAGCCGTCGTACACCGTACGAGGACCAGGGGCCACCCTACGCCGTACGATGTACCAACGGCAAAAACTGCTGTTCGGCTGCGTGTTCGGAGGTGACGAGGTCATGGCCGCGCCGACGGAACCGGCCGTCGGGCCGGGCGGGAGGCGCCGGGCGGGACAGGGTCCCCCACCCGGGTGCCGGTCCAGCCTGAGCCCCGAGCGGCTCGCGCTGGCGGCCATCGAGCTCGCCGACGCCGAGGGGTTGGCGGCCGTGTCGATGCGCCGGCTCGCCGCGAGCCTGGGCGTCGGGACGATGACGCTCTACTACCACGTGCGCGACAAGGACGAGCTCCTCGACCTGATGTGGAACGAGTTTCTCGGCGGGCACCTGCTCGACGACATCCCCGCCGACTGGCGCACGGCGCTGACCGAGATCGCCCGGCGGATCAGGCAGTCCTTCCAGCGCCACCCGTGGGCGCTGGGCGTCGCGGTCCGCCCCGCGCTCGGCCCCAACAAGCTGCGCTACCTCGAGCAGTACCTCACCGTCGCGTCGCGCATCACCGACGATCCGGACGAGCAGTTGCGGATCATCCACTCCGTCAGCGATCTGGTCGTCGGCTGCACGCTGCGGGAGCTCAGCGGCCAGGCGTACCGCGACCCGGACGAACCCGCGGGCGACCATAACGATGATCCTGCGCCGATGCTGGAACCGCAACCGGGTTTCGACGCGATCGTCGCCGCCGAGGAGCTGCCCCGGCTGCAGTCGCTGCGGACGGCCGGCTGCCGGCTGTTGACGCCCCGCTTCGAGCAGGCCCTGGGCTGGCTGCTCGACGGGATCGAGGCCGCTCATCCGGGCGCCCGGCCGGCGCCCCCGCGCCCCGTCGAGGCGGCCACGCCGACCCCGGACCTCGTGGGCACGGCGGCCACGACCCGGATGCATCCGAAGAAGGGGGCGTAGCGGCCTTCACGGACACGACCTGAGTAGCTACCGTCGGAGAGGTCGCACGCCGCCGGCCATCCGCGAGTCNCATTCGGGGCACCCACCATGACCGCTCGACTACCTCGCCACGTCGCACCGCTCGCCGCCGGCGAATCCTCGGCGCTCGGGCCTTATCCGCTGCTCGGCCGCCTCGACGCGGGCATCACGGGCATCGTCTACCTGGGCCGGGCGCCGGGCGGCGGCCAGGTGGCGATCCGTGCGCTGCATCCGGGCGACGCCCTGCGCGCCGACATGCGGGCCCGTTTCGCGGCGGCCGTCGACCGGGCCAGCGTGCTGTCCGGTCCGCACACCTGCGGCGTGCTCGACGCCGCGCCCGACGCGGACCGCCCATACGTGGTCACCGAGTTCGTCGGCGGGCCGACCCTGGCGCGCGAGCTCACCGAGCGGGGACCGCTGTCCGCCGACGAGATCGACCGGCTCGCCCGCACCCTGCTCGAAACCATCGACGCGGCCCACCACACGGTCGGCGCCCTGGGCGACCTGACGGCCACGGACGTCGTCCTGTCCGTCGTCGGTCCTCGCCTGGTCGACCTGGGGATCGCCGCCGCCCTGCGCCCGCTGCTACTGTCCACGGCCGCCGCCGGGCAGGGGGCCGCGACCGTGCCTGCGGCCGGCGGCGGCTACGTGCCCGGGTACGGCTACGGGCCGGCGGCGGGCGGCTGGGACGGGCCGGCCGCCGACATCGTGGCCTGGGCCGGCATCGTCGACCTGGCCGCCACGGGCAAGGCGTCCGGTTCGGTGGAGCCGGCGGGCCGCGGCGGCTGGCGGCGCGCGCAACGGCCCGAGCAGGACAGCCCGACCAGCCCCGGGGTGGCCCGCGCGCTGGCCCGGGTGCGACAGGCCGACGGTGCCTCGTTGCCCGACGTCTCCGAACTACTGGCTCTGCTTGCCGGTCCACGCCCTCGTTCGGGTCGCGCCGGGCGCGACCGCTCCCGCGCGATCTCCCGCCAGCAGGCCGTCACCGCGCGACTCACTCCGCCGCCGTCCCGCTCCGACGGTGGGAGTGGGGAGGTCAGGCCGGCCGGCGGTGGTCGCCACAGCACCGCCCGCGCGACCAGCCACGGGGGCACGCAGACTCGTAGCGGCACGCAGACCGGTAGCGACACGCAGACCGGTAGCGACACGCAGACCGGTGGCGGGGACGGTCGCGGCGCCGGGAACGGCCTCGGCCGGGCGATCAGGCGGGCCGACCCGTTCGGACGAGCCCGCTCCGCCGAGCGGCGAGGGGATGCCGGACGGCGGGAGGATGCCGGACGGCGGGAGGATGCCGGACGGCGGGAGGACGCGGCCGGGGGCGGCCTACCGGACCTGCCCCACCTACTCGAGGTCAGCCTCACGCTGCCCCCGTTGCCGACCCTGCCACCGCCGCCGGTGCTCCCCCCGCCGCCGACGCCGTCGCAGCGGCCGGCGGGGCCCGGCCCCCGCCGGTCCGCCGCGGCAGACCGCTCGGAGCAGAGTGCCAGCCGCACGCACCCGACGCTGATCCTCCCGCCCGGCCAGGGCGCCACGGTGGGCGGCCAGTCCACCCCGTCCGAACGTTCGGCGGCCGCGGCGGGGGTGCAGCGGTTGCCACCGAACTCGCCGGGCCCGGAGGAGGAGCGTCGGCGCCGTCCCCGGGCCCGCCCGGTCGCCGTGCTCGCGGTGGCGGCGGCGGCCGCGGTCGCGGCGGCCGCGACCGCCGCGGGGCTGGGTGGCTCCAGCGACGACGTGACCACCGGCGCGCAGGCCCCCCTGCACGAGAATCGCGCCGGGGACGGCACGGCCGGGAGCCGGTCCGCAGACCGGGTCGCGCCGGCGCCGGCGCACCCGTCCGCGGCGCCCGCGCCGGCGGGCTCCGCCGACTCCACGGACTCCACCGATCCCGCCGCCCCGACCGATCCCGGCGACGCGGCCACCGGCGCCCCGACCAGCCCCGGCGGCGGGGCGGCGCTCGCCCCGACCGAGTACGAGCAGCAGGAGGATCTCGCCGCCGAGGACTTCGCGCTGCACACGTTGCGGCTCGCCGCGGCCAGCCGTGCCGGGGACGCCGGTGCGGCTGGCGCGCCACTGGTCTCGGCCGATCGTCATCCCGCGCAAGGCGCCGGGCAGGCCCCGGTGAGCGCCCCGAACCCGGCCGTCCAGGCGCCCCAGGGGCTCCTCGTCACCCCCCTCACGCCGACCGAACGGCCCGCCGCGCAGCCTCCGGCGTCCCGGGTCACCGCACCGACGGGGCAGCCCGGCACGATCACGCCGGGCACGGCCGGCACGGACCGCGTTCCGGCGGCGCCCGTGGCCGCCGCGGCGGGGCTGCCGGCCGCGAGCGGCGGTGCGGCCCCGGCTGCCCGGCCGGCCCAGGCCCAGCAAGCACCCCCCCGAACCCAGGCCCAGAGCCAGCCGCAGAGTCAGAGCCAACCGCAGAGTCAGAGCCAGGCGCCGGCGCGCACCCAGACCCAGACCCAGGCGCAGGCTCCAGCCCAGGCACAGGCCCCAGCCCAGGCGCAGCCTCCGGCCGCGGGGACCGCCGGCACCTCGGCCGCGCCCAAGAGCGGTCTCACCCCGGTCCAGGTGGGCATCGTCCCGCTCACTCCCCGCTGACGGTCCGGCCGCCGGCTGGCCGGCGCTGTCAGTCCTCGGCGTCGGGTCTCGCCGAGCGACGCACGGCACCAGCCGGCCAGATGATCTCTACGGGCCGGCGCCGTAGCCGGGCGTAATCGACGACGTCAGCCGTACCCCCGTAGCCGCGGGCCGGCAGACCGTCCCAGACCGCGATGATCCGGTCTGAGGCGTCGACGAGAACCCGGCTCGCCGCCATCAGGCTGGCCAGGTCCGGGGTCGGGCGGTCCTGCCGACGAACCTCGGCGGAGCAGCGCAGCAGGCGGTCGAAGTCCCGGCGATGCGCGGCGGGTTGGAAGTCGCGGTACCCGTCCGCCGGGATCACGGAGATCAGCCGGCCGCCGAGAGCGAGCACGACGTCGGCGACGATGGTGTCCGCGCCCTCGGCGAGGCAGGTCATCCCGGCGAAACCGGCGTCAGCGAGGGGCGTGAGCAGCCGGCGCGCCTGCGCGGCCACGTAGCGGGCCTGACCCCCGGTGAGCCCCCGGTGGCCCGTCACGCCGACGACGACCACACCGTCACCCCTCCCGGCGACGGCCGCGTGAGCAGTCCGCGAACCGGTTCGCGCCGGTCGGCATCGGCATCGGCATCGAGGGCCACTCTTGCAAAGTAGCGGCGCCGGCCGCGCTCCCAAGGCCGCGCGGCCAAAGCCACGCTGCCAACGCCGTGATCCCAAAGGCGCGCTGCCAAAGCCGCCGGGTGGACCGGCGCGCTCAGCCGGCCGCGCCGAGGGCCGCGACCGCTCGGGTCAGTGCGGGGGCCAACGTCCCGTTCGCGACGACCTCGATACGGTCGAGGCCCAGCCAGCCGGCGAGCGCGGCGAGTTCGGCGGCGAGCTCGCCGGCGACCGTCGCCGGACTGCCCGGATCCGGACCGTCCGACGCTGAGCCGGCCGGATCCGAACCGCCCAGATCCCGACCGGCCAGATCCCGACCGGCCAGATCCCGACCGGCCAGATCCCGACCGGCCGCGACGACCGACGGCTGACCTGCCCGACCTGGCCGAACCGAACGGCGCGGGGCCGGGATGTCCGAGCCGGGATCGGGTTCGTGCCAGGCCGCCGCGACCCGCAGGACCCTCGCCGCCCGGTCTGCCTTGAGGTCGACCCGGGCCGCGAGTCGATCCCCGAGCAGGAAAGGCAGTACGTAGTAGCCGTACCGCCGCTTCGGCGCGGGTGTGTAGAGCTCCAGGACCAGATCCATCCCGAACAGGCGACGGGTGCGGGCACGTTCCCAGACCAGCGGGTCGAAGGGGGACAGCAGGGCACGGGCGGCGGCCCGGCGGGCGACGGTGAGCTCCGGGCGGGCGTACGCCCGCCCGGACCAGCCGGCCACCCCCACCTCCACCAGCTCCCCGTTCTCCACCACCTCGGCGAGGCGGGGCCTCGCCACCGCGGCGGGCAGCCGGAAGTAGTCGGCGAGGTCACCTGCGGTCGCCACCCCGAGGCGGTCGGCGGCGTGGCCGAGCAGGATCCGGACGGCCTCGTGCGGGTCGGGGGTCGGCAGGCCGAGAACGGCCGGTGGGATCACTCGCTCCGGCAGGTCGTAGAGCCGTTCGAAGGATGCGCGGCGGCCGGCGACGCAGAGTTGGCCCGTCCACATGAGGTACTCCAGGGCCCGCTTGCCGTCCGCCCATCCCCACCAGCCCCCACCGCCGCGGCCGGGTTCGGCCAGGTCGGCGGCGGCGAGCGGGCCGCGGTCACGGACCTGGGCCAGCGCGTCGGCCACGTAGTCGGCGCGCTCCCGGCCGAACGCGGCGACCCCCCGCCACAGGCCCTCGCCGGCCAGCGCCGCCGCCGCCCGCCAGCGGAACAGCGGCTCCCAGGCGACCGGGACGAGCGAGGCCTCGTGCGCCCAGTACTCGTAGGCGTACCGCTCGACCTGGACGAGCCGGTCGAACATCTCCCGAGAGTACGGTCCCAACCGCGACCAGCCGGGAAGGTAGTGCGCCCGGGCCAGCACGTTCACCGAGTCGATCTGCACGACCCCGACCTGGGCGAACAGGGCCCGCAGGTGCCGACGATCGAGCCGGCCGGTCGGCCGTGGACGAGCCAGTCCCTGAGCCGCGAGGGCCGCCCGGCGCGCCTGGGATCCGGTCAGCAGCACCAGCGCGTCGCCCGTCCCTCGAACCGCCACCACCGCAACACTACGATCCCCGCCCGCTCCGCCCGGGGCTCAGGGGGGCTCGGTGGGGATCAGGGGATCAGGGGATCAGGACGACCTTGCCGGTCGTCGCGCGGGTTTCCAGGGCGGCATGGGCGGCCGCCGCCTCGGCCAGCGGGAAGGTCTGCACGGCTGGTACCAGGGTGCCGGCGGCCGCGGCGGCGAGCGCGGCCTCCTCCAGCGCCGCCAGCCCACCGGGCCGGCGGAACATCCGCGGGCCGAGGACGGAGGCGACCAGCAGGCCACGTTCCGTCACGTCCTCGGTGGTGATGGCGGTGGGCGACCCGGCCGACCAGCCGAACGTGTAGTAACGGCCGGCCGGTCCGATCAGCTCCAGGGCGGCGCGGCCGGCGGCGCCACCCACCCCGTCCAGCGTCACGGTCACGGTGCGGCCGTCGAGGGCGGCCCGGACGGCGTCCGGCCAGTCGGGGAGGGTGTAGTCGACGGCGATGTCGGCGCCGAGGCGGCGCGCCGCGGCGACCTTCGCGGCTCCCCCGGCGATGGCGACGGCGGTCGCCCCGACGCCGCGGGCCGCCTGGACGAGCAGGCTGCCGATGCCGCCGGCCGCGGCGGTGATCAGGACGACGTCCTCGGCGGTCAGCTCGGCGACGTCGAGGATGCCGATCGTGGTGCGACCGGTGCCGATCATCGCCACGGCGGCGGGGGCGTCGAGGCCGGGCGGGATGGGATGGATGCTGTCCACCTCGCGGACGGCAAGCTGGGCGTATCCCTGGCCGGTCAGGCCGAGATGGGCGACGACACGCCGGCCGAGCCACCCCTCGTCGACGCCCGGCCCGACGGCGTCGACCGTGCCGGCGACCTCCCGCCCTGGGATGGTCGGCAGCTCGGGGCGCTGGAACGGGCCACCGGCCGAGCCCTGCCGCAGGATGGTGTCGACCAGGTGAACGCCGGCTGCGGCCACCGCGACGCGCACCTGGCCGGCCGCCGGCACCGGATCGTCGACCTGCTCGTAGCGGAGATTGCCCGCCGGGCCGAACTCGTGCAGCCGGACTGCGTACATGATCCGTCCTCCAGGTCGCGGTCGGGGCCGGGTGGCCACGGGCCGCGCCGATGTGCCCACGAGGCGGCGCCGGCCCGTGACCGAACGCTAGAACCTGAAGTCGGATTGAGGTCAACCACGCCGCGAGGTCACCTACTCGGTGAGACCGACCACGCCTTGCGGTCAACCACGCCGTGATGCCGGCCACGCCTTGCGGTCGGCCATGCCTCGGCGGTCGGCCATGCCTCGGCGGTCGGCCACGCCTCGGCGGTCGGCCACGCCTCGGCGGTCAGCGGCCGCTCGCCCCGTACCAGGCCGGTCGGGCGTGCAGCAGCCACTCGGGGATGAGCTGGCGCAGGGTGGCGGGGCGCAGATCCAGGTCGGGGAGGCTCACGAGGGACGCCGAGACGATGTCCAGGTCGTCGAGCCTGGTGCCGAACTCGCCGGCCCAGGACCGGTCGACCGCGAAGACGACGTCAAGCACCCGGACCCGCTCTCCGCGCTCGATCGCAGTTCCCTCGAGGCAGCCGGCGAACGTGAGATGGTCGAGTTCGATGCCGGCCTGCTCATCGAGCAGGCGGCGCAACGCCCCCTGCACCGTCTCCCCGGCCTCGACCCGGCCACCGAGCAGGTGGAACCACGTCTGGCCACGTTCGTTGGCGAGCAGGATCCGGTCACCCTCGACCAGCAGCGCGCGGACGTTGATCCGCACCGGCGCCGCGACCGGATCCGTGGGGTCGACGGCCGGGCCGTCGGCGGTGCTGGCGGTGGGGGTGGCTAACGGGCGAGCGGACGGTGTCACGGGCGCTCCAGGGACGGGGATCGGCGGACGGGGCAACATCCGCATGGTGCCCCGTCGGGGCGGATGCTTGGGCGCCAACCGGTCATCCCGCCGGGGACGGGCCGGCCGAGGCCACGAACGGGCCGACCCCGCCGCACCGGAGGAGCTCCGCGTAAGCGGAAGAAACGCCGCCAAAATCACCGCAAATTCGGGTTATGCGCGTCGAACTCGCCGAAGCTACCGGGCTACCATCACAAGCATGCCGAGATTCCGGATCAGTGAGGCGGCAGCGCTGCTCGGTGTCAGCGACGACACCATCCGCCGATGGGCGGACAGCGGCCGACTGCCTACCGTCCTGGACGACGCCGGTCGCCGAGCGATCGAGGGCGCCAACCTGGCCGAGTTCGCCAAGGATATGGCAGGAGACCAGACCAGTACAGCGACGCCCGTCGTCGCCGAGTCCGCCCGCAACCGATTCCCCGGGATCATCACCCGGGTCACCCGGGACACGGTGATGGCCCAGGTCGAGATCCAGGCCGGCCCGCACCGGCTGGTCTCCCTGATGAGCCGGGAGGCCGCCGACGAGCTCGGGCTCGAACCCGGCGTCCTCGCGGTCGGCGCGGTGAAGTCGACCAACGTCGTCATCGAGATGCCCGACCGCCGCTGACCGTCCGGCGGCCCGGGTCCCGCGGGTGGCCCGCTCTGCAACGGATCACTCACCTGCTCCGCAACGGATCACCTGTGCTGCAACGGATCACCAGAGTCACCAGGGAGAGGGGCCCCGCCGGCGATGACGAGTCCAGGCGATGCCTCGCTCCCGTGGGCCGCTCCGGCGCAGCGGGCCGTGACCGGTTGGCGGCTGGCACTGCGCGCGCGAAACCGGTCGAGGGGCGGCTCCGCGGGCGCACCGGAGAGCCTGGTAGCCGGTCCGGATCGCGGCCTGGATCGCGATCCGGACCGGCGACCCCGCCCGCGGGCGATGGGCCGTACCGCCCGCCGGGAGACCCGCCGCCGGGCGCCGTGGGCGCTGTGGGTGCCCGGGGCGGTCGCCGCGTTGTTCCTGCTCCTGCCGCTCGTCGGCCTGCTCGTCCGGGCCCCCTGGTCCGGGCTGCCCGATCTGATCACCAAGCACAGCGTCCGCGAGGCACTGTTGCTGTCGTTGGAGACCGCCACCGCGGCGACGGCGTTGTCGCTGGTGTTCGGCATTCCGCTCGCCTGGCTGCTGGCCCGGACCAGGTTCCCGGGTCGCTCCCTGCTACGGGCGCTGGTCACGCTGCCGCTGGTGCTGCCGCCCGTCGTCGGCGGCGTGGCGCTGCTGCTGGCCCTGGGCCGGCGCGGCATTGTCGGGCAGCGCCTGGACGACTGGTTCGGGATCACCCTGCCCTTCACCACCGCCGGAGTGGTGATCGCGCAGACCTTCGTGGCGATGCCCTTCCTCGTCGTCTCGGTCGAGGGCGCGCTGAACAGCGCCGATCGCCGCTTCGAGGACGCCGCCGCCACCCTCGGCGCGGGCCCCTGGACCACGTTCCGCCGGGTGACCGTCCCGCTGGTCGCGCCCGCCGTCGCCGCCGGGGCCGCGTTGTGCTGGGCCCGCGCCCTCGGCGAGTTCGGCGCGACGATCACCTTCGCCGGCAACTTCCCCGGCACCACCACGACGATGCCACTGGCCGTCTACCTGGCGCTGGAGACGGACACCGACGCCGCCATCGCGCTGTCCCTCGTCCTGCTCGCCGTCTGCGTCGCGGTGCTGGTGGCGCTGCGCGCGCGGTGGTTCCCGGGCGCCCGGCGGCTGCTACGGGGCCGGGCATCCCGCCCGACACCGGTGGCCGTCGGCCCTGAGGGAGGACTCGGGTGAGCGCCGGCACGCCGGGGAGCACGCAGTCCGACCCGTCCAAGCCCGGGCCCGAACCGGCGTCGGAGACGGGCGGCCTCGATGCCCGCGTGACGGTGCGCCGCGGCCAGTTCGTCCTCGCCGTCGACGTCCAGGTCGCCCGGGGGGAGACGGTCGCCGTTCTCGGCCGCAGCGGTGCCGGCAAGAGCACCCTGCTGCGCACGCTGGCCGGGCTGCTCCCGCTCGACGAGGGACGGATCACGCTGGCCGGACAGGTCCTCGACGACCCCACGCAACACCGCTTCGTCCCGTCCGAGCGCCGCCCGGTGGGCGTCGTGTTCCAGGACTACCTGCTGTTCCCGCACCTGCGCGCCCGCGACAACGTGGCGTTCGGGGTGCGGGCCCGCCTCGGCCAGGGCCGCCGGCACGCGCGCGAACGGGCGGATTCGTGGCTGGAGCGGTTCGGGATCGGCGAGCTCGGCGACCGCCGCCCCGGGGCTCTGTCCGGCGGCCAGAGCCAACGGGTGGCGCTCGCCCGCGCGCTGGCCACGGAGCCTCGCCTGCTGCTGCTCGACGAGCCGCTGGCCGCACTGGACACCACCACCCGGGGGGAGGTCCGGGCGTTCCTGCGCACGGTCCTGCCGACGCTGTCCGCACCCGTACTGATCGTCACGCACGACCCGACCGACGCCGAGGTCCTCGCCGACCGCACGATCGCCTTCGAGGGCGGCCACGTGGTGGACATCGCGGCCTGACCCCGCGGCGGGTGCCGGTCGGCGAGCTCGTGACCCTAGCGGGTGCTGTCCGCGACCGCCCGCTCGCCGCCACGGCGGATCTCCGCGTCCGGGCCGGGGTACACGAAGCTGACATGCCCGGTGTCTGACCAGCGCACAGCGAACGGCGGGTCACCCGCGTCCGTCCGGGCCTCGAAGATCTCCCCGAGCCGGTCCGGTGCCCTGGGTACGTGGCTGTGAACCACCAGGGTGTCTCCGGGGTGCGCGTGCAGCGCGGTCCGTCGACGGGCGGGCGCGGCGAAATCGGCCATGCGGACGGCCGCCGTGGTGGTCGTGGTCGTGGTCGTCACTCGTTCCGTCACGACCGGCGCCGCCGCCTCGCGGTGCGGGGCGAACGTCTCCTCGCACAGCGGATGCACCAGGTCCGCGATCTCCCGCTCGCTGCGGATCAGCAGATCGTCGACGGAGACCAGGCCGACGATGCGCCGGCCGTCCAGCACCGGCAGCCGCCGGATCGCGTGATCCCGGAAGATCTCGTAGGCCCGTTCGACGCCCATGCCGGCGGGCACGGTGATGACCTCGGTCGTCATCAGCGCGTCGATCCGGCCGTCCGGCCCGATCCCCCGCGCCACCCCGCGCAGGACGATGTCACGGTCGGTCACGATGCCGACCAGTCGATCCCCGACCTGCCGCTCCCCCGCCTGCCGGTCATCGACCTGCCGCTCCGCCGCCTGCCGGTCATCGACCTGCCGCTCCGCCGCCTGCCGGTCATCGTCGACGACGAGCAGCGCGCCGACGCCCGTTCGCCCCATCTTCCGGGCCGCCTCGCTGATCGTGGTGGCTCTCGCCACGGTCACCGGCGGCCCGCTGACCACCGAACCGATGTAGGCCATGCCTAGCCCCTCTCCGCCCGACGCCCCGCCCGGGTGGGCCATGCGCTCCCCTTGACGTCGTTCCCCCATTTCGGGGAGCACGCACACGATTACGCAAAGGTGCTTGACGAACGAGGTCGGTCAGACCTGGTGTGCGTGGCCCAGCAGGGTGAGGTGGTCGACGAACCAGTCCCGGGCGAGCGCGGCCACCCGCTCCAGCGCGCCCGGCTCGCTGAAGAGATGCGTCGCGCCCGGCACGATCTCCAGGCGACTCGCGCAGCCGGTGAGCCGCTCCCGCGCCCGCCGGTTCAGCTCGAGGACCTGTTCATCGAGCCCGCCGACGACGAGCAGGGTCGGCGCCCGCACCGCCGGCAGCGCATCCCAGGCCAGGTCCGGCCGCCCGCCCCGGGAGACGACGGCGGCGACGTCGAAGGCGGGTTGCTGGGCGGCCTCGGCCGCGGCGGACAGCGCCGCCGCGGCGCCGGTGCTCGCGCCGAAGTAGCC
This sequence comes from Frankia sp. ACN1ag, assembly GCF_001414035.1. NCBI lineage: Bacteria > Bacillati > Actinomycetota > Actinomycetes > Frankiales > Frankiaceae > Frankia > Frankia sp. ACN1ag. Next base: position 129,204 of record NZ_LJPA01000003.1, on the reverse strand, counting down.
CAGCGGTAGGGCGGCGGTCGCGGACACCTCCCGCAGCCAGGCGGTCGCGGCAAGCAGGCGCCGGGCGAGCAGCCCGATGTCGAACACGTTCCCGACGTCGCGCTCCTCGTCCGGGGTCAGCAGGTCGAACAGCAGCGTGGCGAGCCCCGCGGACGCCAGGGTGTCGGCGACGAAGCGGTTACGCGGGCTGATGCGGCTGCTGCCGCTGCCGTGCGCGAAGACGACCACCCCGCCCGGCTGCGGGGGCACGCTCAGCCGCCCGGCGAGCCGCACCAGATCCGCCGGAATCGACACCTCCACGACCCGGCCCGTCCCGGGCCCCCCACCGTCACAGGCACCCTCCGCTGGGGCACCCTCCGCTCGGGCGGTCTCTCCGCAGGCGGTCTCCGCTCGGGCGGTCTCCCCGCGGGCACCCNCCGCTCGGGCGGTCTCTCCGCGGGCACCCTCCGCTCGGGCGGCCTCCCCGCAGGCGTTCTCCGCTCGGGCACCCTCCACGCGGGCGGCCTCCGCACGGGCGCCCTCCACCGGATCGGCATCGCGATTTCCGGTCGCGCCCCCCGGACGGCGGGCAGCGGCCCGGCGCAGCAGATCGGTGACCTCTTCGTCCGGTGTCTGATCGAAGTCGGCGTAGAACTCGCCGATGCCGAAGAAGCTCGCCGGCTCCTGGACGCAGATCACCTCGTCGGCCTGCCGGCGCAGCCAGTCGACGCGGTCACGGGCGGCGACGGGGGTGGCGAGCACGACCCGCTCCGCCCCCTGGGCCCGGACGACCCGGCAGGCGGCCAGCGCCGTCGAACCGGTCGCGATCCCGTCGTCGACGATGACCACCGTGCGGCCGGCGAGGGGGATCCGCGGCCGGCCGTCCCGGAAGCGCCGGGCGCGCCGCTCCAACTCGGCCGCCTCCCGCGCCTCGACCTCGGCGAACGCGCCCGGACCGACGTTGGCCAGCCGCAGGGTCTCCTCGTTGACGACCCGCACCCCGCCCTCGGCGATCGCGCCCATGGCGAGCTCGGGCTGGAACGGCACACCGATCTTGCGGACAAGGATCACGTCCAGTGGCGCATCCAGGGCCCGCGCCACCTCGTACCCGACCGGGACCCCGCCGCGGGGCAGCCCCACGACGACGACATCCTGGCCGCGCAGGTGGGCCAGCCGTGCGCCGAGCTGCCGGCCCGCCTCCACCCGAGTGTTGAAGATCACGACCGTCTCACCGTCCCTCGTTCCGACTGGACGTCTGTGCCGTCGTGATTCCCGGGAAGGCCAGGTTCGATCCGCCCTGGGCCACATCCGCACCGCCCGATCGGGCCCCACCGAGCCCGATGCCCGCGGAGCACCGCTACCAACCCGGCATCCCCTGGTCGGACCATCCGGCCGACCGGTCCGGGGTCTCGGTCCGGTCCCGGCCTCGGTCCGGCCCCGGGGTCTCGGTCCCGCCGAGCGCGGTGGCCGCCGGACAGGCGCCAAACGCCGGCCGCCTTGCCAGGCTGGCATGGGGAAACCCCCTCGCGTGGGTCGACCGTGCGATCGGCCGTGCCCGATCCACCGCGGCCAGCGACCAGGCCCGGTCCGCCCTGGCCGCCCTGGCCGGCCGCCGCAGCCGGCCGCCGACCGCTGACCGCCGGCCGCGGCTGGTCGCCGGATCGCGGGGACGCGGCACGCGCCGGAACTGCGCGGACAGGCGTGCGCCCGCGCCGCCCCCACCGCCTGGCCTGAACTCGCCGGGCCGACGGGATGCCTCACGGGAGCTGTTACGGGAGGACCACTGGGAGACGCCCGGCACGGCCGCCGGACCATCGCGGCCGGCCTCGTCCCGGTCAGCCCCGAACCGCCCGCCGGGTGTCTGCGCGTCGGCACCCGAATCGGCCCCCATGCATAATGGAGAGGTGACGCTCCGTTTGCAGCACGGCGCCGCCCCTCACCGGGGGTGGCGAGTGGTCTGTCGTCCCGGGAGCTGTCCGTGTTGTCCCAGCCCTCGCGCCCACTGAGGCTCGCCGCCAGCGTGACGAGCCGGTCGGCCCGATAGTTTCGGGGCCGGCCCGGGTGCGAGGGGCCTCGGAGTTCGGTGCATCGAACCTGGGCGCAAGACCATCCTGACCGGCGGGCCGACCCCCGCTGATCGTCCGTCGTCCCGGTCACCGGCCCCGCAACGAGCCGGCAGCGCCCACGGACCGCCACCTCCGGTCGCAGTGGCGAGAGGCACCGCTCCGTCATCTCCCGCCGAACGCGGGCATCCGGCGTTTGCCGACGTCTGCCGAGGATTCGCGACATGCCGCAGGCCACGGCGACCGATCCGGCTTCGGATCGGCTCGCCGGTGGCCTGCCGCGCGCGATGTCCCGGCCCCAGGTCCGGCCGGCAGTTCGCCGATCCTCCGGTGGGAGTCCCCCGACGTGCGTATCGATCAGGAAGGCAGCATCCGCCGTGTCCTTCAAGGCGTGGATGGCCCGTCTGCGGGACGAGGGATACCTCGTCTGCCCGGGCAGCTCCGCGGTGCCGGTCGAGATACGAGGCGTCCGCCCGGACGGAGTCGGCCTGCACTTCCGTTGCCGGGGCACGTCCGTCCGGCTCGCCGTGTACCGGCCCGGTCGGGCGGCGTGGCAGGTAGCCGTCCGGGACGAGGGATGGTGCCCCGAGGAGGCCCTGCAACTGTGGGCCCACCGCCCCCTCGACGGCCCACCGCCGACCGCCGACGCGCGACTGGCCTTCCCCGGGGACGCCGGGCCGGACCAGGAACTCGTCGTCGACGGCGCCCGCGCGTGGGGCTGGTCCCGCCACGAGGCGGGCCTGCTGCGACCGACCGCCGCCGCCTACCTGTTCGACCACCTCCTCGCGACCCTCGTCGGCTCCGGAGCGCAGGAGGCCCTCGGCATCCGGGGCCAGGGCGGCTGGGCCACCACCCCCGATCGTCCCGTCGGCGCCGGCGTGGCGCCTGCCCGCACAGGCTCCCCGGCCCGGCGCCCAAGCACCCCGCGCCGGGCCGGCACCGCCGTCACAGTCGGCGCCGCGGAACACCCCGGCCGCCGCGCGGACCTCACCGAGGTGGCCCTCCCCGCCGCCCGCTCCGAGAGGCGCGACGAGGCCCGCTCCGAGGCCCACAGCGACCGCACGGTCCGGATCGGCTGACCTCGCCCCGCGAGCTGGCGGACGGATGGCGATGCACTCCGGACGGGGGTGGTCGTCACACAGCCCCCGCCATCCTGTAAGCTTCGGTTACTTCCAGGGGGTGTAGCTCAGCCTGGTAGAGCGCCTCCCTCGCACGGAGGAGGCCAGGGGTTCGAGTCCCCTCACCTCCACAGATACTCGCAGGTCAAGGCCTTGATCGGAAAGATTCGATCAAGGCCTTTGATCATTGGTCCGCCATTCGTCCGTGGAACTGGGCGTCACCCGGCGGCAGCCAACGGCACGGAATGACTGTGATCCACCACACAGAAGATGCCCGTCGCTGCGGTCTGCCCGCCGCAGGCTCGGGCGTGCCGCCAGTCACCCGGCCACGGGCTACCGGGTTGGCGAAGCGGCGATGCGCCTCGGCATCCAGTCCCACCGGGCACTTCCCGGAAACAGAGGCGGTCACCGGTGCGGGCCGGTAAGACTGATCCCGACGCGAACCGCAGGGGTTGGCAACCAGGCGAGGGGGCGGCCAGATGGGTATCGGTGAAGAGATTCGGGCACGTCGCCTCGGCGGCGCCCGTATCTCCGCGCAGCGGATATTCACCGACCGGCTTTCCGAAGCGGAAGCGTTCGCCGGCAAGGTCGACGAGTTGCGGCAACTGCGGACAGAGCATCCGGACGTGACCTTGGATTTCGGCGCTGCCCGTCGCAACGTCCTCGCCTTCTACCTGGCGGACGACGACACGCTTACCGCGTCGCTGCGAGTCGTGCCGGCCGGCCGCAGACCATGCCAGCTCCTCGACGCAGTTGCCGCCGGTGCCGCCGGAGTAGCTGCTCTTACGCCAGGCCAACGGCGTGACGTCGCTGTCGGTATTCATGTCACATGTACTCACGTGCGACTGCCATGATCCGTCGGAAACCAGGCGCATCGTATGCAGAAGCTTCGGCGCGATCTGAAGGGTGACTCCGGGCTGCTCCGAGGCTTCGTTCACGCGTGCCGACGCCGTCGGCGTCGGCGTCGATAGGCGGTTCGTTAAGATTGCGGAGCGTAGTCGACATCAGCCGGGCCAGCCGAGCGGAGGTACGCCGCCACAGCCATGCTTGTGACGGCGGCCCAGGCGCACCACAGCGAGGTGACGGCCTCAGTTGCGACCCAGGCCAGCAGCGCGACCGCAGCTAGGTTGAAGACGCCGAACCAGCGCAGGAACCGCCGTCCGGAGACGATGAGAGCGCCACACGTGCTGACGAGATACAAAGCGATGATCACTGGCCCGGCGTGCAGATGCACGTGATAGACGATGTGATGACCCTCTGGGCGTGCCGTGAAGGGCTTGGAGATGAGGGCCACCGCCAGACCCGCCGCGCAGATCACACCAGCGACAAGCGTGATGATCTCGATCGGTCGATGCCTCGGCACGTGTTCCAGTACAAGCACGGTAACAGGCACATACACCGGCAGGACAAGGAAGGCGAAGATCAGGTAGAGCACGGTCGCCACCGTCTGTACCCTGCCACTGACATCACCGCGCAGCCCCCACCAGACGAACGCCTCGACCAGCGTGTGCCCAGCAAACAGGAGCGGCAACNCGGCCAGCGGCCACTGCGCGCCGGTCCGGACGTGGCGGGCAGCGTCAACGCCGACACCACCGATCACGACGGCGGCCACGACATCGGCCTCCGGTGAGAAACACATTCCGGCTCCCCCTGCCCACGGCCGCCTGTGCCGCCTGTGCCGCCTCTGAGTATCTCGTGGTGGCTGCTCGTGTCGCGGGCAGATCCGCGCTGCCGCACCGTCGGTGCCGTCCAAGCGTGCGGGTGCCCGCCGAGTCCGCCGACATCGATCCCGACAGGGTCAGCTTCGACCGCACCCCGCACCCCGCACCCCGCACCCCGCACCCCGCACCCCGCACCCCGCACCAACATGCTGTCCCCCCACGGCGCCGACCAAGCCCAATGGCCGCCGAAACCGCAACGCTTCGACCCCCGTAGCCTCATCCCCATCCTGATGCGCTGAACACGCCGCCCGCACCTTCCGGATCTCGACGTCGCTGCACACTGCGACGACACCCCGGTTCCTGGTCCCGGTCAGAACATGCGCCGCGGTGGGTGGGCGCCGGCCGAACGAGTCCGGTGATAACTGATCATGATGGGCCGATTGAGATCCTGGTAGTGGGTTGTCGCGGCCGGGCGGAGAATGAAGAGTGGAGGCCGGAAGGCCAGGCAGGAAGCTCGGAAGGAGCTCACAGATGCCGACCGCAGCCCCCGAAGAGGCCCACAGTTTCGAAGTTTTCCAACATTACGAGCGCCTTCAGTGGAAGGTCTCCGAGCTCGGGTTGGAGAATGTCCGGCGCGACCTGGTGGACCCGGCCTACATCTCGCTCGTCAAGGGTGTCGTCATGGGCGAGGCGACCTCGCTGCCCGGGCTGCACGGATTCCTCAGCGAGTTCGACGATGACTACGACTGCTCGGCCTTCGTGGCCGTCTGGGCCTACCAGGAGCTCCAGCACCACTACGCCTTCCGGGCCTGGCTGAAGGCGGTCGGCGTGCACATCGACCAGGCCAGGATCGAGGCGTTGCGCGAGCCGTACGAGCGTGGCATCACGCCGAGCGCCACCCTGGCCACGAACGTGATCTCCGAGATCATCGTCAACACCGCGTACCGGGCTCTTTCCGCCTGGGTGCGTGAGCCCGTCCTGTCCGACCTTTTCCTGCGGGCGAGCCGCGACGAGGCCGGCCACGCCCGCGAATTCCTGTACTACCTGAAGCGGCGGCTCGACCAGCACCCCGAGGAACTCACCTCGGTCCTGGAGCGAATCCATTTCTACGCGACGAGTTCGCGGCTCAACCACCCGGTCGGGGTCTACAAGCATCAGCTCGTCGAGGAGATGCGGGGCTACGAGACCGTCGATGACGTGATCGACGTCTACCTGCGGTTCTCGCCGCCGGACGAGCAGGACCGGCTCCAGGCCAAGCTGCGCCGCGCGCTCGGCAGCGCGATCGGCCGGGACCTGACCCGGAACTCCGACATCCGGCAGGCCCTCGCCGACTCCATCGCGTGACGCCCCCGGCTTCGCCGGCACACCGTCCGGCCCCGGCCCCGGCCCCGCCGGCCGGCGGGGCCGGGGCTCGCCCGTCGCCTCATCCGCATCGAACCGCAGATCGCACGATCCGAGGAGTCCCGATGTCGTCATCGCCGTCATCCCACGCCGAAATCGTCCACACGGTGACCGAGATCGTCGCCGGGGCGCTCCGCCTGCCCGCCGAGACCCTCGCCGCGGATCTGAACCTGCGGACGGTCGAGGGCACGGACTCGGTGAAGGTCCTGCTCGCGATCGCCCGGATCGAGCGCGAGTACGGCATCGAGATCGAGGACGAGGACGTCTTCACCCTGACCACGATCAACGACGTCGTCCGCATCGTGCAGGCGCAGCTCGCCGAGACGACGACGGTCTGACGCCGAGCCAGCCAGCCAGGCCGCTAGCCCGCCGCGTTCACCCGCCCGATCGCCAGACTTCCTTGCCTTTCAGAGGGTTCGGCGTCCGACTCGTCCCGCTGGACCGGCAAGGAACGTCAGGTGCCGAGAGTGTCGAGAACCTCGGCGGCGGGGAGGGCGGCGAGCGCCGCTCCGGGCAGCCAGAGCTTGGACCGGCGCAGGCCGGAGCCGACGACGACGCGGGGATGCTCGGCGACCGCGCGGTCGATCAGCAGCGGCCAGTCGGCGGGCAGCCCGACCGGGGTGATGCCGCCGTACTCCATCCCGGTGCGGGAGACGGCCGTGTCCATCGGCGCGAACGACACCTTGCGGGCGGCCAGCCGGCGCCGCACCAGCCCGTTCACATCCGCCCGGGTCGTCGCGAGGACGACGCACGCCGCGAGCGTCGTCTCGGCCCCGCGCCGAGCCGCGACGATCACGCAGTTCGCCGAGTCGGCCGGCTCGACCCCGTAGCGCGCGCAGAACGCGGCCGTGTCGGCCAGCTCGGGGTCGATCTCGGCCACCTCGACCTGCTCGACGGGCGGCGCGGACACCCCGTCCGGCCAGGCCGCCAGCGCCGCCGCGGTCGCCGCCGCGAGCAGGTCCGGTCGGTGCAGGGCCGGCACCGGCTGGAGAACCTCGGTCATGGCAGCGAGCGTACGGCGCCGCCGCGGGCCTCGATCCGTCGGCTCGTTCGCCCCGACGCGCCCCCGCGTGTGGTCCGCGGCGCCGGTCGGAGGCCTCTGGCGGAGGCCGTCTGGCGGAGGCCGCCGGGCGGAGGCCCCCGGGCGGCACGTCAGGACGCGTCGTCGTAGCCCTCGCGAACGGCGAACCGGGTCAGCTCCACCCGGTTGCGGAGCTGGAGCTTGCCCAGCACGTTGTACATGTGGTTCTGCACGGTGCGGTGGGAGATCCCGAGGCGCGCCGCCGCGTCCCGGGCCGACAGGCCCTTCGCGACCAGGCGCAGCACCTCGATCTCCCGCGCCGTGAGCCGGGGGGTCGACGGCGTCGCGGTCACGTCGCGCGCCGCCCGCGACATCTCCCCCAGCACGAGCGCGGCGAGCCCCGCGCTGAAGACGGGGGCCCCGGCGGCGGTGCGCCGCACGGCGTCGACGAGCTCCTCGGGCCGCGCCGACTTGACCACATAGCCCGACGCCCCGGCCTGGACCGCCGCCAGGACGTCGGCCTGCTCGCCGGAGGCCGAGACGATCAGGACCGCGCCGCCGAACCCACCGGCCGCCCCCGGACCGAGCAGGCCCCGGATCACCTCGACGCCCGAGCCGTCCGGGAGCGTCAGGTCGAGGACGACGAGGTCGGGCCGGGTCGCGGCGACCACCCGCAGCGCCTGCGCCACCGAGCCGGCCGTGCCGACCACCACGAACCCTGCCTGGTCCAGGTCCCGGCTCAGGGCCTCCCGCCACAGTGGGTGATCGTCGACGACCACCACCCGGCAGGGCGCGGACCCCTGGGCCGCCGAGCCGTCCGGGGCCGGTCCACCCCCGTCGGACCGGCCGCCTCGCGACCCGTCAGCGTGGGACACGCAACTCGACCTCCGTCCCTGCCCCTGGTCGGCTCGTCACGGTGACCGTGCCGCCCAGTTCCCGGATGCGCCCCCGCACCGAGACCGCGAGTCCCAGCCGCCCCTCGGCGGCGGCCCGTTCCATCCGCCCGGCCGCCATCCCCACCCCGTCGTCGCGGACGGTGACGACCACCCGGTCGCCGTCGTCCTCGACGAGCACCCAGGCCGACGCCCCGGGGCCGGCGTGGCGGGCCACGTTGTCCACCGTGGCCTCGACCGCGGCGACCACCTCCCGCGCACGCTCGCCCTCCAGGGGAACCGGCGCGCCCGGCGTCGCCACCGTCACCGCGCCCCGGCCCGGCGCCGCCGGTCGCGCCAGCCGCAGCAGCGGCTCGACCAGGTCCGCCGAAATCCCGTTTCCTGGCCGCGGCGCCCCGACACCCGCCACGCCACCTGCCACGCCGGCCGTGACCCGCGAGGCGCCGGCCGTGACCCGCGAGGCGGCGGGCGTGCGCAGCAGCTCCCGCAGCGCCGCCTCCTGCTCGGCGGCCATCGCCGCCACCTCCGCCGCCGGCAGGCCCCGCGGCGCCTCCCGCGAGATCAACGCAAGCGCCTGCAGGACGCCGTCGTGCACGCGGCGGGCCAACCGCTCCCGCTCGGCGTCGCCGGCGCGCGCGGCCAGCACGTCGGCGAGCGCCGTCTCCGCCACCAGCGCCGTGCGGCTCAGGTATCCGACGATCGTCCCGGACAACAGGAACAGCACGGCCGTGCCGATCGAGGAGTCGTTGACGACGCCGCGTTCGATGAACGTCGCGATCGACAGCAGCAGGCCGGCGACCAGGCCGCCCGCCGTGCCGCCCAACAGCGCCGCGCCGAGGACGCCGCCGGCCGACCACATCCCCGGCAGGACGTGGCCGGAGCGGGGACCCACCGGCAGGGTCAGGACGACCATCGCCGCGCACAGCGCGACGTCCGCGGCGACGAGGCCGGCCAGCAGCCGAGGCCGGCGGCCGTCGATCACGGGCGCGAGCACCGACATGACCAGCGACCATGCCGCCATCACACCGAACAGGGTGAAGCCGAGCGCGGGCCGGTCGGCCTGCCCGAGGGTCTGGCCGACCAGGGCGACGGCGTAGGCGAGAGACGCCCAGCGGTAGACCGTCAGGGACCGCCACAGCGCGCCCCGCACGCCGGCCGGTCCTCGTGGGATCCCCACCGCACAAGTGTTACAGAAGGTGTACTCAGGACGGAATGAGTATCTGTACTCATGCCGGGACGCCGGGACGGCACGAGACTGATTCTCATGTCGAACCCACCTCCGCAAGCCAGGAGCACGACCGTCTTCTTCGTCCAGGCGGCTTTGTCGTTCGCCGTATCGCTGGTCGCCGTCACGTACGCGATCGCCCGGCTGCCCGGCGACGCCTGGCTGCGCGCCTTCCTCTGGCTCGGCCTGCTCTACGTCGTGACCTCTGCGTTCACCCTGGCCAAGTGCGTGCGCGACCAGCAGGAGGCGGCCAGCGTCATCAACCGCGTCGACCAGGTCCGACTGGAGCGGCTCCTGGCGGACTACGACCCGCTGAAGACGCCGGTCCATCGCTGAGTCGACGCCGGCCACGGCAGCCGGTAACCGGGACCGGGACCGGGACCGGCGGGCATGGTGGTGCGACGGCCCGCCGCGCGCGGGCGTCCCCACCGCCGGAGGTCCCATGTCGAGCATCCCCGTCGAAGGCGGTACGCAGGGCTGCGAGCTGGTCGACCTGTCCGTGCCGATCGTCAGCGGGATGCCCGTGTACCCGGGGGATCCCGAGGTGGCCGTGGCGCCGGCGCTGCGCGCGGCCGAGGACGGGGTCAACGTGCAACGCGTGCACCTGGGTTCGCAGTCGGGCACGCACGTCGACGCGCCCTGGCACATCGACGACGCGCTGCCCCGGCTCGACGAGCTGCCGCTGGACCGCTTCACCGGCCCGGCGGTGCTGGTCGACGTGCGCGGGCAGGCGGCGCAGGGGTCGATCGGGCCTGCCGCGCTCCCGGCGGCGCTGCGCCCCGGCGACGTCGTCCTGTTCGTGACCGGCTGGTCGGACCGCTGGGGGCACCCTGATTACCTGCGCCATCCCTACCTGGCGCCGGACACGGCCCGGGCGATCGTCGACGCCGGGGTGCGGACCGTCGGCATCGACGCCCTGAGCGTGGACCGCACCCCCGGGCCGGGCCAGGAGGTCAGCCTGGCGGCGCACCGGGTGCTGTGCGGCGCCGGCGCGGTGATCGCCGAGAACCTCACCGGCCTGGCGAGCCTGCTGCGGGCCCGGGCGCAGGGACGGACGGTCGAGATCTTCCTGTTCCCCCTGCCGCTCGCCGCGGCCGACGGCGCCCCGACCCGCGCGGTGGCCCGGCTGGGCCCCCGGCCCTGAGCGGGCGGTTCAGCGCCGCTCGGCGCCGTGCCGGGGCGGTGCTCCGCTCAGCTCCCCACGGCGTGGCGACGCAGCAGCGGGTCGATCTCACCGGTGTTCTCGCCGGCCGGATCGCCGGCCATGGCCCCGCCGGCGGAGGCAGCCTCCGGGGACGCGATCAGCCCACCGTGGGTGCCCGGCGGGTTGATCTGGACGCGGCCGGGACGCGAGGTGGTCGGCCGGTTGGGGGGACGGACCGCCGGACGAGCGGTCATGCGTGCGGCGGATGCCGACGCGACCTCCCCCGCCTCCATCTCGACCTCGACGTCCACCTCGACCTCGTCGTACCCGGCGACTTCGTAGCCGGCGACTTCGTACCCGGCGACCTCGTCGTACCCGGCGACCTCGTAGCCGGCGACCTCGTAGCCGGCGACCTCGTAGCCGGCGGGCACGTCGGGGCCGGCGGGCGGCGCGTAGCCGTGAAGGACCTTCGCGTGGCCGCCGATCGCCGGACGGCCCGGGCCGGCGGCGTCCCACTCGGCCGCGGGAGCGTAGCCGCCCGGATCCTGCTCGTCGGCCGCGGCCGGGTCCTCGGGATGGGCTCCGCCGCCCGTCCACCGGGTCGGTGCGGGCTGCTCGTCCTGCCCGGCGTCGTCGCGATACGCGTGCTGAGCGGCCATCAGGCTGCCGAGGTCGATCGTCTCCGCCCGGGCGTGCGCGAGTTCTTCGGGGGTGAGCTCCTCCCCCTGCCGGGGACGCTCGTGCTGGGCGCCTGGGTTTCGCTCGTGCTGGGCGCCTGGGTTTCGCTCGTGATAGGCGAAGGACGAGCCGACCGGACGGCGGCGGCGGGCGACCCGCTCGGCCTCGATCCGGCGCTCGATCGAGACCTTGGTGATCGCCAGCCGGCGCTCGACCTGGGCGGCGCGCCGCAGGTGGACGAGGTAACCGGCGAGCCCGAGATCGGTCAGGAGCTGCACGGCGATCCACATCCCGCCGAACAGGGCGGCCAGCACGACGGTCACCGGGAACACCGTCGCCAGCAGGGTCAGCCGCTGGCGGCGCACCCGCATCAGGGTCGCCCGCTCGGCGGCCACCCGGTGCAGGGCGATGGTGCGGCGGGAGTCGACCCGCTCGCCGCCGCGGACCGCGCCGTCGTCGCCGGCCGACGCTGGCCCGCCCGCAACTCCGGACCTCGCCGAAGGTCCCGGCCTACCCGAAGTCGCCGGCCCACCCGAAGTACCCGGCCCACCCGAAGTACCCGGCCCACCGGGAGTTCCCGGCCAGCCCAGGGTCGTCGGCCTGCCCGGAGTCGCAGGCCCGCCCGAGATCCCGGGCCCGGACTGCGCCGCGGGGCGCAGCGGCGGCGCGGGGCTGGGCTGCCGCCCGACCGGATCGGACGGCGCGGCGTCGTCGGAGTCCCCGGGAGCGCTGGGGCGCGCGGACACCCGCGCCGCGTAGGAGTCCCGCGCCGTGCCGGGCGGCGCGTCGCGCCAGCCGCCGGACTCGCCCTGCGCGGCCGAGAGGCCCGCCGGCGCAGACTCCGCGGCGGCGTTGGGATCGCGCGAACGGGGGGACTCCGCGTGCGACATGCCCGTTCCTCTCACCCCGCTGAGACGTTCATGGTCACCGTCGAATCGATCGAGATCGTCCTCGTCGTGGCCCGGTGGGCGGCGGGAGAGCACCCGCATCGCCACCGTGAACCGCTCGGTGGAACGCTGCTCCGACGCCGAGTCGTGGCGGCGCAGCCACATGGGGATCAGGACAAATCCCCACACCGCGACAATCGCCGCCCAGATCAGGGCGCTCACCGGAGCACCGCCGTCCGGCCGATGTGGATCCCGCGATGGACCGGCGGCGGAACCGGCACGATCCCCGCGCCGGACGCCGAGCACGCACCGTCCGCGCAGGGCGCGGCAAGCGCGGCGAGCGCGGAGGTGCTGACCATGCGGGGCCTCTTCCTCGACACCGGCGGATAGCGGTTTCGCTGTTGACGCTAGTGAGCGAAATCCACGTGGTCACCGACCCGAACCCCGCGTGTCGCATCCGCAATCGGATGGGCGATGGTCGTCCCCCCGTCGTCTAACCGACCCAGAGCCCCCCGTGTGGGCTCGGCTTGGCATACGGAAGCACTCGCGGATAGCACGCGCCTCCAGCAGGTCGCTGCGAATGCGCTCGGACGTGAGTGTTGGAACAACGCGCCGTGACAACGACAGGCCGGCGTCCGGTTGCCGACACCCGCCACAGCGCGGAGTGGAACTCGTCACCCCACTCACGGCATAACCCGGACGCGGGCCCCCGGTCCCGCTCCGGGCCACCGCGGATCGGGCAGGTGGCGGCCGCTGACGCCGGGCGCGTCCGCTCGGCTCCGACCCCGGCGGTCAGGGCCGGCTGTGGCGGCTCTCCCGCCAGCGGCGCACGAGCCCCTCGGGAACGTCCTCGGTCGTCAGCGCGAATCCGAGGTGATCTCGGTAGTGGCCGTCGATGGCGAGATAGTGCCGGTGCAGGCCCTCCTCGCGGAAGCCGAGCTTGGCCAGCACCCGCTGGCTGGCGGCGTTCTCGGGCCGCACATTGGCCTCGACGCGGTGCAGGCCGACCGGGCCGAAACAGTGGTCGACGACGAGCGCGAGGGCGGTCGGGGTGATGCCCCGGCCGGCAAAATTGCTGTCCACCCAGTAGCCGACCTGCGCGCTGTTGAAGGCGCCGCGGACAATCGTCGACACCGTCACCTGGCCGACGAGCCGGCCGTGGAAAACGATCCCGAACGGCAACGCCATGCCGATCCGCGCCTGCTGACGCAGCCGGTGCACCATCTGCCGGTACACCGAGATGGTCTGGCGCTGCGCCCAGGTCTCGCGGACCATGACCAGACCGGGCGGGGTCGCCTCCCACGGGGCCAGCCAGTCGGCGTTGCGCAGCCGCACCTCCACCCACGCGGAGGCGTCGCGCAGCCGCAGCGGCCGCACCGTCACCGATCCCTCGGACAGCACCGCCGGCCAGCCCGGGGCCCGCACCATGGCGCCCTAGTCCGCCGTCCCGGCAACGCCGGGCACAACCGTGTGGTCATCCGTGCCGCGGATCTGGGCCACGGCATGTCCGACCACCCCAGCGAGCACGCCCAGCCCGTCGCGGACGCCTCCCGTCGAGCCCGGCAGGTTCACCACCAGCGTCGCCGCCGCGGTCCCGGCGAGCCCGCGGGAGAGTACCGCCGCGGGGACGGCGTCGCGGCCCGCGGCCCGCAGCGCCTCGGCGAGCCCGGGGATCAGCCGCTCGATCACGTCCCCGGTCGCCTCGGGGGTGATGTCCCGCGGTCCAAGACCGGTCCCGCCCGTGGTGACGACCAGGTCGATCCCGTCGGCGACGGCGGCCCGCAGCGCGGCCGTGATCCGCTCGCGGTCGTCGGGGACGACCTGCGCCGGGCCGACTGCGAAGCCGAGCTCGGCCAGCCCGGCGACGAGCAGCGGGCCGGAACGGTCCGGGTAGACGCCCCCGTACGCCCGGTCGGACACGGTGACGACCTGGGCCCGCGCTCCCGACGGAAGGCTCGACGAGCGGCTCACCGGACCGCCTCCGCCGGGCCCGGCGGGGTTTCCGGCCCGGCCTCCCGGGAGGGCCCGGCGCGCCATTCGCCGTGGCGCCCGCCCGTCTTGGTCAGCACCCGCACGCCGGTCAGTTCCGCGCCGGGATCGACCGCCTTGACCATGTCGTGCAGGGTCAGCGCGGCCACGGTGACGGCGGTCAGCGCCTCCATCTCGACGCCGGTCCGGTCGGCCGTCCGCACGGTGGCGGTGATCTCCACCCCGTCGTCGCGGACCGTGAGGTCGACGGTGACCCCGGAGATCGCGATGGGATGACAGAGCGGGACGAGGTCGGGCGTGCGCTTCGCGCCCATGATCCCGGCGATCCGGGCGGTCCCGAGCGCGTCCCCCTTGGGCACCCCGGTGCCGCGCAGCAGGTCCACCACCTCGGGGATGACCCGCAGCAGGCCGGTGGCGGTCGCCGTGCGGGCGGTGACGTCCTTGGCCGTGACGTCGACCATCCGGGCCGCGCCCTGCTCGTCGACGTGGGTGAGTCGGGGCGCGGTCATCGGGCGATCGGCTCCGACGGCCCGGTGCCCGCACCCGCACCCGTGTCCGCACCCGCACCCGTGTCCGTGTCCGTGTCCGACCTGTCGGTCTCCGCCCAGCCCAGGCCGGAGAGAACGGCGCCTGCGTCCCCGCCGAGCAACAGTGCCGGCAGTCGGGAGCCGACCGGTACCTCCGTCACGTCCTCGGGAATGACCAGCAACGCCTGCGCGCCGGCCAGCGAGGTGAGCTGGTGGGAGCCCTGGCCGCCGGCCGGGCGGGCGACGGTGGCCGGGCCGGGCCGGCCGTTCTCGCCGAGACGGTCGAGGCCGACCCGCACGAAGCTGCGCCGGCCGGACGGGGAACGCAGTGCCGTGCCGACCGTCACGACGATCCGCGGCAGACCCGTGGCCGTCAGCCCACGCATCCGGCGCAGCGCCGGGCGGACGAACAGCTCGAAGGAGACCAACGCGCTGACCGGGTTGCCGGGCAACGCGAAGATCGGCACACCCTCGACCAGACCGAAGCCCTGCGGTTTGCCCGGCTGCATCGCCACCTGGTCGAACCGCACGCTGCCGGTCCCGGTGAGGACCTCCTTGACCACGTCGTAGGCGCCGACGCTGACCCCGCCGGTGGTCACCACCGCGTCGACGTCACCCAGCACCCCGTGCAGGGCCTTGGCGAAGGCGTCGGGCTCGTCGGGCACTCCGGTGAGCCGGCGGACGACCGCGCCGGCCTCGCGGGCGGCGGCCGCGATGCCGTGACTGTTGGAGTCGACGATCTGCCCGGCGCCGAGCCGCGAGCCGACCTCGACGAGCTCGGTGCCCGTGGACAGCACCGCCACCCGGGGCCGCGGGTGCACCGGCGGGCGCGCCACGTTGACGGCGGCGAGCAGGCCGATCTGGGCCGAGCCGATGACCGTCCCCGCCGGTAGCACCAGCGCGCCGGGGGTGACGTCCTCGCCGGCGCGGCGGATGTGCAGCCCGCGGGCGGCAGGCCGGCGGACCGCGACCGACTCGCGGCCGCCGTCGGTCCACTCGAGCTGGACCACGGCGTCCGCGCCGCGGGGCAGCGGGGCACCGGTCATGATCCGCACCGCCGTGCCGGGTTCCAGCGGCGCCGGCGTGCCGGGCCCGGCCGGGATGTCGCCGACGACGGGGAGGACGGTGGGGGCGTCCTCGGTGGCCGCGGCGACGTCGGCGGCCCGCACCGCGTAGCCGTCCATGGCCGAGTTGTCGAAGCTGGGCAGGGCCACCGTCGCCCGGACGTCCGCGGCGAGCACGCAACCGTGGGCCTGCTCCAGCCCGGCGCGCCGGGGGCGGGTCGGCGCCACCTCCGCGAGGATTCGCTCCAGGTGTTCATCCACCGTCGTCATGGGCGCCCGTCCCCGTTCCTGTGCCCTTTGATGCCGGCCCGGCGTGCCCGGCCGGCATCGTCCGGGCTACGGCCATCGGAGCCCGGACACCTTCCCTGCATCGGCGGCCGGGCGGGCGCCACGCACCCGTCGACGGCCGCCGCTCCACGCCCGACCTGCGCGCCGATCGCGCCGGGCCGATCCCGGGAGCGTTCCTGCCCACGCCGGAAGCGTCAAGGTTAGACGAATGCAACCAGGTCAATCAGGGGGATGATGATTGGAGAAAACCCGCTAATTAGGACAAATTTCCCTTGGGTCCGCCGGCGGCGACGTACTCCTCGAGCCACGGATAGAGATCGGGGCCCAGATCGGCCCGCTCGCAGGCCAGCCGGATGACCGCCTTGAGATAGTCGACCCGGTCCCCGGTGTCGTAGCNCCGGCCCGTGAACACCACGCCGTGCACCGGCTGGGCATCGGCGCCCCCGGCCGCCGCGTGCAGCGCCAGCGTCCGCAGCGCGTCGGTGATCTGGATCTCCCCGCCCCGCCCGGGTTCGGTGTGCCGCAGCACCTCGAAGATCTCCGGAGCCAGGACGTAGCGGCCGATGATCGCCAGGTTGCTCGGCGCCTCCGCGACCGGCGGTTTCTCCACCAGGTCCAGGATGCGCACGATCCCGTACCGGTCGTCCGGCCCGGTGGGGACGGACTCCACGGTGGCGACGCCGTACATCGAGACCTGCTCCTGCGGGACCTCCATCAGCGCGATGACGCTACCGCCGAAGCGGGCCTGCACCGCGAGCATCTCCGCCAGCAGTGGGTCACGCTCATCGATGAGATCGTCACCGAGCAGGACGGCGAAGGGCTCGTCGCCCACGTGCGCGGCTGCGCACAGGACGGCGTGACCGAGCCCCCGCGGCGAGGGCTGGCGGACCGAGTGCACCTCGGCCAGCTCCGCCGACGCGCGGACCCGGCGCAGGCGGGTCTCGTCGCCCTTGCGTTCCAGCGCGGCCTCGATGTCCGCCTCTCGATCGAAATGGTCCTCGATCGCCTTCTTGGTGCGGCTGGTGACAAGGAGGACGTCGCGCAGGCCGACCCGAGAGGCCTCCTCGACGACGTATTCGATAGCCGGCCTGTCGACAACCGGCAGCATCTCCTTGGGCACCGCCTTCGTGGCCGGCAGGAAGCGAGTGCCCAGACCCGCGGCCGGAATAACCGCCTTCGTCACTGGCATGGGGAAACCTTAGCCGGGTCGAAGTGCACGGGCACCGCGACGGCCGCCTTCACGGGCGATGCACAGCTCGGGCGGTACCCGGCCGTCTGCGGGGCGCCACCGGCACGGCCACGACCTCGCCAGCCCCACGCGCCGCGCGCCCATCCCACCCACCTCCCGCCCACGGCTCCCACGGCCCGCACGACCCACCCGCTGCGCCCCGCGCGCCCCGTCCGCGGGCCGTGGAGCCCCCCGCCCGCGGCCCGACCGCGCCCCGACCGCGGCCGCGGGTGTGACCCGCCGTGGCCGCGCGGGCCGGTGACCTGCTCCGCTGCGCATCTCCACGGCATCATCCGAGGCCAGGGACCCCGGCAACCGCCCCTGCGGCGCCGACCTGCGGGAGGCTGTGCACGTGCAGGGAAGACACCTACCACCCGATGATCCGCGGGAGACGCCCGCCGCCGGGCCGCCGGCTCGGCCGCCCTCGGGGCCGGTGGCCGGCGCGGTGCTCGGATCCGAGGGTGACGCCGCGCCGGGCGGCGCCGCGCCGGGCGGCGCTGCCAAGCAACGGCTACGCGCGCGGCTGCTCGCCCAGCGACGAACCTCCCTGGCCCTGTGTCACGAGCCCTGGTCGCCGGCGGACACGGCGGTGCTGGCGACGCGGATCCTCCAGATCCCCGAGGTCGCCGACGCCCGGTGCGTCGCGGCGTACGTGGGGCTGCCCGGCGAGCCCGATCTCGCCGACCTGCTGGCCCGGCTGCTCGCCCGCGGCACCCGGGTGTTGCTGCCGGTGGTGCGCGCCGATCTCGACCTCGACTTCCGCGAGTACGCCGGCACGCTGATCCCGGGCGCCCTGGGCACCCGGGAGCCACCCGCGGCGGCACCCCCGGGGGATCTTTCCGCAGCCGACGCCGTGATCATCCCGGCGCTCGCCGTCGATCGGGCGGGACGGCGGCTCGGCCGGGGCGGCGGCTCGTACGACCGCGCACTGCGCCGGGTCGGGCCCGATGTCCCCGTGATCGCCGTGCTGTACGACCAGGAGCTGCTCGATCTCGTCCCCACGGAGGAGCACGATCGCAGCGTGAAGATCGTTGTCACGCCAAGTCGTACGCTACGGTGCGAACCGACTGACGGCACCCGGGAACATCCGAGGCCGTCCACGAGCTAAAGTTGGCAGTCGCCACTTCTGAGTGCCAGCTCCGGGAGGAGTACGTGCCTACCTACCAGTACCGCTGCACCGACTGCGGACGTGACCTTGAAGTCGTGCAAAGCTTCAGCGACGCGTCACTGACGGAGTGCCCGACCTGCGCCGGACGACTTCGTAAAGTGTTCGGTTCGGTGGGCGTGGTGTTCAAGGGCAGCGGCTTCTACAAGAACGACAGCCGGTCAAGCTCCTCCGGCGGTTCCACGCAGCACCGCCCGAAGGACACCGCGGACGCCGCGAGCGCCACCGCCACCAGCTCCACCGGTGGGAACGACTCGTCGTCCAGCTCCGAGTCGTCCTCGGCCGCCACGGCGAGCAGCGGCTCGTCCTCGTCGGCGCCCTCGACGTCGAGCACGGCCTCCAGCACCGCGGCGGCCTGACCGACCAAAGCACGTTCACCGTCTGCCGAAGGCGTCCGGGCGCTCGTCGTCCCGGACGCCTTCGGCATGCTCGGGGTAGCGACGGCCCTGCACGCCCCGATGGACCGCGTACCGCACCGCCCCAGGCGTCCCGGACGCGCTCCGGACGCGCTCCGGACTCGCTCCGGACTCGCTCCGGACGCGCTCCGGACGCGCTCCGGACGCGATGAGGCCAGGACGGGGCGGCACCATGACCGATGCCGGCTCCGACGAGGCCGTGCGACGGGTTGCGACGGTCGCAGTACCGCGGTCGGGCAGAGGCCGGACGGGTGCCACGCAGACGGGTGCCACGCAGACGGGCGTCCCGTGCCTGCCCAGCCGGCCTTCCCCACGGTGGTGACCGGTGACCGGCGACCGGCGCTCCGCTCAGGTCGGAGCACCGCGCACCGATGAACCGGGATGGGAGCGGACGTTCCGTTTCGTACAGCTCCCCGAAATGCGCTGTTAGTGCGATTCAGCACGGCTGCCAGGCATTTCCGTTCGCCTCCGGACGGCACACGCCGACGAGGCCGACGACGGCGCCCGCCGCCGATCCGGATCGACTCCGGATCGGGTCACGCGCCCGCGCCGTCGTACCAGACACACCGCCTACTGTTTGCGGCGGCGATAGTGCTCCACGATCCAGGCGTCTACCTCTCGCTTGCGCCAAACTCGGGTGCCTTTGGCACCACTACCCGTCGGCGCGTTGATGACCTGCAAGGGTGCCGGAAACCGGGAGTCCTTGCGCGTCCAGTAGTCCACCGCCTGGCGAGTGATCTTGAGTTGGAACGCGATGTCCCCGATGCCGACCAACTGCTCACCGTCGTCCACGCGGAACATCGTAACCACTTTGCTCTTCCCCAAGAACCTCGCTAGGGTCTATTTTGCTGCGTAGCAAATTGACGGAGGAGGAAACCGATGCCCCCCACGCCACGCCGCGCCNATGAGGTCGGGGCGCTGTTAGACCGCGACGAGGACTACGACGAGGATCCGATCGGGGATCCGCCGATCACGGTGAGCCGCTACCGGGCGTCCATCCGGGCGGTCCTGGGCGTCCGGATGCCGGAGCCCGGGATCGTCGCTTCCGCCTGGTCCCAACGGGAGACGGACGCTTTCCTGGCGGGCAGCCGGGCCACCCTCCGACTCGTCGTCGAGGTGATCGGGCACGCCCTGACCACGCCGCCACCCGCCCGCGATGGTTTCGGCGGCGTAGATTGACCGTCGGCGCGCGGCCCGGATCCGGGTGGCCACCATCCCGCCCGGATCCGGGCCCCGCGCCCCCGGTGGCAGCATTGCAGTGGCCGACCCGGCGCGTGACCGGCCCGGGCGCCGGGGCGAACAACGCACTCGCGTCTAACCAGTCCGCGGGACGCGGTCCCATCCCGTCGGCAATCGATTCACCACCGACCTGCCGCCCCGGCCGCGATCGCCGGACCGGGACCGCGGCAACGAACAGTCCGCGCCACACGAGGGGAAGATCATGGGCGCCACCGAGCCGCGCGACGACGACTCGTTCGACGACGAACGGGAGATCGGATGGGGCGACGAGTCATTGTCCGAGGAAGACGATCCGGACATCGAGCGACTCCTCGCCGATCTTCCGCCGCACCACGTCGAGCGCTGATCGGCGGCGACACCGCCGGCCACCCCGCGGGCCACGAGGTGGAAAGCGCCGCGCTCGGCCAGCTTTCCCGGCGCAATACGTCTACCGGTAGGTAAGCCTGAGCGCCGTGCCGGCACCCGCGCCAGGTCAGGCGAATTGCGGGTGCCATGACACGGTTTACTGCGTTGTCCCCGTCCCCGGCACGTGCAATCCGTGGTCGGAGCCGGATTGCCCGCGGGAAGCCGGCGCCGAGCTGGCCGCGGGGCCGAGGTGGACGCCCCCGAGCAGGCGGGCGAAGGCGGCCGGCGCCTCCAGGTGTGCGGCGTGTCCGCAGCCGGGCACGACACG
The DNA here is from genome assembly GCF_001414035.1 of Frankia sp. ACN1ag. NCBI lineage: Bacteria > Bacillati > Actinomycetota > Actinomycetes > Frankiales > Frankiaceae > Frankia > Frankia sp. ACN1ag. The sequence continues at coordinate 108,545 of NZ_LJPA01000003.1, read as the reverse complement.
GACCGTCAGCCCCAGCTTCTCGCGCAGGAGCAGCGCGGCACGATGGCGCACGGGCGGCGAGTCCGCCCCTACAGTGATGATCGTCGGACAGGTCCGCGCCGGCAGGGGCGGCGGCTCGAAGTCCAGGAACATCGCCAGGTCCCGAACGACGGCGTCCGGGTCGGCCGGCGCGTCGGCGGGACTCCACGCGGGCCCGTACAGCGCCCGGGCGAAGGGGACCACGCCACCCTGCGCGAACGCGGCGGCCATCGGCGCGAGCAGCCCGGGCAGCAGCGACCCCACGGCCGGCTCGTGCAGCACGGCACCCGCCAGGGGCACGCCGGCGGCAAGGATCGCCAACCCCAGCGTCGCACCGCCGCTCACCCCGCCGTAGACGGCGCCGTCGAGCAGCGGCCGCAGCGCCGCCAGCTCCGCGGCCAGGTTCCCGGTGGACGGCCGGTCCGGGGCCTGCACCGGCCGGTCGCCGAGCTCTCGACGCACGTGCCGCCACACCGCCCCGGTCGTCGCCGTGCCGTGCACGAGCACGACGGGTGGCACCACCCCGGCCACCCCGGCCACCCCGGCCGCCCCCGTCTCCGGCACCCCGGCCTCCCCCGTCCCACGCATCGTCCCGACGTCCACCACCGCGTCAGCCTCCGTCTCGCCCGTCGACCGAACCGTCCACGGACGGCCGTTAACGCGTCCGCAATCCTCGTCGCAGGAAAGTAACAACGAGCGCATTGATCGGAAACATTCGAATCCTTACCGTCCAATGCATGTACACGGCTCTGTATACAGCGCAGTATGCAACAGGGACGAAAATCCCGTCACGATCACCTCCGGCGGNCGGCCGGGGACGGGCACCGACCGCTGCCGGGCGGCGGCCCGACCGAGGGGGGTGGCGCACCGTCGACGTCGATGTCGGATGCTCGGCTGTATGACTCCGTCGCCGACCCCGAGGTCCACCGCCGCCGGCAACCTTCGCGACCAGGCATACGTTGCACTGCGTCGACGACTGATGTCCGGAGAGTTCTCCTTTCGGGACCGGCTTGCCGAGGAACGTCTCGCGGCCCTGCTCGGAGTCTCGCGCACCCCCGTCCGGGAGGCCCTGACCCGGCTGGCCGGCGACGGCCTGGTGGAGAAGCGACCGGACGGCGGCTACTACCCGGCCGAGCCCGACCTCGGCGCCCTGCGCGACCTCTACGAGATCCGGGTCACGCTGGAGCTGCGCGGGCTGCAGCGCGCGGTGGAGTCCGGCACCGCGCACGATCCGGCGGTGTTGGAGCCGTTGCGGGACGCCTGGCGCGCCCTGCGCGACGATCAGCCTGCTCCCGATCCCGCATTCGTCGCCCTGGACGAGGATTTCCATATCACCCTCAGCCGCGCGTCGGGAAACGCGGAACTCGCCCACATGTTGGACGCAATAAATGCTCGGATCCGCCCCGTTCGGATGCACGACTTCGTCACCGCCGACCGGGTTCATCTGACGATCAGCCAGCATCTCGGGATCGTCGAGAGGGTGCTCGCGGGCGATCTTGAGGGCAGCGTCGTCGCCCTGCGCCAGCACGTCGGCGAGTCCATGGACGTCGTCGAGAAGCGGGCGGCCCGGGCGATCACCCAGATGGTGCTGAACCGCAGCCGCGCCTCGGGGATCAGGAGCTGACCGCGGAGCCGGCGGACGCCCACCAGCACGACCGATCATCGTCGGCTCGCCCCAGGAGGACCGTCATGACCACCGCAACCTCAGCCCCCACCGCAACCTCAGCCCCCACCGGCGCGACTCGGCCCGCCGTCACGGCCGGGCCGCCCCTGCCGAACCCGGACCGGCTGGCCGCCGCCGGGGACCTGCGGATCGGGCCTGTCGTTGCGAACCCCTACGCCTGGCCCTACGACGGATCGTTCAGCCCGGCGACGACCGCCGTCATCAACATCGACTGGCAGGTCGACTTCTGNGGTCCGGGCGGCTACGTGGACGCGATGGGCTACGACCTCGGGCTGACCCGCGCCGGCCTCGCCCCGACTGCGGCGCTGCTGGCCGCGCTGCGCCCGTTGGGCTTTCTCATCGTGCACACCCGGGAGGGGCATCGGCCGGACCTGTCGGACTGCCCGCCGAACAAGCTGTGGCGCTCGAAGCAGATCGGCGCGGGCATCGGGGATCGGGGCCCGCGCGGGCGGATTCTCACCCGTGGCGAGCCCGGCTGGGAGATCGTGCCCGAGGTCGCGCCGCTGCCGGGCGAGATCGTGATCGACAAGCCGGGCAAGGGCTCCTTCTACGCGACCGACCTGGACCTCGTGCTGCGTCGGCACGGCGTCACCCACATCATTCTCACCGGCATCACCACCGACGTGTGCGTCCACACGACGATGCGGGACGCCAACGACCGCGGGTACGAGTGCCTGCTGCTGTCCGACTGCACCGGGGCCACGGATCCCAGCAACCACGCGGCCGCGTTGCACATGGTGACGATGCAGGGTGGCGTCTTCGGATCGGTGGCCACCTCGGACGCGGTGCGTACGGCGGTCATTGCGGCCACCGCGGCCACCGCCGCGGTCTGAACCTCGTCCCGCTCCATGGTCATCGACGCGCCCTCCCCTGATCCGACCAGTACGGCCCCGCCGCCACCCACCGCCGAGCCCGTACCTGCCCAGACCCACCCCGATCCGACCAGCGCCGCCCCTGACCGGCAGCCCCCGAACCTGCAGGCCCCGAACCTGCAGACCCCCACTCTGCAGCCCCCGAACCTGCAAGCGCCGGGTCTGCAGACCCCGAACCTGCAGACCCCGAACCCGCAGACCCCGAACCTGCAGGCCGCAGTGCTGCAGGCGGGGTACCGCAGCGGTCGGCTGCGGGTGACCGAGGTGATCGCCGCCGTCTACGACCGGATCGAGGCCCGTGGGGACGACGCGGTGTGGATTTCGAGATTCCCCCGGTCGCAGGCACTGGCCCGGGCCGCAGCCCTGGACGCGCAACGGGATGCCCTGTTCGGGCCACCCCCGGTTCCCACCGCCCCCATGGCCCCCGCGGGCAGCACGGGTAGCGCGACCGGGCCTGACCATGACCCGGACGGGCTGGGGGGCGCGACACCGGACCTGCCTGCCCTGTTCGGGCTGCCCTTCGCCGTCAAGGACAACATCGACGTCGCCGGCCTCCCAACCACGGCCGGCTGCCCGGGCTTCGCCTACGAGCCGACCGAGGATGCCCCGGCCGTCAGCGCACTGCTCGCCGCCGGGGCCATCTGCGTGGGCAAGACGAACCTCGACCAGTTCGCGACCGGCCTGTCCGGGGCGCGCTCGCCCTACGGCACGCCGGTGTCGCCGTTCGACCCCACCCTGATCGCCGGCGGGTCGAGTTCCGGCTCCGGCGTCGCGGTCGCGGTCGGCCTCGTGACCTTCGCGGTCGGTACCGACACCGCGGGCTCCGGCCGGGTGCCGGCGGCGCTGACCAACGTCGTCGGGCTCAAGCCCTCCCGCGGCCTGGTGAGCACCCGCGGACTGGTCCCGGCCTGCCGGTCGTTGGACTGCCTGAGTGTCTTCGCCCTCAGCGTGCCGGATGCGCGCCTGGCCCTGTCGGTCATGAACGGCTACGACGCCGCCGACCCCTACTCGCGCCGGCTGCCCCTCATGCCCCCGGCGGACGACGCGCCGGCCCCGGACGCAGCCCCGGCGGCCTCGTTGTTCCCGCCCGAGCAGGGGGCGTCCGGGAATAACGATCATCCGCCGCGTCCCCCACACGGGCTACGGGTCGGGGTGGCCAGGCCGGAGCAGCTCACCTTCTTCGGCGATCGGGGGGCCCGAGCGGTCTACGACGACGGGCTGCGGCTGATCCGCGGCGTCGGCGCGCGGACCGGCGAGATCGATCTGGGACCGTTCCTGGCGGCGGGGGCGCTGCTGTACGGCGGGCCCTGGCTGGCGGAGCGGTTCGCCTCGGTGGGAGAGTTCGTGACCGCCCGGCCGGACGAGGTGCATCCGGTCGTCCGCACCGTGCTCGAGCCGGGCGCGTCGATCACCGGGGTGGAGACGTTCCGGGGTCTGACCCACCTGCACGCCCTGCGCCGCCAGGCCGACGAGATCTGGCGGGACATCGACGTGCTGGTCCTGCCGACCGTGCCCACGACCTACCCGGTCNAGGCCGTCCAGGCCGACCCGATCGGCCTGAACGCCAGGCTCGGGCGGTACACCACCTTCGTCAACCTGCTCGATCTGGCCGCCGTCGCGGTTCCGGTCGGCTTCGCCGACGGACTCCCGCACGGGCTGACCCTCATCGCCCCCGCGGGCCGGGACGAGTTTCTCGTGGACCTCGCGGCGCGCCTGCACGCCAGGACGGGCCTGCCGGTCGGCGCCACCGGCCACGCCCTGGCCCGGTCGGGCCCCGCCGGCCGGCCGGGCACACCAGCCGGCTTTCTCGACCTCGCCGTGGTCGGCGCGCACATGAGTGGGCTGCCACTGAACGGCGAGCTGACCCGGCTCGGCGCGGTACTGCTGCGTCACGACCGCACCCTGCCCCGATACCGGCTCTACGCCCTGCCGGGCCCGCAGCCGCGCCGTCCCGGCCTGCTNCGGGTGCACACCGGCGGCGCGGCGATCGACGCCGAGGTGTGGCGGCTGCCACTGGCCGCAGCCGGCGGCTTCCTGCTCGAGGTGCCGTCTCCGCTGGCGATCGGAACCCTCGACCTCGCCGGCGGCCCCACCCTGGGCTTCCTGTGCGAGTCGGCGGCGGTGAACGGCGCGCTGGACATCACCGCCCTCGGCGGCTGGCGGTCGTATCTGGCCCGACCCCAGACGGAGACAGCACCCTCACAGGTACCGTAGGGGGGTACTGGTCGTCGTGGGGGAAGGTGCTGCGGATGCACGGCTACACCAACGCCAAGGACGAGTACACCGCCCGGTTGCGCCGGATCGAGGGGNAGGTCCGCGGCCTGCAACGCATGATCGCCGAGGACAAGTACTGCATCGACATCCTGACCCAGGTCTCGGCCGCGACCCGGGCCCTGCAGTCGGTCGCCCTCGGTCTGCTGGAGGATCATCTCGCGCACTGCGTGGCCCACGCGGCGGCGGAGGGCGGCCCCGTCGCCGACGAGAAGCTCCGGGAGGCGTCCGCCGCGATCGCCCGGCTCATCCGCTCCTGACGTACTCCCCCGTCCGACCCGCCCGACCGTGAGCCAGAGCATCCACGCCGGCACCCCCGCGAAGGCCCGCGCCAGGTACCTGCCGGCCCGGGGCTGACCCCCGCAGCCCCCGCCGGGCCACTTCCCCCACCGGTCACCCGGTCGGCTGGCCGCGATCACCCAACGCATCCACCAGGTTCGACAGCGCGGGCAGGGCGGTGAGGATGGCCGTCCGGTCAGCCTCGACCAGCCGGGCCAGGGCCGCGCCGAGGCGTCGCTCATGGGCACGCTGCCAGCCGGCCAGGGCCGCCGCCCCGGCCGGGGTGAGCCGCAGCAGCGCCGCCCGCCGATCCGCCGGGTCGCGCTCCCGGTGCAGGTAGCCGGCGTCAGCGAGCTGCTGCACCAGCGTCGAGACGCTGTTCGGAGCGAGTCGCAGACGCCCGGCGAGCTCACCGACGCGGGTGCCGTCGGCCTCGGCCAGGCATTGCAGGAGCTCGACCTGCGCCATCGGCAGGGCCTCCCACGAGTACTCGGTACGGATGCTTGTCCGCAGCACCCGGCGCAGCCGGGTGACGACCTCGGTGAGTCGGCGCACGTCCCAGTCGGGGCCGGTGACGGCTTCGCCGGCCGTCGACGAAGGGAGGACGGTCGAGCCGTCGGCGACGCCGGGCTCGGGAGAACGTCCGGTCATCGGATCTGCGGCGTGGCGACCCCGCCGTTCACGGTGGGGAGGAAACGCCGCTCCATCATGGTTGGCATTGTTGTTGTCCGTTCCACGCCGACGACACCACCGGTACCCGGGGCCTCGATCCCGCAGGTTACGCCCCGCGGTGACGGCAGCGGCGCATCGCGACCGTAGATCGGCCCACACCGGGACCCGTGGTAGGCACGAGGTAGCGTCGGCGAGGTGACGGACGCCGTCCCACCGGCCACGGCTGCCGGCCGCGCGGGCGGGCCCGCCGCGCCGCCGGACGCGGGGGCGTCCCTGTCGCCGGGCGTCGGCATGGTGGATCCGGCGGCGCGCTCGGAGCGGATCTGGCTGGACGAACGGTCCTGGGTCGACGTCACTCGCGGTTGGCTGCGCGGCGCGGACGAGCTGCACGAGGCGATGCGCTCGGGCCTGCCCTGGCGGCAGGGCGCCATGTGGCGCTACGAGCGCCAGGTCACCGAGCCGCGGTTGACCGCGTGGGTCCCTCGCGGCGCGCCGGTGCCCTTCCCCGCTCTGCTGGAGGCCTACCGGACGCTGCGGCGCGTCTACGGAGTGGAGTTCGACGGGTTCGGCATGTCCCTGTACCGGGACGGCTCCGACGGCGTCGGCTTCCACCGCGACCGCGAGATGCGCTGGCTGGACGACACGATCATCGCGATCCTCACCCTCGGTGCGCGGCGGCCGTTCCTGGTGAAGTCGCGCCACCTGCCGCCGGGCCGGCGGCTGCTCAACGACCCGCAGGCACCGGGCGGGCGTGACCTGTCCCCCGCCGGCGGGGATCTGATCGTGCTGGGCGGGCGCGCCCAGGCTGACTGGCTGCATGCGGTACCGCGGGTGCAGGGGCACGTCGGCGCCCGCATCTCCGTGCAGTGGCGCTGGACCTCCCGGGCCGGCCGGCCCGAGCAGGGGCCCGGCTACGGCGCGGCCCGCCACTTCGACCGTTAGCCGTGCCCGCGCCACCGTCCGGCGGGGTCAGTCGCACGGCGGAGTCCGTCGCAGGGTGGAGTCCGTCGCACGGCGGAGTCCGTCGCAGGGCGGAGTCAGTCGCAGGGCGGGTCGTAGCGACGGTGACCGAGCTGGCTGCGCCACTGTTCGCGGCTGATGCGGTCTCCGATCCGGGCGCACACCTCGTCCTGGGCCGCGAGCAGATCGAGCTGCCAGAGCCGGACGCCATCCCCGACCGCGGCCGCGAGGGTGCCGGCGGGCCCGGCGAGGCCGAGGGCGGTCACGCCGGTGGTGGCGCCGGCCGGCAGGGTGCCCCGGCGCACCGGCTGGGGCGCCGAGGACACGTCCCACAGCGTGATCTGACCGGCCGCGCCGCCGACGGCGAGCACCCGGCCGTCCGCGGACAGCGCAAGAGCCCCGGGCGGGTCCGCCGCGGCGCTCGGAGCTGGTCCGGGAGCAGGAGCTGGTCCGGGGGCGATGGACGCCAGCCGGCGCAGACCCCGCGGATCGCCAAGCCCGAAGATCTCCGTCTGGGTGCCGCGGGTGGTCGTGGTGGTCGCCGCGAACCAGCGGCCACCCGGGCTGACGACGATCGCCCGGACGTCGGCCGCGGCGGTGCGCTCCGCGCGGCTTCGCGGGTTCCGCGGATCGGTGACGTCCCACACCGCGAGGCGACCCGGGCCGCCGAGCACGAGTGAACGCCCGTCCGGGGTGAAGGCCAGGCTGGTGACGGCCGACGGTCGGGTCAGCACGACGAGGGCACGCGGCGAGCGTGGGCGGCTAACGTCCCACAACCGGACCGTCCGATCCGCCCCCGCCGAGGCGAGCATCCGGCCGTCCGCGCTGACCGCGACGGCCGTCCCGGCGCCGGCGTGACCGCGCAGGTCCGCCAGCGGCGCGACCTCGGCCGCGGCGGTGCGCACCTGGTCCAGCGCGCCGTCGCCCACCAGCCGTGGCGGGATGAGCTGCCACAGCCGGATCACGCCGTCCGCCCCGGCCGTCACCACGGTCTGCGGTACCGGGGCGGTGGCGGACGCGGATNGGCGCGGCACGATCGTGACGGCACGCAGCGCCGGCCCGGCCGACCGCGGGGCGCTGTCGGCGGTCTCGGTCACGCGCGAGGCGTCGACCGTCCCGGCGCCACCGGCGGCGGCCACGCCGGCCGGGGTGAGCTCCGCGGCGCTGAAACCGCGCCGGGTGCCGCCGGCGGAACGGCTGCCGGAGCCGGCGGCGAGCTGTGCACGGCCGGCGGCGTTCGCCGCGCTGTCCGCGGTCAGGTCGCCGACCCGGCGTACCCGCGTGGAATCGGCGATGTCCCAGACGGATCCGCCGGCATCGCCGACCGCGATCAGGTACCGGCCGTCCGAGGTGACCCGCAGGCCACGGATGGTTCCGGTCGACGCGACGATCTGCCGGACGCTCGCCTCGGCCAGGGCCTGGGCGGCCAGCGCGGTCGGCTCGAGCCGGTACGCGGCGAAGGCAAGCTGCCCGGCGAGGTTCGGCTCCCGGTCGAGCAGGCTGATCGCGGCCGCGGCGGCACCGCGGGACGTCGCCGCGCCGCCGCGGTCGCGCACGGTGCCCAGGATCGCGAACGCCGGGATGACCAGCAGCGACGTCGCCGCGCCGAGCGACAGCGCACGCCGTAGCCACCCGCGGTCCGGTCGACCCGGGTGCGGCGCCGCGACCGCCGGCTCCTCCCGGTCCCCGCCGGTCCCGGTGGTCTCCGTGGTGCCGGTGGTCTCCGTGATCCGGGTGGTCTCCGTGATCCCGGTGGTCTCCGTGACGGCGACGTCGCCCTCCCGGGGCGATCTGTCCGCCCCGGCCGGCCGGGCGGCGGTCGGCACGTCTCCCGTGCGGGCCGGGCGGGCGTCCGCCAGCTGCCGGATAGACGGGGACGACGCGCGCAGGGCCTGCTGGGGTATCGGCGTCCGCTGGCGCGGGGCCGGGGTGGGGGTGTCCGGTCCGGGCTCTGTCACGACCGCGAGCAGCGCCGGCCGGTCCTCGCCGGGCGGGTCGTCGCCGCTCACGCGTCGGGGCAGCGAGGCACCGGGCAGCGGGACCGTCTCGTCCCCGGACGGCTGCCCGGAACCGACCTGTGGGGATAAGGAGGTCGGGCCGGCCCCGGTCGCGGCCAGCGGAGATGTCGCCGCGACGGGCGACGCGTTCGCGGGGTGCGACGACATCCCCGCCCGCGAGACCGTCGCACCAGGCGAGATCTCGCTGCCGGCGGGCTCGGGCTCCACCGCCGGCTCGGGCTCCACCGCCGGCTCGGGCTTCGCTTCGGACTCGGCACCAGGCTCCGGCTCGGGCTCCGGCTCGGGCTCGGGGTCGGACTCCGGCTCAGGGTCGGACTCAACCTGCGGGGCCGCCTCCGCCCCGGGCTCAACCCGCGGGTCCGCCTCCGCCTCGGGCGCTGCCGCCGGCCGCCGATGATCGTCGGCGACCGATGCGGCGGCGGGTAGCGGACCGGCGGTCACCGTCGTCTCCCGGGCTGTCGCCGCGACGGCGTCGGCAGCGTCGTCGGGGAGTCCCATCACGCCGTGTTCGGCGACAGTCCGCGGGTCGTCCTCGGGAGCACTCACCATGAGGTGCTCGAGCAGGTCGACGGCGCGGGGCCGGCGTTTGGGGTCCTTGCGCATCGCGGCAGAGACCAGGTCGCGCAGATCGGGATCGAGCATCGACACATCGGGCTCGGCGTAGACGGCACGCTGGAGCAGAGCACGCGGGGTGCCCGCGCCGAACGGAGGTCGGCCGGTCGCGGCGAACAGCAGTACGCCGCCCCAGGTGAAGATGTCGGACGCGGCGGTCACCGCCTGGCCCAGAGCCTGTTCCGGACTGATGAACGCGAGCGTCCCGACGCCGGACGAGGAAGTGCCCGAATTGTCGGCGGAGACCACGTTCAACACTCGGGCGAGACCAAAGTCGACNAACCGCAACCCTCGCCCAGAAAGCACCACATTGGTCGGTTTCAAATCGCCGAAGACAATTCCTTCGCCATGGAGCGCGGACAGCGCTGCGGCAAGCCCCACGGCGAGCCGGGCGGTGTCGGCCGAGTGCAACGGACCGTCGTCCTCGACGCTGGCGGCGAGAGTCGGCGCGTCGATGTACTCGACGACCACGTAGGGGGGCCGGGCCAGCGTATCCAGGTCCAGGATCGCGGCGAGGCAGAACGGGGCCAGCCCCCGCAGATGATCAAGATCGGTGCGCAGCCGGCGACGGAACTCCGTGTCCCGCGCGAACGGCGCCGTGATCAGCTTGATGATGACGGGCCGCGCGAGATTGTTACGGGCAAGAAACACCGGTCCGGTCCCGGCATCGACCAGCTTCCGTTCAACCGTATACGGACCGATAGTCCTGGGATCTAGCCCGGCAAGAGGCTGGGGAGTGCGCCGGGCAATCGCCATACGACGAAACCTCCTACGGCTGCACAAACCGGCTGGGCGGGCACGCCGGCGGATCTGGTCGACAAAAGCATGCTATCGGCGCGGAGCGAGGGCGGGGACAACATCCATTCGATCGCGGCGCAGTGTCAGCCGGGACACAGGGAAATGAGCGGTCCGGAACGGGCGGTCCGGTGCGACTGGGGGCCGATCTGGCGCTGGTCGGCGTCGCCAGCGCGACGAAGCGTGAGACGTCGGCAACGGATCGGAGCCTCCGCCCGTGTCCGTCACCCGCCCGCGACGACGGCGTGATGTGACCGACACAACGGACCGCCACGCGCCAGTGGTCCCCCAGGCGGGCACCCGCGCTACCCCGGGCCACCCGCCCCGACCGGCACTCCGACCGACCAGCACTCCGACCGACCGGCACCGCCAGGCGACCAGCACCGCCGTCCGACCGACGCCTCGGGTCACCCCACACCACAGCTCGACCCGGCGCCCCGCCCCGCTCACCCGCAACCGCGGCGAACCAGACGGACGGCTGCGCGGGCGTTCAGGTGTTGTTCGAGCGCGCGAAGGGCTGCAGCCGGGCGACCAGACCGCGCACCTCGGCTCCGGCCGCGGCGATCGTCTCCTCAGCGGAACTCCCGCCCCCGCCTTCCAGCAGGACGTCGAGCGCGATGAGCCGCTCGGCGACCTCCGTCATCAGGTCGAAGTCCCGGACCCGCTGATGAACCAGCTCGGACAGCCGCTCGTTCTTCTCGAACAGCTCCACGAACACACTGACCTTGGCCCGCAGCAACCACGGGTCGAACGGCTTCGCAATGTAGTCGACCGCACCGACAGCGTAACCGCGGAACGCGTGATGCGGCTCCCGATCGATCGCCGTGAGAAAGATGATCGGGGTGTCTCGGGTGCGCCCGCGCTGCTTGATCCGATGCGCTGTCTCGAATCCGTCCATCCCAGGCATCTGCACGTCCAGAAGGATCACGGCGAAGTCGTCGACGAGAAGGCGTTTGAGCGCCTCCTCACCCGACGACGCCGTGACAAGATCCTGATCCAGCGAGGCGAGAATCGCCTCCAGCGCCATGAGATTGTCGGCCCGATCGTCAACCAGCAGGATCTTGCTGCGGGGTCGTTCCGCGGCCGGCCCGCCTTCGCCGTCGACGGAACCGCCGCTCCGCTCGGTCACCCGCCCGCCTCCTCCTTCGCGATCGCCTTGCCGGTCCATGGTGGGAGTCGCCACCCCACCACCATCGCTGATCGCTCCCGACGGCATCTCACCGCCCCACCGATAGACACCCGAATGCGCACCATACGCGATCTGATCAATACAGATACGACCGCATCACCCCGAGGAGGTGGTCGAGATCCACCGGCTTGGTGATGTAGTCCGTGGCGCCGGCGGTGATGCTCTTCTCCCGGTCCCCGGGCATGGCCTTCGCGGTCAGCACCAGTATCGGCAGGTCGGCGAAGGCGGGCATGTCCCGGATCATCGAGGTCGTTTCGTTGCCGTCCATGCCGGGGAGCATGACGTCCATCAGCACGAGGTGCACCGGCGCGGTGTCCTGCTGGAGGGTGCGGATCGCATCGTGGCCGTTGTCGGCGTAGAGGACCCGCATTCCGTACATCTCCAGAGCGCTTGTGAGCGCGAACACGTTGCGCACGTCGTCGTCCACGACCAGGACCGTCGTGCCGACCAGCGGGTCGGAGTCGTCGATGTCCCCCGCGGGCAGCCGGCCGCCGGTGTCGGCCGGTTCCGTCAGGAACGGGGTGCCCACCGCGGAATCGCCCGGCCGCCAGTCCGTGGTGTAGGCGGTCGCGGCCGGTGGCGAGACCCGGTTCTCGGCCGGACCGGCAGAAGCCGCGTCCCCGCCTGCCCCGCCTGGGACGCTCGCCGCGCCGGAGCCGTTGGCGGCGCCGGAGCCGTTGGCTCCGCCTGAGCCGTTGACAGCAGCGGAACCGTTGGCGGCGCCCGAGCCCGGGCCGGATCCGCCGACGGCGGTGGGCGCCGGCGTGGGCGCGCCGCCGCGCTGGCCGGCGACTCCGCCGATCCGGTCGGCGACCCCGTTGCGCCAGCCCTGCGCGGCCGGCGAGCCGGCCAGGGCCGCCCTCGTCGACTCGTTCTGGCCCCAGCCACCGTCCGCCGCGCCGACGATCATCAGAACGTCGTCGGGCTCCCCCGGCGTGACCCCGAAGGCCGGCATCTGCGCGAGCGGGACCGCCGGCAGGTAGAGGGTGAAGGTGCTGCCGTGCCCGACCGCGCTGGACACCGCGATCGAGCCGCCGAGCAGGCGAGCGATCTCCTTGCTGATGGACAGGCCGAGCCCGGTGCCGCCGTAGCGGCGCGAGGTGGTGCCGTCCGCCTGCTGGAACGCCTCGAAGATCATGCGCAGCTTCTCGGCGGCGATCCCGATCCCCGTGTCGCTGACGGCGAAGGACAGCACCGTGCCGGCCGAGCGCAGGTGCGACGCCAGGTGCGGGAGGTCGGGACGAGCGAGGGTGACGTCGAGGCGGACGGTGCCGCTGTCGGTGAACTTCACCGAGTTGGACAGCAGGTTCTTGAGCACCTGCTGCAGGCGCTGCTCGTCGGTGACGAACTCGGCCGGCACGTCGGCGGCGAGGTTGACCTCGAACGCCAGCCCCTTCTCGTCGGCGACGGGGCCGAAGACCCCGGCGACGGCGTCGCACAGGGCCGCGGTGCGCACGGTGGTCGCGTCGACGTCCATCTTGCCGGCCTCGACCTTCGACAGGTCGAGGATGTCGTTGATCAGGCCGAGCAGTTCGGAGCCGGCGGAGTGGATCGTCTCGGCGAAGTCGATCTGCTTGCGGGACAGGTTGCGGTCGGGGTTGTCGGCGAGNAGCTTGGCGAGGATGAGCAGGCTGTTCAGCGGCGTGCGCAGCTCGTGGCTCATGTTCGCCAGGAACTCCGTCTTGTACTGCGAGGACAGCGCGAGCTGCTCGGCCTTCTCCTCCAGGCCGATGCGGGCCAGCTCGATCTCGTGGTTCTTGTCCTCCAGCAGCGCCGCCTTCTCCTCCAGCTCGTTGTTGGTGCGCTGCAGCTCGACCGACTGCGACCGCAGCTCCTGGGTGAGCCGCTGCGACTGGGCGAGCAGCTCCTCCGTCCGCGCGTTCGCCATGATCGTGTTGAGGACGACGCCGATGGTGTCGACGAGCTGGTCGACCAGGGTCAGGTGCAGCTCGGAGAACGGCGTGAACGAGGCCAGCTCGATGACGCCGAGCACCTGGTTCTCGAAGACGACCGGGACGACGACGAGGTCGCACGGTGGCGCCTCGCCCAGCCCGCTGCGGATGTTGAGGTAGCCGGCGGGCACGTGCTCGACCCGGATCCGGTTGCGCTCCAGCGCCGCCTGGCCGATCAGGCCCTCGCCGAACAGGAACGTGCCGTCCGAGCGGCGCCGGGGCACCGAGCCGTAGCCGGCGACGTAGCGCAGCTTGTCGCCCTCGATGAAGTCGAGCAGGTAGACGGTGCCCTGCTGGGCGTTGACCGCCGGGGTCATCTCGCTGATGATCATCTGGCAGACCGCGTAGAGGTCGCGCTGGCCCTGCATCTTGCTGCCGATGCGGGCCAGGTTCGACTTCAGCCAGTCCTGCTGTGCGTTGAGCTCGGTGGTCTCCCGCAGCCGGGCGATCATCTGGTTGATGTTGTCCTTGAGCTCGGCGACCTCCCCCTCGGCCTCCACCGAGATGGACCTGGTCAGGTCGCCGCGGGTGACGGCGGTGGACACGTCGCCGATCGCGCGGAGCTGGATGGTCAGCGTGGAGGCGAGCTGGTTGACGTTGTCGGTGAGGTCCTTCCAGGTCCCGGCCACCCCGGCGACCGTGGCCTGGCCGCCGAGCTTGCCCTCCACGCCGACCTCCCGGCCCACCCGGGTGATCTCCGCGGCGAACGAGGAGAGCTGGTCGACCATCGTGTTGACGGTGTCCTTGAGCTCGGCGATCTCGCCCTGCGCGGTGACGGTGATCTTCTGCGACAGGTCGCCGCGGGCCACCGCCGTGGTGACCAGGGCGATGTTGCGGACCTGGCTGGTCAGGTTGCCCGCCATCGAGTTCACCGACTCGGTCAGGTCCCGCCACACCCCCGAGACCCCGCGCACGTGCGCCTGCCCACCCAGCGCGCCCTCGGTGCCGACCTCGCGGGCCACCCGGGTGACCTCGTCGGCGAACGAGGACAACTGGTCCACCATCGTGTTCAGGGTGTCCTTGAGCTCCAGGATCTCGCCCTGGGCGGCAACGGTGATCTTCTGGGACAGGTCGCCGCGCGCGACCGCGGTGGCGACCAGGGCGATGTTGCGGACCTGGCTGGTCAGGTTGCCCGCCATCGAGTTCACCGACTCGGTCAGGTCCCGCCACACCCCCGAGACCCCGCGCACGTGCGCCTGCCCACCCAGGTTGCCCTCGGTGCCGACCTCCCAGGCGACCCGGGTCACCTCGTCGGCGAACGACGACAGCTGGTCGACCATCGTGTTCAGGGTGTGGGCGAGGCCCGCGACCTCGCCGCGGGCGTCGACGGTGATCTGCCGGGTCAGGTCGCCCCGGGCCACCGCCGCCGCCACCTCGGCGATGCTGCGGACCTGGGTGGTGAGGTTGCCGGCCATGACGTTGACCGAGTCGGTGAGGTCCCGCCAGACGCCGGAGACGCCCTTGACCTGCGCCTGGCCGCCCAGCTTGCCCTCGGTGCCGACCTCCTTGGCCATCCGGGTGACCTCGTCGGCGAACGCGGAGAGCTGGTCGACCATCGTGTTCACGGTCGACTTCAGCTCGTGGATCTCGCCGCGGGCGTCGACGGTGATCTTCTGGCTGAGGTCGCCCTGCGCGACCGCGGTGGTCACCTGGGCGATGTTGCGGACCTGGCTGGTCAGGTTGCCCGCCATCGAGTTCACCGACTCGGTCAGGTCCCGCCAGACCCCGGAGACGTCCTTGACCTTGGCCTGCCCGCCCAGGTTGCCCTCGGTACCGACCTCGCGGGCCACCCGGGTCACCTCATCGGCGAACGACGAGAGCTGGTCCACCATCGTGTTCACCGTGGTGCCGATCCGCAGGAACTCCCCGCGCACCGGCTGGCCGGCGATCTCCAGCGCCATGTGCTGGGACAGGTCCCCCTCGGCCACCGCGGCGATGACGCGCGCGACCTCGTGGGTCGGGCGGGCCAGGTCGTCGATGAGGGAGTTCGCTGCCTGGGTCATGTCCGACCAGCCGCCGGGGCTGCCCTGGTCCTCCATCCGCAGGGTGAGCCGCCCGTCGCGGCGGATCACCTTGCTGACCCGGGCCAGCTCGCCGGCATGGCGCTCCTGGATGGCGGCCAGCTCGTCGAACTTGCGCACCACGTCGCCGGCATACCCCTCCCGGGCCGGCAGGCGGGTGGCGAAGTCGCCCTCGCACAACCTGGTCAGACCGTGCAGGAGATCGGCGATCAGCTCATCCGACGAGGTGCGCGATGTCCGGGTCTCGTCCACGTCGCGGGTCGCATGAGGGACGATGGTCGCGATAGCGTCACCGCCGGGTGCAACGGGATCACGGCGAGCCGGGGCCTGCTGGTCGTCAGTGGAACTCATCGGTCTCCTACCTGAGCTCGGTCGGCACGATCGTCTCGGACGACGGGCCGGGCGGAGGAGCCCGGGCCAGGGGCGGTCTCCTCGGGGCACCGGCGTGGGCGGGCGTCGGTGGACAGGTGACACCAGCCGCCAGTATCCGCCTCACGATGGACAACGCAGGAGAGACTGAGCGACATGAATGGCGTAGGAGGGGGTCCGACGACGCCGACGCAGGCCATCACGCTGCCGCCGACGCCCGATTCCCCTCGGTCCGCGCGGCGCTTCGTGCTCGAGACGCTGCACGGCCGGCTCGACGACGACCTGCTCGACTCCGCGCTCCTGCTGGTCACCGAGCTGGTCACCAACGTCGTCGTGCACGCGGGCACCGCGGCCACCGTCGACGTCCGCCAGGAGGGCGACGGCGTTCGCGTCGGCGTCGCCGACCGGCACCCGGTGCGCATCGGCATGGCGCGGGTGAAGAAGGTGGACGTGCCGCGCCCGCCGTCGGCGTTCCCCGAGGAGGCCGACTTCGGCCTCGACGGGCTGCGCGAGGACGGCCGCGGCCTCGCCCTCGTCGACGCGCTCGCGACGAGCTGGGGCACCGAGCACCGTCCCGGCGGCAAGACCGTCTGGTTCCGGCTCGGTTCCGCGGACGTCCCGCAGGAGGACTCCACCGCCGACGACGAGGCGGTGATCGTGCCGGCCCAGATGCGCCCGGCACGGCTCATCGCCCGCGACACCGCGCGCGCCCTGACCGCCGAGGGCGAGGTGAACGAGCTTCTCGCGCAGCTCGTCGACGCCCTGACCGTGACCGCCGGGCTGGTGCGACGCCCCGGCCGCGACGGCGGCCGGGTCGAGACCGTGGCCACCCTTGGCGTCGTCGGCGAGGCCGACGAGGCGGTGGCGTTCCCGCTGGACCCGACCCAGTCGAGCCTCGGCGAGCTGCTGCTGTGGCCGGCGCCCGGGGCAGGCCCGGCCGGGCTCGACGTCGACCGCATCCGGCTGGCGACCCGGTGGATGGCGCTGGCCCTCGGCGGCGGCGACATGCGCCGCGCCGAGGAGCGCCGGATCGGGATGCTGTCGTTCCTCGCCGAGGCGTCCGACCTGCTCGCCGGCAGCCTCGACCTCGGCCATTCGCTGGCCCTGCTGGCCCGGCTGCCGGTCCCCCGACTCGCCCAGTGGTGCGCGGTCTACCTGCATCGGGAGAACGCCGATCCGGCGCTGTGGTCGGCCGCCCACGCCGAGGAGAACATGGCCGGCGCGCTGAGCACGGCGGCGGCCGACCCGGGCGGGGTGCTGATGGCCGCGGTGCGCTCCGCGAGCGGCGACCGGGTGCACTCGCTGACCGCGTTCGGCGGCCCGACCCTGGTGATGGTGCTCAAGGCCCGCCGCCGGGTGCTCGGGGTGCTCGCCCTCGGGCGCCCGGAGGGCAACGCGTTCGCCGCCGACGAGATCGACCTGCTCGCCGACCTCGCCCGCCGGGCCGCGTTCGCCATCGACAACGCCCGCCTCTACAGCCGCCAGGTGGAGCTCGCCGGCACGTTGCAGGCCGGGCTGCGCCCGCCGGACCTGCCGATGATCGAAGGACTCGATCTCGGCTCCGCCTACGGCGCCGCGCAGTCGGCCGGTCTGGACGTCGGCGGGGACTTCTTCGACCTGCTGTGGGGCCCGCTGGGCTGGACGATCGCCATCGGCGACGTCTGNGGCAAGGGCGCCGAGGCCGCGACGGTCACCGGGGTGGCCCGCGCCGTCCTGCGGCTGCTCACCGGGCGCGGCACCGACCTCGGCGAGGTACTGCTCGAACTGAACCGGACACTGCGTGACGCCGCCTCCTCGCACCCCAACGGTCAGGGCCGGTTCTGCACCCTGGCCGCGGCGTCGATCACGGGCCCCGCGAGCCTGCCCGGCGGGGGCCCGGCCGGGGACGCGCAGGCCGCCGGAATCCGGCTGCGGCTGTTCCTCGCCGGGCACCCCCAGCCGGTGGTGCTGCATGCCGACGGGCACGCCTCGCTCGTCGGCCGGCCCGGCACCCTGCTCGGCGTGCTCGACGACGACGAGGTCTCCTTCCCCGGCATCGACGTCACCCTCGGCGCCGGCGAGTCGCTGGTCTTCTACACCGACGGGGTGATCGAGGCCCGCGACGGCCGCGACCTGCTCGGCGAGGATCGGCTGCTGGCGGCGGTCGCCGGGTGCGCGGGGCTGTCGGCACAGGGCATCGCCGACCGGGTGCTCGCCGCGGCCGAGCGCTTCGCCGGCGGCAACCTGCGCGACGACGTCGCGATCCTGGTCGCGCGGGTACCCGGCTGACCGGCCCCGGGTGGTGGCGACGGCCGTCACGTCCCCCCGCGACGAAGCCGGTCGGCGGCCATAAACGCAGGTCCGGCGTCCACAGCAAGATCGAATGCCGAGTGGGCATCGCCCCAAGGGGTGCGATCCGGATTCCGAGGCTTCAATCGGCCCTGAGCGGGTACACGATGAGCGATGTCCTCGTTGTTCAGGCTTGGTGGTAGATGAGCGCGTCTTCGGTTCCGATGGACGTGGTTCGGCAGGCGACCTCGCGTTGCCCACCCGCGACCCACATACTCGCCGAGCTTCCCTATCTGCCCTCGGCCGTTCCCCAGGCCCGTCGGGTCCTGCGGGAGGGCATGCGGATGGCGCAGCTCCCCGAGGACGTCCGCAGCACCGCCGAGCTGCTCGTCAGCGAGCTCGTGACCAACGCCGTCAAGTACGGCCAGCCACCGTTGTGGCTGCTCATCGAGATGCGCCCCGGGCTGATCCACGCTTCCGTCTCGGACACCTCGACCGTCCTGCCGCAGCGGCGCACGGCCGCGCCCGACGCCGAGGGCGGCCGCGGCCTGCTCGTCCTCGACGCCCTCGCCGGAAGCTGGGGGACGGTCATGGCGGAGTCGGGCAAGTACCTCTGGTTCGACCTGCCGGTGCCGCACGAGCCCGCCCCCGCCGGCGACGGCGAGGCCACGGCGACGGCCTCCCGCGACGGCGACCGCACCCCGGCGTCCGCCGGCACCTCGGACCCGACGGATTCCACCCGGGTCGCCGCGGGACACCCGCACCAGGGGCGTTCCGATGGACCCGCCTCGCCGTCCACGCAACCGCCGTCCACGCCACCGCCGTCCACGCCACCGCCGGACAAGGCTGCGCCCCCCGCCGCGCCGCGGGCCGCCCTGGTGTCTTCCGGCCTGCGCGCCGACGGGCCGACGGCGACGCCCGCGGCATCCACGACCTCCGCCATCTCCCAGCGGCGGTCCCGCCCCGGTTCGGGCAGGATCCGGCCGGCCATCTCCGGGCCGGGCGTCCCCCGATCGGACGACGGCCAGCCCGACACCAGGATCATCACCCGACTGTTCTGAGGCCCCGGGGCCGCCGCCCATGGAAGCGCGCAGGCGCCGGGCCGGCGCGACTCACTCCGTCGACAGCGCCGACGGCCTGGTGACCCGGGTGACCTTCTCGTAACGATCCAGTGTCACGATCTTGACCACGTCGCCGGTGTGCGGGGCGTGCAGAACCTGGTTGCCGCCAAGGTAGATGCCCACATGCCCCGGATTCGAGGGGGTTCCGTCCGATCCCGCGGCGAACAGCAGGTCCCCCGGCTGCCAGGCCGACAACGGCATCAGCGCGATGCTCGGACCGGAGGCGTCGACCTGGTCGTAGGTCGTGCGGGGCAGTCTGACCCCGGCCGCGGCGTAGGCCGCCTGGACGAGCGAGGAACAGTCCCAGGCATCCGGCCCGTTCGCGCCGAGCACGTAGGGATCACCAAGCTCACCGCGCGCGAAGGCGATCGCGGCCGCGGCCGCCTCGGTCGCCGGTCCGATCGGGGCGCTCGCGCTGCTGAGCGCCGCGGTCATGCCGGGCACGGCGGCGAGGATCGACTCGACGTAGCTCTGGGTCTCCGAAAAGGGCGGAACGCCCTGGTAGGCACGCACAGCGCCCGGGCCGGCGTTGTAGGCGGCGAGCATGAGCCGTACCGGGTCCCCGGGCACATCCGCGACCGCGGCGGCCACCGAGCAGTCGTAGGCGGCCGCAGACGGGATCGCGTCGGCGGGATTGAGAATGTCGGCCCGGCCGTCCCCGTCCCCGTCCCGGCCGTGGCTGGCCCAGGTGCCGGGCAGGAACTGCGCGATGCCGAGGGCGCCGACCGGTGATCGAGCACCGGGCCGGAAGCCGGACTCCTGCTTGAGCTGGGCGGCGAGCAGACCGGGACTGAGGGTGGCGCAGGTCTGACCGGCACTGAGGATCGCGCCCACGTAGGCGCCGGGGATCGTCCCGGCGTCCGCGTACTGGCCGGTTGCGCCGCCGGAGTCCCCGGAGATCGCCTCGCCGAAGATCGCGACAAAGCCCACGACCAGCACCATCGCCGATCCGGCGAGGATGGCCGCCAGCGGTGGCGTCGATGCTCCCTGCGCCGGCATGGTCTCGACCGCCATCGCCCGGGATCCACCCCCTCATCACGAGTCAGGACGACTTGATGCTGATCGCGGTGAAGACTCTGCTGCTTAATTCGGGGTTTGGGTTGCGAGTTGGTGGCTGAGGCGGGTGATGTTGACCGCGGTGGCGGAGAAGGCGTGTTGGAGGCGGGTCTTGGGTAGGCCGCAGTAGCGGGCGTAGCGCAGGCCGGTGACGTCGAGGGCCTGGTTGATGGTGCCCTCGATCCCGGCGCGCAGCGCGTACCGGGTCTTCCAGGTGTCCGTGGCCTGTTCGGCGCGGGCGGCGGTGAGGGTCTCGTGGAGTTCTTGGGGGCGCAGGCTGAGGTAGCGGGTGCCACGCGCCGCGGTGGTGCACTCGGTGCGGGTGGGGCAGGGGTGGCAGTCGGTGTGGGCGAACTGGACGACGATGGCGTCGCGGTCGTGCTGGCGGACGGGGTACCAGCCGGTGCTGGTGTGGCCTTGGGGGCAGCGGGCCTGGCGGGTTTTCCAGTTGATCCGGAACGCGGCCTTGTCGTAGCCGGCGCCGGCTCTGGCCTGGGGTGAGTGGTCGAGAAGGGCGGGGGTGACCATGGTGATGCCGCGGGTGGCGGCGGTGTGGAGGAGGTCGGCGGAGGAGTAGCCGGCGTCGAGGTAGTGCTCGGCGGGGGTCAGGCCACGCTCGGCGAGGGCGGCTTGGACGGGCAGGGTGGCCTTCACGTCGGGGACGGTCGCCTGGGTGGTGAGAACGTCCGTGATCAGCCGTAACGGCAACGCTTCGGCTTCGGCTTCGGCTTCGGCTTCGGCTTCGGCTTCGGCTTCGGCTTCGGCTTCGGCTTCGGCTTCGGCTTCGGTGGGAGGGTCGCAGGTTTCGGTGAGGTGGACCTTGTAGCCGCACCAGAACAGGTCGTCGCCCTTGGCCGCCCACCGCGCGTCGCGGTCATACGGGGAGGCCAAGCGGCGATGTCCGGGCGGGACACCCTGCTGGTCGGCGTCCCGCTTCACGATCACCTCCCGTCCCCGGCTGTCGGTCGACAGGTAGTAGGTCTGCACCAGCATCTGCTGTAGGAACGCCACCGCGGGGATCTCGCGCGGCCAGCCGGGTGCGGTGGGCGCGCCCACCGCCCGGCACACCGCGAGCGCGTCCTGGCCGAACACCACCGCGAGGCGGTCCCGGGCCGCCGTCGACGACGGCATCGTCCATCCGTTGACCCGCTCGCCGTAGCGGTGCGCCAACTCGTCGACGTTCAGGGTGTCGGCCAGCCAGTCGGGGGCCGCGACCGCGAGGGCCTCCAACGCCGCCCGCACACTCTCCCCAGCAAGCTCGGTGCGGTTCAGGTCCCGCACCACGCTGATCACATGGGTGGAGTCGGTGCGCGCCCGGCCACCGGCGCCGATCAGGCCCCGCTCACGGCAGACCTCCACGAGCCGGTCGAACACCACCCGTTCCAGGCCATGGTCGGCCAGGCGGGTCCGGAACCGGGACAGCACAGTGGCGTCGAACCCGGTGTCGGTCAGTTCCGCGCCGAGGGCGTACTTCCAGTCGATCGCGCGGACCGCCATCGCCGCGGCCTGCCGGTCGGTGAGGTTCTCGGTGAACTGCAGCACCGTGACCAGCGACAACACCGCCGGCGGCAGACCCGGCGCCCCCCGCCGGCCGAACGCCGGGGTGAACGGCTTATCGACGAACACCTCGGCCAGCCGGTCCCGCAGCCGCATCGCCGGCGTCCCCCGCGGGAACGCCGCCCGCGCGACCGCCACGGTCTGCGCCGGGATCTCGGGCAGCCCCTTCGGCTGCAACGACATGTGCCCCACCTCCCGCGGCCCACGAGGCGACCCGGACCGCAGAGGAGATCATGCCGCACCCACGACACCCAGCCGAATTAAGCAGCAGAGTCAACGACCAGCTCAAAACCCATCTCCGCGGCCCCGGGCGAGTCCTACGGTCCCGTCTTCCGGACCTGGTCTACCAGGAGATCTGGTCCTATCTGATCGTCCACCATGCGATCAGTGACCTGACCGCGCAGGCGTCCGCCGCCGCGGACCTCGACCCGGACTCGATCTCTTTCGCCAAGGCCCTCCGCCTGATCCGCCGTACCGCCACCGGGACGGCGGACATTCCCCCCTCAGGACTGGACTGACCACCTTCCCAAGCACCTGTCCAACCTCGCCCGGCTCCTGATCCCCGACCGCCGTGAACGCACCTGCCCCCGCGCGGTGAAACGCGCCCGCCACAACAACTACCGCGTCAAAAAACCCGGCGAGGCCGCCAGCATCCGCCATCACGCTCCAGCGACGGCCAGGATCCACACCCTCAACCGAACATGATCAAAATAGGCTACGTGGCATTGACCCCAGGCTGGCCGCCGAGCAGGAAGACGATCGGAACCTCCTGCCACCGCGCCCCCGCGAGCAGTTCGGGAACGATCTCGTGGACGAAAATCTCCTGGTGGCTCTTCGGATCGAGCCTGAACTCCTCGGTCACTGCCGCTCTTCTCGGAGCTGCCTAGCCCGCGGTCCGTACTCCTGGAGCACCCGGGCGACTGCAGACGGGCCCCCGGCAATCATTCGACGCCGCTCGGCGGCCAGGGCGGCACGCTCCGCCCGGAGACTCTGCGCCACCGTCTCGTCCGGCTCCTCAGCCAGCAGACTGGAGATCCTGGCGGTCAAGGCTCCCAGGATCCACTCCGCAACCTCAAGATCGACCCCTTGGTCGAACGTTCGTGCTGGCAGAGCATCACCCAGCAGAGAGCGCCGCCGCTTCACCGGCTCAGTCATCAGGATCCTCCCGGCGTCTACGCGTAGACGATAACATCGGTTCGCACCGTAGGTGAGGACAGGGCGCCGAATTACCCGGGGCACGGAAGCGCCTGATGTTTTTGCTCGGTCGAATCCGCCGCCACCGATCTGGATCGATGGCGGCCTCCACCGCGACCCCTTCGACGAGAACGCCGGCGCAGGGGAAACCGCCACCGTCCCTGCGGAGCGGCAGATCCGATCCCGCATCGAGCAAACGGCCTCGCCGTCCGGCTGCAGGCGGACGGCGGACGGCGGACGGTCAGTTGTCGCACGAGCAGGGAGCCTTCATGAAGTGGCGGGTTCATCAGGAGCGGTCCGTCTTCCAGACGCCCTGGGTCAACCTCGCCTACCTCGACGTGGAGCAGCCGGACGGGCAGCGGGCGGAGTATCACGTGGTCCGGCTGCGCGATGTCGCCATCACCTCGCTGCTGGACGAGTCGCGGCGGGTACTCATGCTGTGGCGGCACCGGTTTGTCACTGACACCTGGGGCTGGGAACTGCCGATGGGTCTGGTGGAGGACGGCGAGGAACCCATCGACGCCGCCGCCCGGGAGCTGGAGGAGGAGACCGGCTGGCGCCCGGGGCCGCTGCGGCCCCTGATCTACGCGCAGCCCGCGAACGGCATCACCGACGCGCAGCACTTCGTGTTCCGGGCGGACTCCGCCACGTTCACCGGACCGCCCACGGAACGCAACGAGTCGGATCGCATCGAATGGATACCGCTCGGCGAGATCGGCGAGCTCATCCGCCACCGAAAGATCGTGAGCAGCGCCACCCTCGTCGGCGTCATGGCCCTGCTCCTTGATGAACCGTGAACGCCGGCCCGGGCCAGCCTCCGGGTCACCCGCCATGGACCCTCGGGACACCGCCGAATTCAGCAAGCCCGCCGGGCGGCGAAGGTGGGTACCGGGATGCCTCCGTCGATGCAGCCCACCGGGCGGACGGGAATTCCGCCAGATACACGTCAGAGCACGGGGAGCCAGCCACGGCCGACGACGCATCGCCAGATCCGACCGCCCGAGGTGGCTGATCCGCCGATGACGAGCTGACCGGTGGTCACGCAGTCCGCCGGCCGCGGATCGACGACGCTCAGTCTGACCCAGGGATGGAAGATGTCACCGCCCTGGTGCACGTTGAAGTTGTCGCCGAACACGCTCGCCCCGCCCGCCTTGTTGACGGCGAAGATAGGCTGGTTAAAATTATCGTACACAATGAGCAGCTGACCGTTCGGCCCACCGGTGGACTGGATGCGCAGCCCCTCGCTCGCCTGGTTCGTCGCCCGGAAGACCCAGGGATTGTCGAAAGATGTGCCGGACGCATACGCATAGCCACCGCCACCCAGAACTGCACCGAGCAGTACGGCCCCCAGAAGAAGAGGGACGGCGGTTCGGTACCGATGCCCGGACACGCGCCCACGCAGAAACGAAAGCATGAGAATTCCCCCCGCACAACCGGCTTCGGATCGGCCGTTGCCACGACCACACGGATCACCGACGCGACGCCGGGCGAACACGACCAGCAGACCAGAAGGCCGAGACCAAGGAACCACCGAAAGCAGCCGATCAGGCTGTAACCGAAGAGGAGACCACCTTCATACTTGGTAGACGGAACGGACTGGTCGGCTTGATCGGCCCGGACGATAATTCACCACACGCCGGCGGTAGTCGGCCGTCATCCGCGGCCGACCGGGTGGATCGAGCCCGGCAACCACATTGGATGCGACCAGGACAAGTCTAGCCGAGTCGCGTTGTCTGTACATAGAGAATTTTGCAGCCATTGCGTTGCGTGGAGACAAAACAGCCTATTTACCATTCTTCCGACTAACACGCACAGCCATCGACATTGCTGCCCGTCCGCCGGACGCGATAGACACGGGTCCTCCCCTGGGTTCCCCATCGACCGCAGGGGACCGGCGGTGGAGCGGACGCCTGCGTCGGGGCTCGGGTTCGGCCGGGCATCCCGCCCGTCCCGCGCCCGGTGACGTTCGTCTGCGACGGGTCCGACCGGGGCCCCGCCGCGAGACCCCGGCGACCGCCCGTGTCACCCGCCCTGCGGACCGCCGTCGGCCGATGTCGCAAGCACGATGCGGCGCGGCCGAGGATGGCCGAGGAAGTCCGCGAGCGCGAACTCGTAGCCGTAGGCTCCGGCCAGCGGGAAGACGATGACGTCGCCGGGCCGCACCGATCCGACCGTGATGTCGCGCGCGAGAGTGTCCTCCGGGGTACACAGCTCGCCCACGACGGTGACCGGACGTCCGGTCGTGTCGACGCCCCCGTTCTCTCCCGCGCCCCCGACGTCCTCGGCTTCTTTCTGTTTCTCCGCGCCGCTCGGATGGGACCTCGCCACGACCGCGAAGTTGTGCACGATCTCCCAGGAGGTCGGCAGGGCGAAATGGTGGATGCCGCCGCGCAGCACGACGAAATCGGTCCCGTAGGAGCGTTTGACGTCGATCACCTCGGCGGCGTACCAGCCGCAGTCGGCCACGAGCAGCCGGCCCGGCTCGAAGATCACATCGACGCCGGCTGGGACCGATAGCCGCGCGAGGCCCTCCCCGAACCGGTCCAGGTCGAAGGGCCGCTCGCCGCGCCGGTCCGGCTCGAACGGCACGCCAAGTCCCCCACCCACGTCGACCACCCGCAGGTCGATCCCGGCGTCGGCGGCCGTGCGCTCGGCGAACCCGAGGCACCAGCGGACGTAGTCCAGATGGGCGGCTGCGTCGAGGTTGCCCGACACCGCGTGGACATGGAATCCGGCCACGTCCAGATGGGGCAGACGCTTCGCCAGATCCAGCACGGCCGGCACCTCCGACTCGGGCACCCCGAACGCGCTCGGCCGTCCCCCCATCTGCAGGGAGCCCGTGAGGGAGACCCGCGCCGGGTTCACCCGCACCGCCACGGTGACCCGCCGACCGAGCCGCGCCGCGACAGCCTCCAGCCGCCGTAGCTCACCCGGGCTCTCGACGTTGACGATGGACACGCCGGACTCGACCAGCGCGGTCAGCAGAGTGACCGACTTCGCCGGGCCGGACGCGACCAGGTAGGGCGATCGGGCGGCGGCCACTCGGCCGTAGGTCGCCAGGGCCAGGCGCATCTCACGCACCGAAGAGACCTCGAAACCGTCCACCCCACCGAGACCGGGGACGACGGCGTTCGGGTCCAGTCGGGGGACCACGATGTCCTCGCCGGCCTCGGAAGCGGCGGACGGCAGGTCCAGACGGGGGACGGCACACCCGCGGTCCGCGCCGGTGGCGGCGGCCTCCTGGCCCACTCCGGGGACGGCCGACCGGTCCGCGCCCAGGAGGGTGGGGTGCGTCCTGGCCAGACCCGAACGGCCTGCGCCGGTGCCCCGCAGCAGCGCGTCGAGGACCGGCGGGAAGCCGTTGGCCTTCACCGCGTAGCAGAGTGCCGCCCAGCCAGGCAGGCAGGCACGCAGCGCGGCGGCGTTGCGCGCGGCGACGGTCGGGTCGTAGAGGTAGGCGCTGATCTCCGCCGTCCCCGCCGGTCGATCGCGCACCGCCGCGAGCACCGCGAGGGGTAGGCGCTCCGCGGGCAGGGCATGCAGCGGAGCCGCGGACGGCGGCAGGTCCATCCGAGTCCTCCTCCCCGGGGCCCGGTCATCGCCCGATCGGACCACCACGCCGTTCCCACAGTGACGAATGCGGCGTATTCCGCGCAATAAAATGCCGAATGCGTGGTCGACCCGGCTCCGCGCTCCTCCGGCGACGACGGCCGCAGCGGCCCGGGCGCAGGGGTGATCAGCCCATTTGAGCGGGGCGGAATCGGGCCACGCACCGACGGCACAGCCACGTCCCAAGACAGACACGACCATGCCAGCCGGAGAGTCCACCCCCGGGTGTGCGCTCGGACACTGCCCGAATGGCGGGGGCCCGAGCCAGGGAGGGCCTCAGGAGCAGCAATTCCACGACGATGCAGGGCATCCAGGCGGACCATGGAGGGATCCGCCGATGGTGCCAGACGCGACCGTATCCTTGCGCGGAGCAACAGCTCGCCGCGGAGTTAGGTTAGGCTTCCTTGAACACGGTCCGCTCGAAAGGGAGTCGCCCGCAATGACGATTTCCGCTCGAAACGGCATCAGCACCAGCATCGACCCGGTCCCCCCGGCCTGGGATCCCGCCGCCATCCTGGCGCGGCAGCGCGAGCGGGAGTCGTCCGCCCGAACCTACGCGCGCACCCTCCCGATCGTGCCGGTCCGCGCGGGCGGAGCCACGGTCGTCGGCGCGGACGGCCGGAGCTACCTGGACTGCCTGTCCGGTGCCGGCACTCTGGCCCTGGGCCACAACCATCCGGACGTGGTCCAGGCGATCACCGCGGCGCTCTCCCGCGGCGCCCCCCTGCACACCCTGGACCTCGCC
The DNA here is from genome assembly GCF_001414035.1 of Frankia sp. ACN1ag. NCBI lineage: Bacteria > Bacillati > Actinomycetota > Actinomycetes > Frankiales > Frankiaceae > Frankia > Frankia sp. ACN1ag. The sequence goes on along the minus strand of NZ_LJPA01000003.1, from coordinate 81,283 downwards.
ACCCCCGAGAAGGACGCGTTCACCGAGGAGCTTCGGGCCTGCCTGCCACCGGGGCTGGGCAGCGATGTCAAGCTGCACTTCTGCGGTCCGAGCGGGGCCGACGCGGTGGAGGCGGCTATCAAGCTCGCCCAGACGGCGACCGGAAACCAGACCATGCTCGCGTTCACCGGTGGCTACCACGGCATGACCGCGGGCGCGCTGGCCGTGACCGGCAACGTCGCCGTCAAGAACCCGTTGCCGGCCACGGCCTCGGTTGTCCGATTGCCCTTTCCCTACCCGTACCGGTGCCCGTTCGGGGTGGGATCCCCGGCCGGCCGCGCCGCCGGTCCGGACGGTGCGGAACTCTCCATCCGCTACATCGAACGGCTGCTGGATGACCCGCTCGGCGGGGTCACCGATCCGGCCGGACTGATCGTGGAGGTAGTCCAGGGAGAGGGTGGCGTGGTCGCGGCGCCGGACGGCTGGCTGCGGGCCATCCGGGAGATCACCCGCCGGCGCGGCATCCCGTTCATCCTCGACGAGGTGCAGACCGGGGTGGGGCGGACCGGACGGTTCTGGGCCGCGCAGCACAGCGGGATCACCCCCGACATCCTCGTGATGTCCAAGGCGATCGGCGGCGGACTGCCGATGGCCGTGATCGCCTACCGGGCCGAGCTGGACGTCTGGACGCCCGGCGCGCACACCGGCACCTTCCGCGGCAACCAGCTCGCGATGGTCGCCGGCCGTGCCACCCTGCGCCGGGTGCGCCAGGACGGACTCGACGAACGCGCCGCCCGCCTGGGCTCCCGCCTGTTGGCCGGCCTCGAGGATCTCGCCCGTGACCGTCCGTACGTGGGGAACGTGCGCGGCCGGGGGCTCATGCTCGGCGCCGAGCTGGTCGATCCGACGATCGAGGCGGACGCGGTCGGCGCGCATCCCGCCGATCCCCGGCTCGCTGCCCTGGTCCGGGCCGAGTGCCTCCGCCGTGGACTGATCATCGAGCTCGGTGGGCGGCACGGGGCGGTCATCCGGCTCCTACCACCCCTGATCATCGGCGAGGAGGAGAGCGAGCGCGCCCTGGCGATCCTCGCCGACGCCGCCGATGCGGCCGTGCGGCGGCTCACCGCCGACGCCACCGGGCGTCCGACCACGTGAGCGAAGCGCCGGAGCCCCGGCGGGGCCTGAACGAGCTCGTCGGGCTGACCCTCGCCGCGCTGGCCGAGGGCCGGCGTCGGCGCGGCGGACCGCTGCCGGCCGGTGGACCCGCGCGAGTGCGTGCGGCGATCCAGGCCGCCCTCGGCGTATCGCCCAACCGCACCAGCCTGCTCACGCGCACCGGTATTGGCGCCACGGCCGCGCTCACCGGCTTGGTGGAGGCCCTCGCGGCCGGGTCCGTGGACCCGGCGGACCCATGGTGCGCCGCCCATCTGCACTGCCCCCCGCTGCCCGTGGCGGTCGCCGCCGACCTCGCCGTGAGCGCCCTCAACCCGTCCCTGGACTCCTGGGATCAGGCCCCGGCCGCGACCACGATCGAGACCGAGGTCGTCGCCGCGCTCGCCGGGCTGGCCGGCTTCGACCCGGATCGGGCCACCGGCACGATCACCACCGGCGGCACGGAGTCCAATCTCATGGGCCTGCTTCTCGCCCGGGATGCCGCCCGCCCGGGGGCCGCGGGGACAGCCGGTGGGGTTACGGAAGCGGCGGGGCCGAACGGGCGGCTGCGCGTGTTCCGCTCGGCTGCCGCGCACCTGTCGGTGGACCGCGCCGCCGCGGTGCTGGGCCTCGATGCCCCGCCGGGGGCCACCATCCCCACCGACGGCCAGGACCGGATGCGGGTCGACCTGCTGCGACGGACGCTCGCCGAGTACCCCGGCCCGGCCGTCGTCGTGGCCACCGCGGGCACCACCGACGCCGGGGCCGTCGACCCGCTGCGCGAGATCGCGGCTGCGGTCGAGGAGCACCGGCGCCGGCTACGCGGGCGGCGACCCCCGGCGGCACCGGCCGGAACGGGCCATCTCACCTCGTCCGGCTGGTTGCACGTGGACGCGGCATACGGCGGCGGCGCGCTGTTCTCCGACCGGCTGGCCGGCCACCTGGACGGGCTCGCGCTCGCCGACTCGGTGTCCCTGGACCTGCACAAGCTGGGCTGGCAGCCGGCTCCGGCCGGCGTCTTCCTGACGCCCCGTCCGGACGAGTGGCCCAGCCTGCGCGCCGCGCATGCGGACTACCTCCGCTCCGAGGACGACGAGGCCGCCGGCTTTCCCAGCCTCCTGGACCGGTCCCTGCGGACCACCCGCCGCGCGGACTCCTTCCCGATCGCGGTGACGTTGCGCGCGCTCGGCCGCGACGGGCTGGGCGCCCTGGTCGACGCCTGCCACGATCTCGCCCGGCACGCGGAACGGACCGTCCTCGCCGATCCCCGCCTCGAGGCCGCCTTTCCGGTCACGCTGAGCACGGTCGTCTTCCGCTACCGGCCGCAGGCCGGCGCCACCGGCTCGGCGGCGGACTGCACCACCGATCGACTGAACCGGCTCAACGCGGACATCCGTCGCACGCTGCTGCTCGACGGGCGCGCGGTGGTCGGCCGGACCCGAGCGGGACCCGATCGGGCCGTGCACCTGAAGCTCACCCTGCTGAATCCCGACGCCACCGAAGCCGACGTGGACGCGCTGCTCCGCCTGATCGCCGCGATCGGCGACGAACTCGCCGGCGCGGACGGCGGTGGCATCGGGAGCGCCTCGTGACCAGAGACCAGCCCACGGCTGCGGCCATCGCTGATGACCTCGTCACCGAGACTCTCCTGCGCTGCTGGCTTCGGGAGACCGGCGCGCTGCCGGCCGCCGGCGCCCGCGCGATCGACGTCAAGCTGCCGGCGTCGGGCCTGTCCGTCCGGGCGACGATGACCCACCGCTCGCCGTCCGGGTGGCACCGGTTCGCCCAGCCCGAGCTAGTCTCCCCGGCGGGCGCGCCGTCGGCCGTCGACGCCGGCCTGCTCGCCGCGCTCCTCGTCCGGGAGATCACCGCGGAACAGGGGCTGCCCGCCGCCCACGGGGCCGAGGCGCTGGACCGGATCCTCGATTCGGCCTGCCGGATCGCCGCCCATCTCGACGCCCGTCGGACACAGGGGCACCCGAGTGCCGTCCCCCCGTTCCTCGCCGCCGAGCAGGCGTCGCTCACGGGCCATCCCTTCCACCCGGCCGCGATGAGCCGGCAGGGGGCCTCCGACCGGGCGATGGCCGCCTACTCCCCCGAGCGGGCCGGCTCCTTCGCGCTGCACTGGTTCGCCGCTCATCCCTCGGTGGTGTCGACGTCGGTCGCCCCAGCGGCCGAGCGCAGCCCCACGGCGACATCGCCGGCGGGCCGCCATCCGGTCACGCGCCTGCTGACCGAGCTGTACGGCGGCGGTGCCGCCCACAGCGAGGCGGCGGGGTGCCGCCCGATCGGAGCAGGCCCGTCGGCACCGACCGGCGCCGACCTGGGCGGTCTGCCGGACAGGTGCCTTCCACCCGGCTACGTTCCGGTGCCGGCCCATCCGTGGCAGGCCCGTGAACTCACCGAACGCGCGGACAGCCCCCTTGCCCGGCTGCTCGCCGACGGCCGCCTCGTGGACCTCGGCGAGTCGGGCCCGCTGTGGTATCCGACGTCGTCCCTGCGCACGGTCTGGCGGCCGGACCGCCGGGTCATGCTCAAGCTCTCCCTGGGCCTGCGGATCACCAACTCTCGCCGGGTCCTGCATCTCGGGGAGCTTCGACTGGCAGAGATGATCACCAGGCTGGTCGACGCGGGCCTCGGTGCCGCTCTCACCGCCCGACATCCGGACTTCCACCTCATCGGGGAGCCCGACTGGGTGGCGGTCACCCATGCGGACCGGTCCCCACCATCCGGGAGATCCGAGCGGCTGGGCATCCCCCGGTCGGCCGGGACGTTCGGCGAGTCCTCGGACGGCAGCAACGGCGTGGTGGGGCTGGAGACCGCCATCCGCACGAACCCCTTCGGCCCGACCGATCGGGCGATGAGCCTGGCGGCGCTGATCGCGCCCCGGCCCGATCGGGCGGCGGACAGCCGCGGTCGGTCCCGGGCGGCGATGCTCCCCCGCCTGCTCATCCGGCTGGCCGACCGCCGGGGAGAATCCCCCCAGGAGCTCGCCGAGACCTGGTTCGGGCGCTACCTGAGCGTGCTCGCAGCGCCCGTGCTCGACCTGTACCTGTGGTTTGGTGTGGGCGTTGAGGCGCATCTGCAGAACACCCTGATCAGCCTGGACACCGACGGCTGGCCGGTGGCCGGGTGGTACCGCGACAGCCAGGGCTACTACGTGGCCGCCTCGGCCGCCGCAGCCATGGAACGCCTGCTACCCGGCTTCGCCATGGGCCTCGACGCGATCTTCGACGACGAACTGGTGGCGGAACGCATCATCTACTACCTGTTCGTGAACAACGTCTTCGCCGTGGCAGGGGCCCTGGGCGCGGCCGATGTCGCCGACGAACACCGCCTGCTCGGGCGAGCACGCAATCTGCTGTCCCGGATGGCCTCAGACACCCGATCGGACCACAGCCCGGCCGGGCCACCCGCCGTCCGCCGCCGGCTACTCGACACCCTCCTGACGGCCGCCACCCTGCCCAGCAAGGGCAACCTGCGCACCTGTGTGGACGGCCGCGACGAGCTGATCGGACCGGTGGCCACCCAGTCGGTCTACGTACAGATTCCGAACCCGCTGTTGGAGGCCGCCCCGTGATGTCCCGCATCCCGCCCGAACCCCGCGACGAGCCGCCGCGGACCCCGGTCACGGTGCCGGCATCCGGCCTCCCCCATCCGGAGGCACCGGACTACGACGTTGTAGGGGTCGGGCTGGGGCCGTTCAACCTGTCACTGGCCGCACTGGCCGACGGCCTCCCCGGTCTGCGGGCCGCCTTCTTCGAGCAGGCGCCGGCATTCACCTGGCACCCCGGCCTGCTGCTGGAGGGCACGACCCTGCAGGTGCCGTTCCTCGCCGACCTGGTCACCCTCATCGATCCGACCAGCCCATGGTCGTTCCTGTCCTACCTGCAGGCGCACGACCGGCTCTTTCGCTTCTACCTCTACGAACGCTTCCACATCCCCCGCCGCGAGTACGACGCCTACTGCCGGTGGGTCGCCGAGGGCCTGCAATCCACCCATTTCGGCGCCCGGGTGGAGGCGGTCCGCTGGCATCCCGACGCCGGGTTGTTTCGCCTCGTGGTCAGGCAGACGGNCCCGCCTGCTGCGACGGCGCACGCAGAGCCCTCCGACCGGGCTGGCACCTGGTCCACCCGGGTGGTGACCGCGAGGCATGTGGTGCTCGGAATCGGCACCGAACCGACCATGCCACCCGCCTTCGCGGGAGTCGCGGGTGACCGGGTGTTTCACTCGGCGTACTACCGCGAGCGGCGCACGTCCCTGGCCGGACTATCCCACGTCGCCGTGGTCGGATCGGGCCAGTCCGGCGCCGAGGTGTTCGCCGACCTGCTGCGCAACCAGCAGACGGCGGCGCAGCACCTGACCTGGATCACCCGCACCCCAGCCTTCGCGCCGATGGAGTACTCGAAGCTGGGCCTCGAACAGTTCACCCCCGACTACGTGCGCTACTTCCACGGCCTGGAGCAGGGCCGCAAGGACGCGCTCGTCCCGGCGCAGTGGCAGCTCTACAAGGGGATCGACGCGGACACCATCGCAGAGATCTACGACCTGCTCTACGAACGGACGATCGACGGTGGCGACGAGGCGGTCACGCTNCTGCCGGGGGTGTCGGTGCAGTCGGCGTCGCTGGACGGCGAGCGGGGAGAGACAGTGCTCGACTGCCGCCACGATGATCAGAACCGGGCCTTTGCGCTGACCACGGACGCGGTGGTGCTGGCCACGGGATACGCCGCTCGGCGCCCGGCCCTGCTCGATCCGATGGTCGGGCTGCTGGCTCTCGACGACGGAGGTCGGTTCCAGATCGACGCCCGTTACCGGATCGCCACCGACCCCAGCGTGACCGGACATCTCTACGTCCAGAACGCCGAGCTGCACACCCACGGGGTCGGTGCCCCCGATCTCGGCCTGGGTGCCTGGCGGGCCGCGGTCATCCTCGATGACCTGACCGGAGGACACGCATACCGACTGCCGCCGCCTTCGGCGTTCACGACCTTCGGTGCCCCTCCCCGGACGGGCGGGTCCCACCACGCACCGCGGGCCACGGCGACAACAGCGCCGACGGGCCATGTCGGGCCCGGCAGCGCCGCCGCCTCCCCGGCGGCGGATGGTGGGGGGCGTCGGGAACCCGACGGCGCGCGGGATGCAGCCTCCGATCGGGGGGTACGGCGGCATCCCGTGATGCTCGGGGAGGCCGACCGGTGACCCTCCGCCCACCTGCCGCAGGATCCCCGCCGCCGGTTGCGAGGCCGGGCGGGTCAGCCGACCGCTGGCGGCAGGCCGGTCGCATACTGCTGACCAAGCTCATCGCGGAACTCGCCTACGAGGATCTGCTCAGTCCGCAGATCGAGGACTACACCGGTGACACGGACCTCGCGGAGCATCCCCCGATCGGCCGGGGACCCGCGCTGGCCCACCGGCTGGTGACAGCCGGCGCCGTCTACCGATTTCGCGCCCGGCGGGGCACGTTCGGATCCTGGTGGATCGATCCCGCGAGCCTCACCCGCACCGCCCCGCCGGTCGACGGGCAGGGGACCATCCTGTCTCCCCCGAGCGGACCGGACGACCGCCGGCCGGTCGACCCGCGTGGCCAAGGGCGGATCGACGAGGCTGCCGCCGACGACCCGGTGCGGTTCCTGCGGGATGCGCAGTCCCTACTCGGATGGCCCGATCCGGTCCTCGCCGACGTGGTGCGCGACCTGCTCGCCACCCAGTCGGCCGATCAGCACCTTCTGGCCACGGCGTCGCCCGCGGCCCTCCTCGCCCGCCTGCCCTTCGTCGCGTTGGAAGGACATCAGTCGGGCCATCCCTGCCTCGTCGCCAACAAGGGACGCCTCGGCTTCGGCGCGGCCGCCAGCCGATACACCCCGGAGGCCCGGTCGCCCTTCCGCCTGCGCTGGGTGGCAGCGCATCCCGCGATCGGGCGGTACTGGGACATCGCCTCGACCGGTCCCGGCCTACCGGACGGGGCCGCCGCGGACCAGTCGGGCAATGCAGCTCTGGTCCGCGCGGAGCTAGACACCGAAACCCGCGTCCGCTTCGCCGACGTCCTCGCCCGTGCCCTGGTGGCCACTGCACCACCGCGGGACGCCGCCGCCCAGGCCAGCCACCTCCCAACGCCCACGGCACCCCCTTCGTCCACCGACCTCGGCCCGCTCACCGACCTCGGCCCATCCAGCTGCCGCGCCCCATCCAGCGAGCCCGACCCGTCCAGCGAGCCCGACCCGTCCAGCGAGCCGGGCCTGTTGGCCGTCGGAGCGGCGGCCGAGGACTACGTCTGGCTGCCGGTGCACCCATGGCAGTGGGAGAACGTGATCGTCCCGCTGTTCGCCGCCGAGCTCGCCACGGGTCTGCTGGTCCCGTTGGGCGAGGGACCGGACCGGTACCTCCCGCTGCAGGCCGTCCGCACGCTGGCCAACATCGACCGGCCGGAGCGGCGCAACGTCAAGCTTGCCCTGATGATCCGCAACACCCTGGTCTGGCGTGGCATGTCCGCGGCGGACGCCGCCGCCGGGCCGGCAGTGTCGCGCTGGCTGCTCGACCTGCGCGACGCCGATCCGTTCCTGCGGGAGGTGACGGGGGTGCTGCCGCTGTCCGAGGTGGCCGGCGCCGCCGTCGGCCACCGGGCCTACGATGCCATCCCCGGCGCGCCCTACCGGCTGCACGAGTTGCTCGGCGTGATCTGGCGCGATCCGGTGGAGCGGCATCTCGTCGACGGGGAGCAGGCTCGCAGCCTCGCGTCGCTGCTCACGATCGGGTCGGACGGACGGTCCCTGGCTGCCGAACTGGTGGCCCGATCGGGCCAGTCGGCCCGCGACTGGCTTGGCGCCCTCTTCACCGCGTTGCTGCCGCCACTGCTGCACTACCTGTACCGGTACGGGGTCGCCTTCACCCCGCATGGCGAGAACATCATCTGCATCTTCGACGCCGAGCAGCTACCCCGACGGATCGCGGTGAAGGACTTCGGCGCCGACATCGAGCTGGTGGACGGCGACTTTCCCGAACGCGCGGGCATGCCCACGCAGGCGGCCGCGCACTGCCGCCGCTGGCCCGGGCCGTTGCTGGCCCACTCGGTGCTCTCCGCCGTGTTCGCCGGCCACTTCCGTTACTTCTCCGTGCTCGCGGCGGATCATCTGCAGGTCGAGGAGGGCGAGTTCTGGCGGCTGGTCCGGGCGGCGGTCGACGGCTATCACGCGCGGTTCCCCCAGCTGGGGGAACGCTTCCGCGAGATCGATCTGCTCACGCCGCGGTTCGACCGGGTCTGCCTCAACCGCGAGCAGCTCGCCGGCGCCGGGTTCCACGACCGGGCGGACCGGGACGGCGGGTTCGACCTGATGCACGGGAAGGTGGCCAACCCGGTGGCGGCGGTGACCTCCCACGGGCCGGCGTCCCAGGCCGAGGTTTCGATGGCACGAACGGAGGACCAGTGACGTCGCTGCCAGCGCCGATACCACCCGCCCGCTCGGCGGGGCCCGCCGAGCGGCCGAGCCCGGCCGAACCGGCCGGCCACCCGCCCGCCCCCGCACCGCCGCAGCCCGCCGCCCCGGCATCGCCACCCGATCGGACCAGTACCAGCGACGGTGCCGGCCCGCGATCGGCGGACGCCGACCCCCAGGCCCTGGCAGATCTCCAGGCGCTGGCAGATCCGCAGGCCCTGACCGATCCGCAGGCGGCGGGCGTCGAGGCTCTGCACCGGCTGCTGACCGGCGACCACGCCGTCGAGGAGGTGGTCGTCGCCACCGTCGACCTGCAGGGCCGGCTGGTCGGCAGCGCCGTGTCCCCCGACCACTTCACCGGCGAGGTGCTCGCCGACGGGATGGGGGCGTGCACCTACCTGCACGCCGTCGACGTGGACATGCAGACCGACGGCGGCTATCCGCGCACTCCCTGGTATGACGGCTTCGGCGATCTTCGACTCCGACCCGATCTGACCAGCCTGCGCCGGGCACCGTGGCGCCCGTCCTGCGCGGTGGTCCTGGCGGACGCGACCTGGCCCGACGGGTCCCCCGTGGACGTCGCCCCCCGAGCGGTGCTGCGCCGCCAGCTCGACGCGCTCGCCGCCGCCGGACTCACCGCCCTCGTCGGGACCGAGCTGGAGTTCCTGGTCTTCCGCGAGTCCTACAAACGGGCGGCGCGGCGTTCCTGGTCGAGGCTTACTCCGGCCAGCCGCTACAACATCGACTACGCACTGTTCGGCACCGAGGAACTCGACGATCTGACCCGCCGCATCCGGCGGGCCATGGCCGACGCCGGGATCGCGGTCGAGTCGGCTCGGGGCGAGGTCCATCCGGGCCAGTACGAAATCGTGTTCCGCTACGCCGAGGCGCTCCAGGCGTGCGACAACCACGCCCTCTACAAGACGACCGCCAAGAAGATCGCCGCCGCGTCGGCGCAGGCGTTGACCTTCATGGCGAAGTACGACGAGGGCGAGGGAAACTCCTGTCACGTCCACCTCTCCCTGCGGGGGGTGGACGGGGACGAGCCGGTGTTCGCGGCCGCGGCCGGTGCCGGCCGATCCGACACCGCAGGGATGTCGCCGCTGATGTGCTCGTTCGTCGCCGGCCAGCTGGCCTGCATGGCCGACTTCACGTTGCTGTTCGCGCCCAACGTCAACTCCTACAAGCGGCTCGCCCCCGGCACGTTCGCGCCCACCGGGGTGAGCTGGGGGCGCGACAACCGGACGTGCGCCGTACGCGTCGTCGGCAGCGGGACGGGGCTGCGCATCGAGCACCGCGTGCCCGGCGGGGACGCCAACCCCTACCTCGCCGTGGCCGGCATGATCGCCGCCGGCCGGTTCGGGATGGAGCACGGGCTGGCGCTCGAGCCCGGCCGGATCGGCAACGCGTTCACCATGCCGGGACTCACGCCGCTGCCCGCGACGCTGCGCGACGCCGTCGAGCGGTGGCGGTCAAGCGCGGTGGCCCGCGCCGCCTTCGGTGACCGGGTGGTCGCCCATCTGGCGCATGCGGCTGAGGTCGAGCTGGCCGCGTACGAGAGCACGGTCACCGACTGGGAACGTCGACGCGGCTTCGAGCGCTTCTGAGCCGAGCCGGCGCCGGCGGCCCGCCGCCGCCCACGCACGGGGCCCCACAGCCCCCTTCTCGGGGACGGCCTCGATCCGGTCAGCCCGCCGACGGCCCCGGCCGCCCAGCCGGGCCCTGTCCGGCGTCGCCGCGCGGCGACGCCCCGCCCTGGGCCGCGGACCGCTGCGCCGGTGCCAGGCCCACAGCCGCCGATCCGTGCCCTGCGCGCGGGACGAGCGGGGAGCCCGGCCGGGCCGGGGGTGCGGGCGCGCGGTACTCGCGGAGTCCGAACCGGTCATGCAGGATCCGCAGGGGGCGCGGCGCCCACCAGTTCGCGTTGCCCGCAACCCGCATGAACGCCGGGACGAGCACCCCCCGGATGAGCGTCGCGTCCAGCACGATGGCCAACGCCGTGCCGACGCCGAACATCTGCATGAAGCGGACCGACGAGGTCGCGAAGGCGACGAAGGTGACGGCGAGCAGCGCCGCCGCGGTGGTCACGATCCGGNCCACCCGGGCGAGCCCGGCGGCGACGGCCTCGGCGTTGGAGGCACCGGCATCGTGCGCCTCCCTGATCCGCGACAGCAGGAAGACCTCGTAGTCCATCGACAACCCGAAGGCGATGCAGAACAGCAGCACTGGCATGGACGTGTCCAGCGGGCCGGGGGTGAAGTCGAGCAGTCCCTCGAGGTGCCCGTCACTGAAGATCCATACGGATGCGCCGAACACCGCGCACATGGCGAGGCCGTTGAGCACGATCGCCTTCACCGGTAGCAGCACGCTGCCGGTGAACAGGAACATCAGGACGAAGGTGGCCAACGCGATCAGGCCGAGCGCGAGGGGGAGCCGGTCGGCGACCGTGTTCTTGCCGTCTACCAGCACGGCGGGCGCCCCGCCGATCAGGGCGCTGGTCCCGGCGGGCGCCGGCACGGCCCGGGCGGCCCGGACGAGTGCCTGCGCGCGACCCGACGCGTAGTCCACCGAGGTCACCACCTGCAGCGAGTCCGCACCGGCGACGGCGAAGCGGCTACTGGTCGGCTCGGCGGGTAGGACACGGCGGCCCTGCACGTAGGTTCCCAGCGCACCGTCCACGCGGGCCACGTCGGGCAGCCGCGACAGCGTCGCCGTGTATGCGGCCAGCGCCGGCCGGTCGACCGATCGCGTCCCCTCGGCCTGCACGACGACTTCCATCGCACCGCCGAGGTCGGCCGCGAAGTCCTCGCGCAGCGCGTCCCCGACCACCCGGCTCGACGCGGAGCCGGGCTGAAGCACCCGGTCGTCCGGCGTCCCGAAGTTGACGTGCAGGAACGGCGCCCCGAGTACGAGCAGCACCGCGACCACCGGCAGCCCGGTGAGCACCGGGCGGCGCATCACCGTCGCCGCCACCCGCCGCCAGAACGGGGATTCGCCCGTCTGCCGAATCGCGATCGCGTCCCCCCCGTTCCCCCCATCCGCGCCGGAGACTTCCACCGGCCCGGACCGACTCGTCCGGCGTCGGCGGACCAGTCCGATCAGGCCACCCACCCGCCAGGAGTTCACCCGCTCGCCGAGCACCATCAGCAGGGCCGGCAGCGACACGATCGCCGCGACCACCGCCACCAGCGTCACCGCGATCCCCGCATAGGCCATGGACTTCAGGAAGAACGGCGGGAACAGNAGCATCACGGCCAACGCCACGATCACCGTGGCACCGCTGAACAGGATGGTCCGACCGGCGGAGTGAACGGTCACCGCCACCGCGTCCGCACGGTCACGCCCGGCCGCCAGTTCCTCGCGGAACCGGCTGACCATCAGCAGGGAGTAGTCGATGCCGAGGCCGAGGCCCATCGCCGTCGCGAGGTTCACGGCAAAGATCGACACGTCGGTGAGCCCGCCGATCACGGACAGCGTCGCGAAACCGCCGACGATGCCGAGCAGGCCGATGCCCAGCGGCAGCAGCGCGGCGACGACGCCGGCAAACGCCATCACCAGGAGCACCAGGGTGATGGGGATGGCGATCGACTCGGCCACGGCGAGGTCGCTGGAGACCTGGTTGCCGATGTCCTCGCCCACCGTCGCCGCACCACCCGGCAGCACGGTCACCGTGTCCGACCATTCTCGACTCGACTCGTAGCGATCGACGATGTCCGAGGCCTGGTCATCGTTCCGCACACTGGCCACGACCAGGGCCGATCGGCCGTCCCGGGAGCGCAGCGCCGGCCCGCCGCCGGTCCAGTAGGACACGACGTCGCGGGCGCCGGGCTGGGCGACGAGATCGGCCGCCACGGACCGGCCCGCGGCGGCGACCGTCGCGTCGTCGACATCCCCTCGCCGGGCGGTGACGAGAAGGAGCACGTTCGGATGGCCGTGAAAGCGGGCGTCCATCACATCGGCTGCCCGGGTGGACTCCGAAGCCGGGTCGTCGAAGCCCCCGGTCTGCAGCTTGCCGAAGGCGGTGCTCGCGAGGACGCCGCCGCCGAGCAGGACGACGACCGTGAGGACCAGCACCAGGCGAGGGCGGCGCGTCACCAGCGCCACAAGGGACGAGAACACGGCTTCCTCCACAGATGGGGCAACCCTGGAGAGAACAGTGTTCGCGCCGGGTGTTCTCGTCAAGGCCGAACTGACGCAAAGTTGACAGCGTTCACCCCGAGATCGACCATGGCCGCTGTGAGTAGTCCAGTCCCCCGCCGGGAGCGGCTACGGCGGGCCACCCTCGACGAGATCAAGCAGACGGCGCATGCCCAGTTGGCGGAGCTCGGTCCCGCCGCCCTGTCCCTTCGGGGGGTAGCGCGGGCGATGGGCATGGCCCCCTCGGCCCTGTACCGCTACGTGGACAGCCGCGAGGTCCTGCTGGCGGAGCTGACGGCCGACGGCTTCGCCTCGCTGGCCGACGCCCTCGAGGCAGCGTTCACGGCGGGCGATCCGCACGATCATCTCGGTCGGTGGCTGGACGTCGCCCGGGCGCACCGCCACTGGGCGCTGGACCACGCCGTCGAGTACACGTTGATCTTCGGTACGCGGGTACCGGAAGGCGGGTTCGTCGGCACCCGGGTGGCCGCCGAGCTGCAGCGGTCGGTGACCGTGCTGTTCCGCTGCATGACGGAGGCGATCGAGGCCGGACTGGTCGACACCGGCCATGTCGAAGCCGGGCTCACCCCGACGATGCAGGTCAGGCTGCGCGCCTGGGCTGGCGACCACGGCGTGGCGATCGACCCCGGTGGCATGGCGGTCTGCCTGGCGGCCTGGACCCAGTTGCACGGCTTCCTGTCGCTGGAGTCCTTCGGCCACCTCCCCCCGGCCCTCGAAGATCCTGCCGACCTGTTCGACCGACAGATGATCGACGTGTTCACCCAGGCCTGCCGGGCGATCGTCCCGGCGAGCCCGCCCGGCGCGGATGACCCGACCCGACCGGACCGGACGGTCGGGTCTGGACCAGCCCGCATGGGCGGCCGGTAGAGCACCCGACCGGGCCACCCGGCCCGGTCGGGGCAGATCGGTCAGGCCGAAGTACGCATCCGGCGCTCCAGCGCGTCCAGTGCGACCCGGCGGGCACTCTTGATCTCCGGAAGTCGGGCCTGATACGCCGGTGCCGTGGCCAGCGGCTGGTAGAAGCCCATACGCGGGACGAAATCCGTCTCGTCGTAGCCCGGCGGCCGGTGCAGAGCGTAGGTGCGTCCCGGAAAAAGCAGGTCGTAGTTGTCGGCGATCTGCCAGATGGCGACGTGCGGATCGACACGGCGCCGTTGGAAGTACGCTTCCAGGACATCGATTGTGAAACTAATCTCATGGAACTGTTTCACGAGGCTGTGGTAATGCTGGCCGACCTGATACTTGATCGGCAGCTCGACCTGCAGGCTGTCCGAGTAGTCGAGCAGGTCGAGCGCCAGAACCTTCAGCGAGGTCTCCACGCCATACCCGCGCGAGAAGGCCAGCGCCGCGAAGACATCCGCGTCGATGACGAACTCCCCGATCAGGGGCTGGATAGTCCGCGTGATGGACGGCACATACCGGGCGAGCTGTTTCGACAACAACGATCGCAGCATCTCCGTGGTGCGCCCGCCGGGCTGACCGTCACCCGTCACCCTACGCGAACTTCCGTTCACGAAAAGTGGAGCGTTGCCGGCGGTCGTCGCAGCGGCGAGCACCCCAACCGTGTACGGATCGTAGCTTTCCAGATCGGCGTCGTGGAAGATGAGACGATTACCGAACGCAAGGTAGGCGAGGCTGCGCATGGCGCCGGCCTTCCCACCGGTCGTCGTGGCCTCCCGGCCGGCATGGCGTTGCAGGACGGACTGCCCGCGGACGACCCAGCTCGCGCCCGCGTCCGTCGCGATGCGCACGAGGTCGTGCTCGTCGCCGTCCGAGGACGGATCGACGACGACGCCGATCTCGTCCAGCACACTGCGCTCCTGCATCCACCGCTGCCGGTTCTGCGCGATGATCTCGCCGAGAGTCCGGGCCGCCTCCGGGCCACGGGCCGGGATCAACAGGCTCAGGGTGATGCCCTTGGCAAGCTTGTCCACCTCGATTGTGTCGAGGTCGAGGCTGGTGGGTTCGAGCGTTCGCACGGACGCCCCTCTCTCGTGACCTTTCTTGGGTACGGACAACCCCCGTACCGGTGGCGACGTCCTATGGGGATCTGCAACGGGCGTTGCGAGGTGGGTATCAGGCGGACCGGGCGGTGAATCCCCCTCGTGCCACTGACCGCATGATTGCGTACCTCCGTTCGCAACGCCTCGACCGCCCCGGTCGTTTCCGGCACCTCCCCGCACTCGGGTTCGCCGCGTCCTCTTCGCGGTCTGGCGGAGCACAACCGATCCGACACATGCCAGGTGCTGGAGCGTCAAAGTATCGGGGTTGCGGCCCGGTCCGTCACTCCCCCTCTTTCCCCGCGGGTATCAACCACCACTTTCGGGACCGGCCACGAACACGCCGCGCCGCACCGGAACCGCACTACCGTCCCACGTGGCTACGGTGGGTGTCTGGCCAAGCGCCCGGAGCGGTTACTCCGGGACCGATCGGGAGAGAACTACCCGCTGCCGGGCCAGCCGATGCCAGGCCGGCATCGACCCAACGGATACGCCGACTCACCGACTCACCGATCCGGTAGGCCGAGAGGGCTACCCGGCCCGTGCGGCGAGGAACAGGAAGCCGCGGCGGTCGCTGGGGACCACAGAGGCCGGCTCACCCACAGAGGCCGGCTCACCTCACCCACAGAGACGGGCTCACCCACAGAGACGGGCTCGCCAAGGGGCGGACTCGCTCATACGTCGTCAGTCTCCCTCGGTCAGCATCACGGCCGGGACGCCGGCGCGCGATCGGGCGAGCCCCAGCGCCGGCCGTGTGGACGCCCACGCGGCCGGGGTGGTCGTAAGCCGGTCGCCCGGATGGGGCAGCCCGACCCGCCCGTCGGCCTCCAGAGCGAGGAAGACGTCGACGACCGTCGGGTCGAACTGGGTGGCGCGCCCGGCCCGAAGCTGCTCGCGGGCGGCGGGTCCGCTCAGGGGAGCCCGCCCCCCGCGCCCGCCGCGCATCGCCGCCCAGGCGGTGCAGACCGCGAGGGCCCGTGCCTCCATCCGGATCCGGGACCCGGCGATCCCGCTGGGATAACCACCCCCACCGAACCACTCCCGCTGCTGGGCGATGATCTCCGACTCGACCCGCAGATCCGGCACCTGGGCGAGCAGATTCGCGCCCATCACCGGGTGCATCCGGATCAGCCGCCACTCCTCGGCGTCCAGGGGGCCCGGACGGGCCAGGACGTGCGGTGGCAGGAGGATCTTTCCGACGTTGTGCAGCCGCCCGGCCAGCCGGGCCCNGTGGCGTGCCACGGCGGCATGGCCGAGCACGGTGAGCACCTCGGCGAGCCAGTGCCCCACCGCCCGGCCGTCCGCACGCGGCGCATGCCAGGCGTCGACCTGCTCGGCGATCCGGCGCAGGCACTCGACGCTGTCGGGCAGGCGTCTGGGCAGCTCGCGCGGCTCCGCGACCAGTACCGCGGCCACCGCGGTGGCCACCGCCGCGGCGGCTGCGGCCACCGCCGCGGGCTCGGCGAGCACGGCCGGCGTGCCGTCCGGGTTGGCGGTGGTCGCCTGGCGCGATCGGGCCGCTTCGCCGTCGTCACCGCCCCAGGGCCCGTCCCAGCCGGACGCCGACGCGCCGGATGACGCGCCCGGCCGGAGGGCGCCCTCCGGATCGTTCTCGACTGGCTCGGCCGGGTGAGGACGGTCCGTCCACCGCAGCGACGACGCGGAATCGTCGATCCGCAGACCCGTTCGGAGCGGATCGAGGGCAGACGCCACGATCGGGGAGGGCCCGGACCCGAACGGATCGACGGCAGGCCGCGGGAACGTGGGCGGCCGGATGCCGAGCGGATCCGCCGCACCTCCGTCGGCCACGGGCTGGTCGCCGGCCGGCCAGTCCATCGGTGAGCGTCGGGATGCTGTGGAGTCGAGCGCCGGTCGACCGGCGCTCGGGACTCGGGGCGGCCGCGGGTGGGGGGAGGCCCGTCCGGAGGGCGTCGGCGCCGCGGCCGGAACGCGCCCTGGGCGCTGCGCCCCCTCCGGACCGATCGCGACCCGGTCCCGGCCCGCCTCCTTGGCGGCGTACAGGGCCCGGTCCGCGACCGCGACCAGCGCGTAGACGTCGCCCGCGTGGTCGGGCAGGACAGCGCCGCCGACCGAGACCGTTACCGGCACGGACAGCGACGACGATCCGGTACCCGTGGCGGTCCTGAGCTGACCCGCCGTGTCCGGTCGGCCGTCGCTGCGAGTTGTCATCGCGATGCTTCCCGCGGTCCGGATGACGTCGGCCGCCGGGGCCGCCGGGGCCGCCGCAGCCCCCGCGCCGGCGGGGAAGGGCGACCAGTCGGCGGAAGCGCCCGACCACCCTGCGGAAGAGTCTGACCACTCTGCGGAAGCGGCTGACCAGTCGGTGGAAGCAGCGGGGGCCGGCACGGGCAGCGTCACCTGCACGGGCTCCCGACCCACGCCGAGCCGCAGCCGCTCGGCGATGTCCGCCAGCGTGTCGCCCCGGACGTCCAGCGCAAGCAGCGCGAACTCCTCCCCCCCGTAGCGGGCCACGACGTCCCCCGGACGGGTCACGTCGAGCAATCGCCGGGCCACCTCGGCGAGCACCTGGTCGCCGGTCGGATGGCCGAACCGGTCATTCACGGACTTGAAGTGGTCGACGTCGACGAGGAGAAGGCCCATCCCCGACCCGACCCGACGAGCCCGCCGGGCGGCGACCCGCAGCTCGGCCTCCAGATACCGACGGGTCCGTAGCCCGGTCAGGCCATCCGTGATCGCGAGGTGTCGCTGATCGGCCTCCAGCCGGGCCATCCGGACGATGATCAGAAGCACGATTCCGGCGCTCACCACCGCGATCATGCCGACGTCCCGGAGATCGCCGCGACCAGCCTGCACGCCGAGCACCACCGGCCCGACCAGCCCGAGACCGCCCAAGGTGGCCAACCGCCACCCGCCGCGGCTCGGCACCGCCGACGGCGCCACCGACGGCGCCACCGACGGCCCCGATCGGGCCAGCGAGGGATGGAGCGCGGCGGCGGTGAACAGAAGAGCGCTTACCATCCGGGCGGCGTCCCGCCCGTCGACGGCTGTACCGCCCGAACCACCCATCCCCAGGCCTCCCGCGGCGGCGTCGCCGAGGCGGGTGAACACATCGACGGCGTCCGCGGCCACGCTCACGAGCACCCCACCCGCCAGCAGGAGCAACGTGGCCGGGTGCTCGCCGTCCCCCACCGCGAGCCGGACGGTCACACCGACCACCACCAGACTCGCCGCCGCGCACACCACCGGGACGATCCCGGCCGCCGACGCACCCCCGGCCCGCACCGCCGGTGCCACCAGATACACCCAGGACAGCAGCCAGGCCGCGGCGAGGACCATCGCGGTGTCCAACAGGCCGGCCGCACTCCGCCCGGGACAACGCGCCCNCAGCAGTGCCAGCAGGCCGGCGACCAGCAGCGGATAACGGAGGAACAGAACGAGGTCCGCCGCCGCGCCGGTTGTGACCGAGGACATGCGAGGGTAGATGAAGAGGGCCGCACCAGTAGCCGCGTAGAGAACCTGACCGCCCGCGAGGAGCACCCAGCCACGCCGCGGAACGACGGCGAGGCGATGCGGTCCGGCGAGCAGGGCACCGGCGGCCGACAGGCTCACCAGCAGGTACAACGCCATCCGGAAGCCGAGTCCGACACCCACCGCGGGCGGCAGGACGAAGGCGATGACCGCGGCCAGGCCGACACCCGGACAGGCTAGCCAGCCACGGCCCGGCCGGGCGCGCCACGGCGGGGCCGGCATCACCCCTCGGTTCGGGACGCAGGATCCGTTCGGGACGGTGGCGGCGAAGGCGGTGACGCCGACGCGACCCCAAGCCCGGACCTGGGGCGCCCGGCGGGCGTGGGGACGTGGTGGCCTCGGGAAACGGCCCGCGGCAGACCCATCGTCGGTTGGTCCACCGACGACCTGGGGCTCGTGGACGATGCAGGACCGGCTGGCGGCGAACAGCCACCCCGGGGGGAGCGGGCCATGAGCAGCCTCTCAGTTGACCGGACGGGTGGTGCGCATACCGGCCGCGTACGCCCGATGCCTCCCGGCGATCCATTACCGGATCCGGCAGCAGCGGCGACACCGGTCCCGCCCAGACGGTTCCGGTGTGTCGATCGCCGCGACCTTCCGAAACCGTACCGAACCGTCGCTCTTCGTACTCGCTCGTTTGAGTCCTCGTATGGACTCTTGTCCGATTCTTGTTCTCCGCTTCCACTCGCCGGGTGCGTAACCACGTATGCGGACCAATGGTCCGCGGAGGGGCTCACGGCGTACCCGGATGGCTCCGTCCGGGGTGTCTCGCGGGCCGGCCGCCGCGGTCATCCGCCACACGCCGACGAGGGCCGGCGGATGACAGACCGACCCCGCCCGAGCGGCCTCATCCTCGCCGGCCGGCCGGGCATCGACGCTGCGCGGTGGTTCGCAGGCGACCGTCAGGGATGCGCGACGAAGTTGAAGTGGCGACCGGTCTCGAAGGTGTCCCGGAACTTGGGCAGGGTATACGGACCGTCGCCGTCGAGATCGAAGATCCGCAGCCCCAGATCGCTGTCGACGAGCTCGTACATCTCATCCGCCGTCGTGCCGTAGTCGCGGGCACCGGCGCCGAACTCGAACACCAGATGCGGCCGGCTGGCGGCGATCAGTTTCCGGGCACCGCGAAACACCCCGTACTCGGCGCCCTCGACGTCGACCTTGATGAGGGTCGGCAGGTAGTCCGTGGGCAGCGCCTCGTCGAGAACCTCGACCGCCACCTCGATCTGTTCGACGTCCTCGGTGTCCGGCACCCGGTCGCGCAGCCCACTGTAGGCGGGCCGGCTGCGGACGTAGGTGAACGGCAGCACTCCCGGCTTGTCCGACAGCGCCGCCTGGCGCACCTGGACCGTCGGGAAGTCGGTCGTCAGGGAGGCCGCCATGTGCGGCAGCGGCTCGTAGGCGATGTGCCGTCCCCGCGGGGCGTGCTGCAGAATCGTCCGGAGCACGTCTCCCCGGTGCGCGCCCACGTCGATGCAGTTGGAGTTCTCCCGCAACACGAACGACAGCAGCAGCGCCAGGTGACGATCGTCATTGCGATTGCGCCTGGCCGTCGGCACGACGGTGTCACGCACCAGCTTCAACGCCGGACCGAGGCCCAAATCGACCGCCTTCCGGCGGACCTGAGCAAGCTGCTTTTCCACCCGAGGATCCATCCGCCACAACCTCCCGTTGCCCCATCGGTGATCTGCCGGAGTGACTGAACCCCGCGTTCCACCACAGCAGCTGGCCACCCACTATTAGGGGGGCACGATCAACGGTCAATAGCGGTGGTACCACCTTGCCGCCATCGCGAGCGGCGCCGTCGGCAGAATACTACCGCAGCGGAAGACTTGCCCAACCAAACCCTCACACTCGGGAAGAGTGACTGACCCTCTCCCCACGCACCACGATCCGACGGCCACCGGGACCACGCATTGCGTTGGAGCAGGCGAAGTCCGCACACGTTCTCACGGAAAGAAACATGGCTATCACCCGTGGGGTTCCGCCCCTGCGAGGAGTGGCCCTCCCGCGACGTTCGGCCGCTGGCGTCGAACGAGGTCGCCGCACCCGCCCGCAGCGGGTCCACGGGCATTCCGCCGCACCGTGACCCGACGACACCAGCCAGCCGACCTGACGGTCACCACGCCGGGACGGCCGGGGCCGCGGCCATGTCACGATGCTGACACGGCCCCGAAACCCCACGACCGCGGCCCCGCACCCCGACGTGGGACCCCGCGCGGGGAGGAACACGCCCTCTCCGGTCCGGGGCCGCCGTCAGCCGGCGGCGACGAGAACGGGGCCGTCCTCGGACCGCNCGGCGAAGGACTCGACCGGCGGGCAGGTGCAGACCAGGTTGCGATCGCCGTACGCGCCGTCGATTCGCCGCACCGGCGGCCAGTACTTCGCGGCCCGCAGTGCGGCTACCGGATAGGCCGCAACGGACCGCGCATAAGGATGCGGCCATTCGTCGGCGGTGACCATCTGGGCGGTGTGCGGGGCGTTGCGCAGCGGGTTGTCCGTGCGCGGCCAGGTTCCGTCACCGACCTTGTCCGCCTCCGCGCGAATCGCAATCATGGCATCGCAGAAACGGTCGATCTCGGCCAGATCCTCACTCTCGGTCGGTTCGACCATCAGGGTGCCGGCCACGGGGAAGGACATGGTCGGCGCGTGGAAACCGTAGTCGATGAGCCGCTTGGCCACATCGTCCACCGTGACACCGGTCCGCTTCGTCAGCGGCCGCAGGTCGAGAATGCATTCGTGCGCGACCAGTCCGTCCCGCCCGGCATAGAGCACCGGAAAGTGCGGACGGAGCCGGTGGGCGATGTAGTTGGCGTTCAGTACGGCGACCGAGGTGGCCTGGCGCAGACCGTCCGCCCCCATCATCCGGATGTACGCCCAGGGAATCATCAGAATTCCGGCGGAGCCCCACGGCGACCCCGAGATGGGTCCGACCCCGCTCGCCGGCCCGGCCTCGGCCCGCAGCGGGTGGTTCGGCAGGTAGGGCAGCAGCTTCTCGCCGACCGCGACCGGGCCGACCCCCGGCCCGCCGCCGCCGTGCGGGATGCAGAACGTCTTGTGCAGGTTGAGATGGCTGACGTCGGCGCCGAACTGGCCGGGCTTCGCGAGCCCGACGAGCGCGTTGAGATTCGCCCCGTCGACATAGACCAGGCCACCGGCCTCGTGGACGATCGCGCACGCCTGTCCGATGCCCTCCTCATAGACGCCGTGCGTCGACGGATAGGTCACCATCAGCGCGGCAAGAACATCGGCGTTCGCCCGCGCCCGGAGCGCCAGATCGTCAAGATCGACATTCCCGTCGTCGTCGCAGGCGACCACGACGACACGCATTCCGGCCATGGCGGCGCTCGCCGCATTCGTCCCGTGCGCGGAGGAGGGAATGAGACAGACGTCGCGGACCGGCGCCCCGGGCACCGCGTTGTCGCGGTGATAGGCGCGAATCGCGAGCAGGCCGGCGAGCTCACCCTGGCTGCCAGCATTCGGCTGCACCGAAACGCCCGCGTAGCCGGTGATCCGGGCCAGCCAGTCCTCCAGATCGCGAATCATCGTCAGGTATCCGCCGGCCTGGTCGAGGGGCGCGAACGGGTGGATGTCGGCGAACTCCGGCCAGGTGACTGCGGCCATCTCGGTGGTCGCGTTCAGCTTCATCGTGCAGGACCCCAGCGGGATCATGCCCCGGTCGAGGGCCAGATCGAGATCGGACAGCCGGCGCAGGTAACGCAGCATCGCCGTCTCGGAGCGGTGCTCGTGGAAGACCGGGTGCTCGAGGTAGGAGTCGGTACGCACCAGCTCACGGGGCAACGCCGACGGGGCGATCGGGGCCGCCGGGACCGCCGGGACCATCACCTCGGCCGATGCCGCCGCGGGCACCCCGAATGCCGCCCAGACGGCGCGCAGATCCGCCTCCACGGTCGTCTCGTTGCAGGAGACCCCGACGTGGTCGCCGTCGACGAGCCGCACGTTGACGCCGTGTGCCAGCGCCTTGGCCACCACCTCGGCGGCCCGGCCCGGTACCGCCGCGACGACGGTGTCGAAGAAGGCATCGGCGCCGGTGGGTACCCCGCCGGCCCGCAGCCCCTCGGCGAGCCGGACCGCGAGTCCGTGGATGCGCAGGGCGATCCCGGCCAGTCCCTGCGGGCCGTGATAGACGGCGTACATCGAGGCGAGCACGGCGGGCAGCACCTGGGCGGTGCAGATGTTGCTCGTCGCCTTCTCCCGTCGAATGTGCTGCTCACGGGTCTGCAGGGTGAGCCGGTAGGCGGGCGCGCCGTCCGCGTCGACCGACACCCCGACCAGCCGTCCGGGCAGGGACCGCTCCAGACCCTTGCGGACCGCCAGGTAGCCGGCGTGCGGCCCGCCGAACGACAGCGGCAGCCCGAAACGCTGGGTGCTGCCGACGGCGATGTCGGCGCCGAGCTCGCCGGGCGAGCGCAGCAGCGTCAGTGCCAGCGGGTCTGCCGCGACCGTGACGACGATCCCCCGCTCACGTGCCTCGGCGATCACCGACCGCGGGTCGCGCAGCGCCCCGCCCGGCCCCGGGTAGGACAGCAGCAGCCCGAACGTCGAGTCCAGCACCTCCGCGGGCACCCCGGCGTCCGGGGCGGCGGGGCCGCCCGCCGCCAGGCCACGGGACAGGTCGGCGACGTGGACGGTCACACCCAGCGCCTCCGCTCGGGTCGCCACGACCGCGATCGTCTGGGGGAGCGTGTCCGCGTCGATGAGGAACGTCGCGCGGGACCCCTTCGCCGTGCGCAGCGCGATCTGCATCGCCTCGGCCGCGGCGGTCGGCTCGTCGAGCAGGGACGCTCCGGCCACCGCCAGACCCGTCAGATCGGTGATCACCGTCTGGAAGTTCAGCAGCGCCTCCAGCCGGCCCTGGGAGATCTCCGGCTGGTACGGCGTGTAGGCGGTGTACCAGGCGGGGTTCTCGAGAACGTTGCGCTGGATGACGCCGGGCAGCACCGCGGGATGGAAGCCCAGACCGATCATCGACGGCACCGGACGGTTGTTGCGTCCGAGCGCGCGCAGCGCCGCCAGGACCGCCGTCTCGTCGAGCGCCGCGGGCAGCTCGAGGCTGCGGTCCTGGATGACGGCCGGGACCGCGACGTCGGTCAGCGCCCGCAGCGATTCCACCCCGAGCGCGGCGAGCATGGAGCGCTGGGCCCCGGCGTCCGGGCCGATGTGGCGGTCGGCGAACTGCGGATAAGCCACGGCTGCCGGACCAGTGGCGTTGCTGGTGGCGGCCGCTGCGGAGGCGTCCTCGTGATCGGTGCCGTCATACATGATGAGCGCTCCGGAGGTCGGGCGACGACGACAACGAAGCCGACGCCGCGGCGGGCCTCCCCCTCTGTCATTGGCCTGAGAGCTTCACCGGCCGCCGCCGCCATGGGTCCGAGCCGAGGACCCGCGGACGGCGGCCGCGGCTTTCACCGTCGGCGGGACACCGGGATGTCCACTTTCCAGAGTTGCCTGACCCGGCGGTTGGGGGCCTGAGAGTTTATGGGGAGAGCTTGCTCCTTCGGCGTCCCGGCAGGTGGCAGCCGGGACTCTCCCGCACGGGTGTGAGCGGCAGCGGTATGCAGTTCGTTGCCCCGCAGACTAACCGCGATCGCGATCCCTGGCCAACGATGGTCGGGGCCTGCGCTCGACGACAGGCCCTCGACAACACACCCTCGACGACACGCTCCGGGCGACGTGCTCCGGGCGACGTGCTCCGGGCGACGTGCTCCGACGATGGACTAGACGAAGAGCGTTTCGTAGGGGCGCAGCAGCCTGGCCAGCACCTGCGCCCCGAGGACCGTCGAATCCGCCGGGTCGTCGGACAGTGGGGCGATCTGGGTGGTGTAGCAGTCGACCGCACGCCGCTTGGCCTCCTGCACCGGGATGGGCAGGGGCACCGTCCGAGCCCTCGCCCACGGCACCCTGGGGTCATCCGGAACCGCCCAGTGCCAGGTCCAGACGGGGTATTCCAACAGCCGCGCGCCGGCCCGTTCCGCCGCCAGCATCGCCGCGCGCCCCGTGGCCTCATGGTCCGGATGGNGGTCTCCGGTGTACGTGGTCAGCACCCAGCAGCCGGGGGTGAGCAGCGGTTCCACCTGGTCAGCAAGGGCCGCCTCATGCCCGGCGACCCGCCCGTCCCCCAGCCCGATCCGGTGCACCGGCACCTGCGCCAGCCCCAGCGCGGTCAGCGCGGCATGCTGCTCGGCGATCCGTCGTCGGGCCAGTTCGGCCGGGGCCAGCGTCGGCGACCCGGGATGAGATGCATCACCATCGGTGACCGCGACGACGGTGATCGCGGCTCCGAGTCCGTGCAGGCGGACGAGCAGCCCGCCGACGCCGAGAACCTCATCGTCCGGATGGGGGGCCACGACGACCACTGCCGGCGGTGCGGGGGTGAGGTCCAGTTCCGACCATCCCGGCTGCCAGGCCCGCCAGACCGGTTCGGGGGTGCCGTCGTCGGTGAAGGGGCGGCCCGCCTCGGGGGTGTCTTCGTGCATCGCTCATCCATACGCCGAACCGCCGACGCTCCGCACGGACATCCGGCCCGGGACCGGCCGTGACGCTCGTCCCGGGCCTGGTGGCGACGCAGGGCCGGCCCCCGGCGCCTCAGTGCTGCAGCGCCTCGCTCTTGGCTGCTTCGGTGTCCGTCAGCGCGCCGTCCTTCTCCCGGCGGAAGATCTCCTCGGCCATCCGGTCCGACGAGGTCTGGCTCGCGACCTGCCTGGCCATCTCGTCGTTGGAGGTGCCCGCGCCGGCGGGCCTCGTGCGTCCTTTCATCGCCTGAGCCATGGCTGCCTCCTCCTGTCTCCGGCCGCGATCGGCATGGCCCGATCGGGGCCCATGGTCGCGGCCGCACACCCGCCCGGATGATGGGCCGCCCCGCACGCGGCTGCGCACGGCGCCCGGCCGGGCCCGGTCCCCGCACGGCCCACTCCCACAAGCCGCCCGGTCTGGGACTACCCGCCCGCGACAGGCCGGAACCGCTGTGGACCGGCCCACGCGCCGCGGACCGGATGCCGGCGCATTCGGTGCGGACCGTCCAGATAGCGACAGAACGGACCCGTTCCGGGGATGCCGACCTGCCGTGGGCTACCTGTGATCCCTGCCGGCCGTGGCCCGCTCGGGCCACGGCGAAGTCGGACCGGAACCCGATGCAGGGGTCCGGCGGCGGCGCTCGGCCGCGGGGACGGAGGCATCGGGTCCGCCTGGCCCCGGCGGGCGGTGGGCGGCACGCTGGGGCGCCGGCGCCGTCCGGCGCAGCCTGCGCAGCTCGGTGCGGACCGTGCGCGGCGAGATCCGCCTGCCGAGTCGGCGATGGCGGGGGACGGCGCGACGGACCGCCTGCTCGAGGCCGTCAAGCAGGCGCCACGCCTCATCCGCGGCGCGCCGGCCGGGTCCCTCCTCCCAGCGACCGATGGTGCCGTCGTCGAACAGAGCGAGCGTGGCGAGGTCGGCCAACCCACGCAGGGCGGTGAGTCCGGCGTCGTCGACCAGGTCCGCCGCGAGGGCCACCACCTCGCTCGGGCTGGCCGCCCGCGGCATCGCCCGGTCGGAGTCGGCGAACATCTCGATGGCCCGCTGCCAGGCGACGACGATCCGCGCCCTGCTGCCCTTCGCGGCGCGCCGCACCCGCCGACGCCGCGCGATCGGCAGCAGCCAGCCAAGGAGGAGACAGCCAAGCACGGCGGTGACGCCGACGGCCGTCGCCGAGGGGATGACGAGGTCCGCCCAGCCGGGGGATGGCGATCGCCGGTCGGCGGAACGAGGTGGGGCCTCTCCCGGCAGGGTGGCCTCCGCCCGACCGGGCGGCACGGAGATGGTGGTACGCAGCACCGCTTCCACGAGTGAGGTCTGTGCGGAGGACTCGCCCTGAGTGGACCCGGCCACCGTCGCACCGCGTTCGTCCCCCGCTCGGGGAGTGGGGAAGAACGGCAGCCAACCGGCGCCGTCGAAGTTGACCTCCGCCCAGGCCAGGGCATCGGCACCCCGGATCGTGCGGGTTACGCCGGGTGGGTCGGCAGCCGTGAATCCCACGACGAGGCGGGCGGGCAGGCCCAGCAGCCTCGCCGCGAGGACGAACGTCGTGGCGAACTGTTCGGAGGTGCCGCGTCGGGTCTGGCCGAGGAAGTGGTCGATGTGGGCGAGCGAATGCCCGGCGGGCACGGTGGGATCAAAGCTGAAGCTGGCCATCAGGTACTGGCGCAGCAGGGCGGCCCGCTGGTACGGCGTCGCCCCGCCGTTGGTGGCGACGGAGGCCAGTTCCCGCAGCACCGGAGGGATCCCGCCGGGCACTGCGAGGTAGGGGGCGTTGGCCGGCGTCGCGGAGACGGTGAGGGCGAGCAGCCTGTCGGCGGTCATGGTGGCCGGCGGGGTGGAGACAAGGCGCAGTCGGTTGCCTGGGTGCAGCGGCGTGGTGCGCACGAGTGTGCCGTCCTCCGGATCGACCGCGAACTGGCCCGCCGGCCCCTCGGGAGCCACCGTGGAGCGATCCCCGCCCGGGGGATGCGGCGTGCGAGCAGTGGTCGAGGCGGGCGAGGCGGGCGACACCGTGCCGGCGGCGGAGACCACGATGAACTGGCCGAGCCGGGCGAGGGCGGGCACAAGATCGCCACCGAGGTCGACGACGGTCAGGTCCTGGGTGACCGGCGTGGACGGCCGACCACCATCCTGGCCGGCGTCGCGCCCGGCCTGCCCCCGGTCGCCTGGCCCGCCGATGATCGCCCGTCCCGCGGGCAGGTAACGGCCGCTCGTGGACCAGGTGGCGCCGTCGTAGGAGTCGAGGACGGCGAGCCGTAGCGCGACCGGCCCCGACGGCTGCGGGGACAGACCCAGCCGGAACAGGACCTGGTCAGGATGGGCGGTCCAGCCGGCTAGCCGACTCAGGGGGTTGAGGGCGGCAAGCGGTGCCGGCGCGATTGTGCGGTGGTCGCGAGGGTCGACGGGCGGTCGCCCATCCGGCCCGATCGGACCATTCGCGAGTGCCAGACCGGCTCCCACGACGACGGCCACGGCGACGATGGACCGCGCCGCGAGGCGGAGCGCCGCCCAACCTCGCGGGCTTGCCACGGGTAGCAGACCTGGCCCGGATCGGGGGGACCCTGCGGCCTCACCCGAGCCGACGCCCGGCCCGGTGGGGCCTGGGATGGCGGCTGCGGCCTCTCCCAGTGGCCGGGACGGGCCGCTCCCGCGAACCCGGACGAGGACCGCGGCCAGCGCGGCGAACGCGGCGGCGAACGGCGCGTCGGATCCCGGCACGGGGGCCGCGTAGGCGACCGCGACCGCCAGGACGAGGGCAGCGGGCAACGCGGGCAGGAGCCGGGCCCTGGTGCGGACGACGAGCTCCGCGCCGACGGCGGCGGCCAGCCAGGTCAGTGCCGCTGGNACGAGCAGGAGGGCCCCGTCGGGCGGGGCCGGGACGGCCGCGTCCAGCAGGCGCGCCCATCCGCGCAGGACGCCCGAGCGGACCAGGGACAACCGCGCCCAGAACCCGCCCGCACCGGCCGCTACCGTGCAGGTGGCCCAGACCACGAACCCCCCGGCCCAGGTCGCGATCGTCCCGACGAGTGGCACCGGCCGGCGTCGCAGACCCAGCACCGCGGTTGTGATCACGGGCACGACCGCGGCGACAGGGATGATCACCTGGAGATCGGGGAGGGTGAAGACCCGGCGGAACCCGAACCCGCCCACGATCGCGAGTCCCGCCACCACCACCAGGGCCGCCAGGCGAGGCCGCACCGGCTCCTCCCGACGGGCGGGAAGGTCGACCCCGACGACGTGCCCCCCGCTCGAGCCGGACGCCGAGCGCATGGCCCCGCCGGACGGTCCACCGATCTGCGTCATGATCGGCTCGTCCGTGGGGAGCCCCGCGGCCATCGCCGGTGCCGTTCGCCGGTCGGCCAGTAGTCGCCGAGCGCCTCGGCGTCGGGAATGTCGATCACCGTCAGCCGGCCGGCGGCCCGGGTGGTGGTGCCGTCCAGGTGCGTACCGCCGGTGGGGACGGTGCTGCCGAGCACGCCGATCCCCGCCACCCGGCCGGGCGATGCGGTCCGCAGGCGGGCCCGGTCGGAGGAGTCGCGCCGGTCGATGGCCCGGGCGGCGGCCGGGCTGCGGGGGCCCACCCGGACCAGAACGACGCGCCCGTATGCGTGGGCCACCGGGGCGAGTGCGGCCAGCGCCTGTCGGTCGAATCCACCGGTGACGAGCACCAGCGTGCCGAGCCCGCCGCGCCGCAGCGTCGCGACGACATCCAGCGAGGCGGTGTCGTCCAGATGCACGCCCGCCAGCTCGTCCATCAGCACGTCGGCGTCCCGTCGGCGGCGCCGGCCTGCCACCCGCAACCCGGCGGTCGTCACGAGCCGGACCCCGAACGCCTCCTGTGCGCAGGTCATCACCGCGGCGGCGGTGATGTCCACGGCCTCCTCGAACGTCGCGACGCCGACCCGGCCGGGCGGATAGGCGGCCGGCCGGTTGTCGAGGACGACGGTGGCAGCCGGCTCGCTGGGATCGACGTGGGTGCGGACCATCAGCTCGCCCGCCCGCGCGCTGGACGGCCAGTGCACGAGGCGGAGGTCCTCACCGGGCGCGTACCTCCGCAGGGTGTGGATCTCCAGTCCCCCGGCCGTGCCCAGTCCGGTCTGCCCATCCGGGTCGCGCGAGGGCGCGGAGGCCAGCGGCGCCAGCGGCCGGGTCCGCGGCCGGACGTGCAGGGTGTCGGCCGCCGCCAGCCGCTGCCGGCGCAGGGTGAGCCCGAACGGATCCGATCTGATCACCTCGGCGGGGCCCAGCCGGACCACCCCGCGCCGCCTGGTGTCCATGGCCAGCTCGATCGTCCGGCAACCCGAGCCGGCGAGTCGGGGCACCTGGACGGACACGGCCGCAGCCAGCGTGTCCGGCCCGTCCGGGGGATACGAATCCGGTGCCCCGGCCGCGCCCCGGCCATCGGTGCCGGTGCCGTGGGACGGCGTGGAGTCTGGTGCGTGCAGGGCGCCGGCAGCCCGCGGCGGGTGGCCGCCAGGCGCGGCGCCGGTGCGCGGCGTCCCTTGGCGCGCGGCCGGAAGGGTGTGCACGCGGCCGTCGCCTCCGCGGGCGGCGATAGTCGACGTACGCCGTTCCCACCACGTCTCCACCAGGTCCGAAGCGGCCAGCAGCCGCCCCGCACGGGGAGCACCCGGCCCCGGTAGGTCCGGGCGCGCGGCGGCAGGGCCATGCGGCAGATGAAGGGTGAACGGCGGCGAAGGCCACCGCGACAGGTTGCGGACCGTGACGGTGAGGGTGGCGGCCTCACTTCGGGTGACCCGTCTGGGCGACACGCGGACCGCCACCGACACCCTTGGGCGGCGAACGGCCGTAGCAGCCGCCAGACCCATCGCCGCGGCCCCGGCCCCGCCGAGTACAGCCAGCTCCGCGTATCGCAGCACTCGAGCGCCCAGGAGCAGGGCCGCGACGGTGACGCACATCCCCCATCCCAGCGGGGTGACCCTCAGGCGGGCCCTTCCCGGCGGATCCCCGCTCCCCACGGCTCCACGATCCGACGGGCAGCCCTGCTTCGCCGGGGACGCAGCGCTCCCGGGACCGGACCGATCGGGCCCCACCGGTCCAGATCCCGACGCGCCCGAACTCGACGAGACGGGTTCCGACCGGGCAGGCCCGTTTCGGGCCGGTGCCGGCCATTCCGCCGTGGCCACGTCCGGTTCCGCCGTCCCGGAAGCAACGCGTTCCGCAGGTCCGACCATGGAGGGGGCCCAACCCGGCGGGGTCGAGCCCGCCCGTTCCGCGGCGTCCGCACCGGTCGGGGTGAGCTGCCGGCCCGCCGAGGCGACTCGCCGGCCCACCGCGGCCGGGCGCGGGAGCGGCTCCTGGGTAGGCGGACGGTGACGCTCGCCGAGCCCGCGCACGGTCCGCCCGGGTTCGGGCCGGTCCGGCGCGGACCGGCCCGTCCGGCGCTGCATGGTCCGGGCGAGGGAGGCTGGAGACGGGGACACCGAGGCGGACGGCAGCGGGGCGGGCGGCATCAAGGCGGGCAAGGGGGTGGTCGCCGTGTCCGCGTCGATGACCCGGAGCAGCCCGCGGTCAGCCCGGTCGCCGCCCTGGCGACGGTCGTCGGGGGACGACACGATCAGATTCCGACGAGCCGGCGCGGTGACGGCACCGTCTGCAGGATCTCGTCGACGACATCCTCGGCGATGACGCGCCGCAGTTCGGCCTCCGGGCTGAGCACCAGACGATGCGCCAGGACCGGGCCGGCCACTGCCTTGACGTCGTCGGGAGTGGCAAACACCCGGGCGTGCGCGGCGGCCCTGACCTGGACAGCGCGCAGCAGCGCGATGCTGCCCCGTGGGCTCGCCCCCAACCGGACGATGTCGGGGATGGTCCGCGTGGCGGCCACCAGGTCCACGAGGTAACGGCGCAGCGCCGGCGCGACGTGGACGGCGAAGGTCTGGGCCGTTCGGGCGACGACGTCCTCCGCCCNCATCACCGGCCTCAGGTCCTCGATCCGCCGTCCCACCTGCCGGCCTTCAAGGATCTCCAGCTCGGCATCGACCGACGGGTACCCCATCCTCAGCCGCATGAGGAACCGGTCCAGTTGGGCCTCGGGAAGGCTGTATGTCCCGTCCATGTCGATCGGGTTCTGCGTCGCCACGACCATGAACGGGCGGGGCACGGGATAGCCCGTGCCGTCAGCGGTGACCCGCCCTTCCTCCATCACCTCCAGCAGGGCCGACTGCGTCTTCGGTGAGGCGCGGTTGATCTCGTCGCCGATGACGAGGTTGGCGAAGACGGGTCCGCGGCGGAAGCCGAACTCGTTGGCACGCTGGTCGTACACCATCGTCCCGGTGATGTCCGCCGGCAGCAGGTCCGGCGTGAACTGGATGCGGTGGCAGCCGGCGTTGACCGAGGCCGCGAGGCTTCGGGCCAGCGAGGTCTTACCCAGGCCCGGAACGTCCTCGACGAGCAGGTGCCCCTCGGCGAACAGGCAGATCGTCGCGAGTTCGACAACATCCCGCTTGCCCCGGATGACCTTCTCGATATTCGCGACGACGTCATGGAAGGTGGCCGAGAACGCGGCCACGCCGGACTGATCGCCGCGCAGGTGGTCGCGGTCGTCGTTCCTGTTTGTCATGCCCTGCCTCCTGGTCCGGTCGGGGTAGGGAACGCTGACCGTCCTCGCCGCGCGGACTGGCTGCTCATCACCGGGTCGGGCTCCTCCTCGTCGGGACCGATCGGGCGGGTACGAGTCGTGCTGCTACCGGTCGCACCTGCTGCGATCGGGCTGGTGCGGGCGGGCGGGTACGAGTCGGGGGGCGGACCGTGCCGGACTAGGGGGCGACCGGCCCGGTCCGCCCGCGGGCGGTGGGGAGATCCGCCCGGGAACGGCGACTCCAGCGGCCGTCGCCGACACGGAGACGATCCGTTCCGCTGCGGTAGACGACGGGCACCCCCGTTTCGTTGTGCCATAGCCTGAATTAGTTGTTGATCTGATGGCCAGGAGGCCCACACCGGCATGCACGCGCCGCACCGGCGTCCGCCATGCTGCGCGACTCCCCCGAGGTGATGTCACGAAAGGCATCAAGCGCGTCGCAACCTGTCCGACGAACGCCGCGTCCTACCTACCAAGAGGGATGACCCGCCCAAGTGGTCCATCTCGGGATAGTCGACGTCAACACATGAATATCAACAGACTCCCGCGCGCCGTTGGGTATGGCGCCTGGGATGCGGTGAGCGCTGTACCCCTCCCGCGGCGCTCCCCCGCGGTGTCTGTGTGGGCGGGCGGGGTGGCACGCCCACACAGACACCGACCCGTTCGAGGACACCGACCCGTTCGGGCTGTCCGCTCCCACCGCCTGCACTCCGGCGCCGAGGACCAACGACGCCCGGCACGGCCGTGCTGCCGGAGCTGCCTTGCCGCGCCCGCGCGCCGGCCCTGATCAGGGAAAGTGAGACCACGACCATCTCCGCATTCGGGCGGCGGCTGCGTCGCGTCATCACGGCAGCGGCCGGCGCGGCGCTGTGCGTGGGCGCCGGGCTGGCCGCCGCCGCACCCGGAACGCCACCGTTCGCCCTCGACCTCACCACCGGCGGCAGTTGGCTGGCGAGCGAGTCGACCGGCACCGTCACGCACCTGCAGAGCACGACCGAGCGGGCGGACGCGGCCGTCACCGTGCCCGGCGCAGTCGGACATCGGCTGTCCGTCCTGCGCAACGGCCCGGATCTCCTCGTCTGCGACGAGGACGCCGGCCTGCTCCACCTGATCGAGCCGCAACGCCTTGCCCCCGCCCGAACGGCCAGCCTGCGTCCCGGCACGACAGTGATCACAGGGAGCAAGGTGATCTACGCCGTTGATGGTGCGAGTGGGCGGGTACGACGCCTGGACGGACGGTTGCTCACCGACGTTGGACCGGTCATCGACCTCGGCGGAGCCCTCGGCGCCGTCGTCCGGACGCGGGACGGGACGCTGTGGGTGCCCGTGCGTACCAGCGGCTCCGTGGTGCCGATCCGCGATGGCGTGGCGTCGGCCCCGATTCCCGTCGCCCGACCGGACCATCAGATCGACATCGTGCTGGCCCAGGATCGCCCGGTGGTCGTCGACGGCACGGCCGGGACGGCGATCCCGCTCACCGGCGCCCGGCCTGGCCGGGCGATCGCGTTGCCGGTGACCCTGACCACCGCGTCCGCACCGTCCGACCCGGTGGTGGTTGCGGCCGACGCGACAGAGCAGGGCACCGTCCCAGTACTCGACACGGTTGCCGGACGGCTCCTGCTCGCAGACGTCCGCGACGGCACGGTGACCGTGCATGATCTGCCAACCGTGCCGGGTGATGGAAGGGCCCGAGCGGGGGGTGACACGGCCCAGTCGGGGGGCAGCACGGCCCGAGCGGAGGGCAGTCCATCCCCGCCGGGGGACGGCACAGTCCGAGCGGGGGGTGGCGGCGACGCGGCCTCCGCCGGCCCCGCAGCCCCGACCGGGCTCCCCGACATCGATCGACCTGCGGGATCATCAGAGGGCTCGGCGACGCCTCCGGGGGACGCCCACACGGGCGGCGACCTGGCCCGACCGGACGGGCAGGCCAGTGGACCCGACGTCACCGGAGGCGACCCAATCCGCGGAGGCGACGCGGCCAAAGGGGACGCAGCGGCCGGAGGCGGCGAAGCGGGCCGCGGAGGCGAGGGGGACGAGGGGCCGGTAGCTCCCCGCCGGCTCGGTCCACCGGTCGGACATGGCGGGATGATCTACATCCCGGACCAGGATGGCCGGATGGTCTGGGTCTTCGATACGCGCACTCGCGGATTCATCTCACCGATCGTCGTCCCCGGGTCCGCCCCCGAGCCGGCGACCGCCGCAGACACCGCGCGGATCACCGTGACCGCCGAGGGCGATCAGGTGTGGGTGAACGATCCGGCCGGCCCCGACGCCGTGCTCATCGACGGCACGCGGCGGGCGACGGTAGCGAAACAGCCATCGGGGCTGCCGGGTCAGACCGGCACGGCTCCAGCTCGCCCGCTGCCGGCCCCGCCGCCCCGACCGCAGGCCACGCCCGTCGAACCGCGCCCGGCGCCCGCGACCGCCGAGCGGGCGGGGACGCGACCACAGCCGGCCGTCATCCCCGACCCCGAAACCGGGAACGTGGTCACCCTGCCGCCTCCACCGGCGACGACATCGCCCGTCCCGCGTCCCCCGCAGCCCACGGACACCCCGAGCCCACGGCCGGGCATCACCACCCAGCCGGAGCAGACACTCGTCGAGCTTCCCGGCGGGGATCCGACGACGCAGCCCCACTCCCCCCGCCGGCCCACCTGACGACCGGCCTGGACACCTGCCTCGCCCACGATCCGGCTTGGCGCCGGACAGCCCGCCGACCAGGGGTGGCTCCGCGCGACGAACGGGCCCGCGCGACGAACGGGCCCGCGCGACGACCAGCCCTGGACACGGCCGAGCCCGCGCGACCGGGCCTGGCCACGGCCGCCTCGAGACGGTGCGGTGGCCGGCTGCCCTAACGCCCTGAGGCGCTGTCCAGCCGGGAGGCGCGAGGCGTCCGCTGCCGGGAGCCGCAGTCCGCGCAGGTGGGGTCGCGCACCACCGACAGCGAACGGACGTCCAGATCCCACAGATCGGCGACGAGCATCCGGCCGATGGACGGCTCGCCGAACCCGGAGATCAGCTTGATGACCTCCATCGCCGCGAGGCACCCGACCGTCCCCGCGACCGCTCCGAAGACGGGGAACCCGAGGGGATCCCAGTCGGGGTCGCCCTCGGCGAAAACGCACCGCAGGCATGCGCTGTCCCCGGCGACGGTGAGCAACTGGATCTCGGTCGCGTTCATCGCCGCGACGACCAGAGGCACCTCGGCGTCCAGGCACATTCGGTTGATCTGGAAGCGTTCGGGGAAGTTGTGCCGCGCGTCGATCACGACGTCGGCGGCGGCCACCAGCTCGGGCAGCAGCGGATCGAACAGGTCCCGGTCCCAGGTCTCCACCGCGACCTCCGGGTAGTGGATACCCAGGGTGTCCGCGGCGATCAGGACTCGGGGCTCGCCGATCCGGTCGGGGCGCATCAGGGTCTGGCGGTTCAGATCGGGCTTCTCCAACGGGCCGGGATGGACCAACACCAGTCGCCCGACGCCGGCGGCGGCGAGATAGGTGGTGGCGGCGCCGCCCACCCCGCCGATCCCGGCCACGAGCACCGTCGCCCCGCTCAGACGCTCCTGCTCACCGGGGCCGAAACCGGCCATCAGTTGGCGCGTGAAGCGCTGGGTGTCCATGACCTGCCCTCGTCTGGTGTGGCCGACGTTTTCCAGAAGTTGGCTCTGGTTTCCCGCGTTTGCGCGCTTCTCACCCCCACCGGGGACGAATCCCCGGTTCGCCGACCACAGTACCAAGAACGCCGGTCCCGTCCCCGCCCGCGGTTAGGATGACTGGATGTCTGATCTTGCACCGGCTACCCGCGCGGACGCTCGCCGTAACCGGCAGGCGATTCTGGCGACCGCTCGCCGGGTGTTCGCGGAGCAGGGCATCCAGGCCTCACTCGATGAGATCGCGCAGCGTGCCAACGTCGGGAACGCCACGCTCTACCGGCATTTCGGCTCGCGCTGCCAGCTCGTCGCCNCCGCCCTGTCCGAGCAGATGGAAAAGTACGCGCAGATGGCGGCCGCCGCGGCGGCCGAACCCGATCCGTGGACTGCCCTGCGCGGCTACCTGACAGCACTGTGCCGGATGCAGGCGGCGGATCGGGGGCTGGCCGACCTGCTGGCCAGCGACGCCTTCCCGGACGCCGCGATCGACGCGGCACGCGACAACGCCCGGCGGGACGTGGTGCGCACCATCCGCCGCGCACAGCACGCGGGGGCGCTACGCGCCGATTTCGCCCCGCAGGACATTCTGATCATCCTGATGGCCAACGCCGGTCTCATCCACCGTGCCGGCGCGCACGCCCCGGAGAGCTCCGCCCGGCTGATCGCCCTCCTGCTCGACGGGCTGCAGGCCGCCGCCGCGACGTCGGCGCCGCCGCCTCCACCGGAATCCGAGCTGCTCACCGTGATGCGCGGCGAGACGCTGGCCGAGCAGCCGCCCGGGGTGCAGGACAAGGCGGCCGCGGACGGGCCGCGGGGCGGGTAGCGGGTAGTGGTCCGGTCGTCCGGCCGTCCGGCTGCGGTCATCCGGCCGTCCGGTCATCCGGCCGTCCGGTCAAGGGGTGAGTACCACCTTCATGCACTCGTCCTCCTTGTCCCTGAACGTCGTGAAGCCGTGGGGCGCGTCGTCGAGGCCGAGTCGGTGAGTGATGACGAAACTCGGGTCGATCTCGCCGTTGCGGATCCGGTCGAGCAGCGGCCGCAGATACCGCTGCACGTGGCACTGCCCGGACCGCAGGGTCAGTCCGCGGTTCATCAGTGAGCCCATCGGGAACTTGTCGACGAACCCGCCGTAGACGCCGATGACCGAGACGACACCGCCGTTGCGGCAGTTGCGCACCGCCTCCCGCAGGGCGAACGGGCGGTCACTTTCCTGCCGGGTGACCTGCTTCGCACGGTCGTAGGAGTGGGCCGCGTGCGAGAAATGGTGCGCCTCGAGGCCCACGGCGTCGATGCAGGCGTCCGGGCCGCGCCCGGCGGTCAGCTCCAGCAGCGCCTCGCGGACGTCGGACTCCTCGTAGTTGACGGGCTCGGCCCCCGAGTTGTCCCGGGCCATCTCGAGCCGGTAGGGAAACCGGTCGATGACGATGACCCGCTCGGCGCCGAGCAGGAAGGCGCTCGCGACGGCGAACTGGCCGACCGGCCCGGCCCCCCAGACGGCGATGACGTCACCGGGCGTGATGTCGCAGAACTCGGCCCCCATGTACCCGGTGGGGAGGATGTCGGAGAGGAACAGCACGCGCTCGTCCGGCAGGTCGTCCTCGATCTTGATGGGTCCGATGTCGGCGAACGGCACCCGGGCGTACTCGGNCTGCCCGCCGGGGAATCCGCCGAGCATGTGCGAGTAGCCGAAGATGCCGCCGGGGGCGTGGCCGAGGATCTTCTCCGCCAGGGAGGCGTTCGGGTTGGAGTTCTCGCACAGCGAGTAGTCGCCGGCCAGGCAGGTGTTGCACCGTCCGCACGCGATGGGGAACGGCACGACGACCCGGTCGCCGATGCGAAGGGTCTCCACGTCGTGACCGACGTCGACCACCTCGCCCATGAACTCGTGGCCGAGCACGTCCCCCTTCATCATCGTCGGCACGAACCCGTCGTAGAGATGCAGGTCGGTGCCGCAGATGGCGGTCTTGGAGACCCGGATGACCGCGTCATGGCTGTTCAGGATCTGCGGATCGGGGACCTGTCGGACCTCGACCTCGCCCCGACCGAGCCAGCAGTTTGCACGCATGACTGGAGTCCCTTCGCGTTACGCTCGGCCGAGCGGCCGGGCCGGGTGCTGGCGCAGCAGGCGGCTGGCCGGCCGGGAGCCGGTCGGACTCGCCTCGGACCGGACGACCTCGCCGGTCTCCATGAGCTGCTTGAAGCGGCGCAGGTCCTCGGCGAGAAGCTGACCGGGTTCCTCCCCGAGCACCTTCGCGAGCGCGACGCCGGCGGCTCCGGCGGGCGGCTGGTACTCCAGGTCGACCTGGACCTCGGTCCCCCGGCCCCCGGGCGCCGGCCGGAAGCGCACCGTGCCGGCGTTGCGGACGTCCGAGCGGCCGACCGACCGCCAGGCGATCAGCTCGTCGGGCCGGTCCTCGACGATCCGGGCATCCCATTTGATCTTCCTCCCGGCCGGTCCCCGGATCTTCCAGTGCGAGGTTCCGTCGGTGGTCCGCACCGAGTCGAGGTGGTACATGAACGTGGGCAACGACTCGAAGTCGTGCCACCGGCGGTAGAGGTCCTGGGGGGCCCGGCGGATGGTGGTGCTCGACCTCGCGTGCACCAGATGGCCCGGCGCCTCGGCGCGGCTGTGGCGGCGGGCGGCGATGACGTCCAGCACGGTGACGCCGACGACCGAGCCCACGGCCAACAGCGGGCGGGCCAGGCCGGCGCCGGTCACCCGGCGCCGGGCCGCGACGAGCGCCAGCGCCGACAGGTCGAGCAGGTCGCCCGCGACCCGTCCCCACAGCCACCGGCCCGGCTGCTCGCTGCCGAGCACGCCGACCCCGCCGGCGATCTTGTGGCCGCCGAAGATCCGCGTCAGGGTCCTGGAGACGGCCGAGTCGTCGGCTCCGATGGCCCGGGCGACCAGGTCGGGCGCCCCGAGCTCGGTCGCGCCGAGGCCGATGCCGAACCAGCCGAGCGCGCTGCCGAGGGCGTCCGGGCGGACGGCACCTCGCGCGCCGCCGCGTTCTCCCTGGTCGCCGGGCTGGCGCGCCTGCGGGTCGCGGAACTGCTGTTGACTGTTCTGCGTGCTCATCGCTGATCCCCCGTTTCGACTTCGGCCGGCCGGCCGTGCCGGCCGGGCGTGGGCATTCGTGATCGGCTCCTGATCCCGGTCAGACGAAGGTCTCGTCGACGTAGCACCAGCGCCAGTGCTCGCCCGGTTCGAAGGAGCGCACGATCGGATGGGCGGTGGCGTGCGCGTGGGCCCGGGCGTGACGCAGCGGGGAGGAGTCGCAGCAGCCGACGTGGCCGCAGGTCAGGCACAGCCGCAGGTGCACCCAGACGGAGCCGACCCGCAGGCAGTCCTCACAGCCGCGCGCGGTGTGCGGAACAACGGGTCGAACCAGCGCGAGATGGGGATCCACCCCGGTAGTGGTCATGATCGACCTCCTCGGACTCGCAGCAGCCGTTCGAGTTCACCGATCCGGTCGAGCAGGTCGAGCACGACCCCGCTCGCGGCGTAGGTGATGCCGAGGTCACGGCGGAGCCGTTCGATGCGGGCGGCGCGGGCCACCGCCGTCGCCGCGAGCGTGTAGCGGCCGGCGGGGTCGATGTCGGCGTCGAGCAGGCCGAGCGCCACCAGCCGGCGAACCAGATCGGGATGCAGCCGGACCGCGGCGCAGAAGGCGTCCAGATCAAGCGCCTGGTCGCGACGGTCGACGGCTCGGGTGCGCACCAGCAGCGTGGTCATCACCGCTCCCTCGGGTTGAACGACGACGTCCCGGCGAGCTCGGCGAACAGCTCCCGCTCCCGTTCGGTCGGCTTCGGCGGGACCATGATCCGCGCGTGGGCGTAGAGGTCGCCGGCGCCCTCACCGCGGTACGGAGCACGCCCGGGCCGAGGCAGGCCCCGTCCGCGCAGGCGCAGACGGCGGCCGGTGGAGGTGCCGGGCGGGACGGTGAGGGTCGCCTCGCCGCCGGCCGGATTGGGCAGGGTGACACGCGCGCCGAGGACNCCCTCCCACGGCGCGAGCGGCAGATCGATGTACACATCGCGGCCCTCGACCCGGAACCTCGGATCCGGGGCCAGCCGCACCACCAGGTACAGGTCGCCACGCCCGCCCCCGCCGCGGCCCTGGCCGCCCTGCCCGGCCAGCCGCAGCCGCTGGCCGTCGGTGACCCCGGCCGGGATCGTCACCTCCACCTCCCGCGTGCCGCCACCGGAGGCGGGCAGAGTGATCCGCCGCCGCCCCCCGTGGTACGCCTCGGCCAGGCCGACCTCGATCTCGGCTTCCTGGTCCGCACCGGGCACCGGGCCCGCCTGGTCGCGGCGGCGGAAGAAGCCGCCGAACAGGTCGTCGACGCCGAAGCCCTCGAAACCCGAGAAGCCCTCGAAACGGGCATCCGGACCGCCGCCGCCACCCGTTCCCGGACCGGCACCGGGGCCGGCACGGGCACGGGCACCGGCACCGGCACCGGCACCGGCACCGGCACCGGCACCGGCCCAGTGTTCGGCGCCCTCGGGCATCCGGCGGAAGTCCCGGCCGAACCGGTCGTACCGCTTTCGGCTCTCCGGGTCGGACAGGATGTCGTAGGCCTCCGACACCTCCTTGAACCGCTCCTCGGCCCGCGGATCGGAGTTGATGTCCGGGTGGTATCTGCGGGCGAGCCTGCGGTAGGCGCTCTGGATGGCGTCGGGGTCGGCGTCGCGGGGGACGCCGAGGATCTCGTAGAAGTTCCCCCGGCTGCGATCCCTGGTTCCGCTGGCGCTCATCTGATCTCCACAGTCACGACGCCGTCGGCGAGCGCGGGCCGGCGCTCACGGCCACCGACGCCGGCCGCAGCACGTGCCCGTCGGCCTGGTAGCCGGGGCGCATCACCTCGACGACGGTTCCGGCCGGGCCCGCCGTCGCCCACGCGGAGCCGTCGACGACGGCCCCGACCTCGTGCCGGTGGGGATCGAACAGACCGCTGTCGGCGTCGATGCGGCTGACCCCGCTGGCCCGCAGGGCCTCCAGGGCGAGGTGGCGGACCCCGCGGACGCCGTCGACGAGCGCATCAGGATGAGACTCGGCGTGCCCGAGCGCCAGTTCGAGATGATCCAGCACGGGCAGCCAGGCCAGCACCACCCGATCCCGCTCGGCTGCCTTCGCCGCGGCGATCTCCCGGCCCGTCCGCCGACGGACGTTGTCGAAGTCCGCCAGCGTCCGCAGGTGAGCCGCCTGGCACTGTTCGAGCTGGACGGCGAGATCGGATGCCGTCGCCGCGTCGGGCCGCTCGGCGTCGGGCCGCT
Source organism: Frankia sp. ACN1ag (assembly GCF_001414035.1). Lineage (NCBI taxonomy): Bacteria > Bacillati > Actinomycetota > Actinomycetes > Frankiales > Frankiaceae > Frankia > Frankia sp. ACN1ag. The sequence goes on along the minus strand of NZ_LJPA01000003.1, from coordinate 40,987 downwards.
CGATGTCGGGCCGCTCGGCGTCCGACCGGTCCTCAGCCATCGTCCCCGGTGGTGAACTCGGCGTCGATGACGTCGTCCCCACCGGCCCCCTGGCCTCCGCCAGCACCGACCCCGCCAGCCCCACCACCACCACCACCACCGGCACCGGCACCACCGGCTGCGCCGGCCGCACCGGCACCGCCGGCCGACGACGACGTACCGCCCGGCGCGGACGCCGTCTCCCGCTCCCCGGCGGCGGGCAGACCATAGAGGATCTGCTGCAGATCGTTGATGATCGGCCGGGCGCGGTCGACGTCGGCGTTCTCGGCCAGGGCGCGCCGGGCATCGGCGATGAGCTGCTCGGCGCGGGCCGACTCGTGCGTCGCAACCCGGCCGCCGAGCTCGGCGAGTCGGCGTTCGACCTGGTAGACGATGGTGTCGAGCTGGTTGCGGGCGTCGGCGTTCTCCCGCAGCCGGATGTCCTCGGCCCGGTTGCGCTCGGCGTCGGCGACCATGCGCTCGATGTCCTCGGACGGCAGGTTGGTGTTGTCCGAGATGGTGATCCGCTGCTCGACGCCGGTGTCGGTATCCTTCGCCGTGACGTTGAGGATGCCGTTGGCGTCGATGTCGTAGGTGACGTCGACCTGTGCCCGACCGCGCGGGGCGGGGCGGATTCCCTCCAGGCGGAACCGGCCCAGCGTCCGGTTGTCGGCGGCCATCTCGCGTTCCCCCTGGAGCACGACGATGTCCACCGCCGACTGGTTGTCCTCCGCCGTGGAGAACGTCTCGGTGCGCCGCGCCGGGATCGTGGTGTTGCGGTCGATCACCTTCGTGCTCACGCCGCCGAGGGTCTCCACTCCGAGGGAGAGCGGGGTGACGTCCAGCAGCAGCACGTCGGAGACCTCGCCCTTGATGACCGCGGCCTGGATGGCGGCGCCGACGGCGACGACCTCGTCCGGGTTGACCGTCATGTTCGGATCCTTGCCGGCGGTCAGCCGGCGCACGAGGGCCTGCACAGCCGGCATGCGGGTGGCGCCGCCGACGAGGATCACCTCGTCGAGGTCCCGCTCGGAGAGTTTCGCGTCCGACATCGCCTGCCGCAGCGGCCCCATGCACCGTTCAAGCAGATCCGCCGTCACCTGCTCGAACTGCGAGCGGGTCACGGTGGTGTCGAGGTGCTTCGGGCCGCCTGCGTCGGCCGTGACGAACGGCAGGTTCACCTGCGTCTGCGTCACCGAGGAAAGCTCGATCTTCGCCTTCTCCCCGGCCTCGAACAGCCGCTGCAGCGCCTGCGGGTCGCTGCGCAGGTCGATGCCGTTGTTGTTCGTGAACTCGTCGGCGAGCAGGTCGACGAGGCGGCGGTCCCAGTCGCTGCCGCCGAGATGGGTGTCGCCGGCGGTCGCGCGCACCTCGACGATGCCGTCGCCGACGTCGAGGATCGACACGTCGAACGTGCCGCCGCCGAGGTCGAAGACGAGCACGGTCTCGTGCGCGCGCTTGTCCATCCCGTACGCCAGCGCCGCCGCGGTCGGCTCGTTGATGATCCGCAGGACCTCCAGGCCGGCGATCCGGCCGGCGTCCTTCGTGGCCTGCCGCTGCGCGTCGTTGAAGTAGGCCGGCACGGTGATGACCGCTTCGGTGACCTTCTCGCCGAGGAATCGGGCGGCGTCGTCGACCAGTTTCCGCAGCACCATCGCGGAAATCTCCTCGGGCGCGTACTGCCGCCCGCGCACGACGATCCGCGCCGCGTCGTCGGTGCCCCGATGAATGTCGTAGGTGACGGTCCGAAGTTCGCTTGCCACCTCGCTGTACCGGCGGCCGATGAACCGCTTCACCGCGGTTATCGTGCCCTTCGGATTGAGAATTGCCTGGCGGCGGGCAAGCTCCCCGACCAGCCTCTCCCCACTCTGCGTGAATGCGACCACGGAAGGGGTCGTCCGGGCTCCCTCGGCATTGGGGATGACGGTCGGCTGGCCGCCTTCCACGGCGGCGATGACCGAGTTCGTCGTCCCCAGGTCGATTCCTACAGCCTTACCCACGATGCCCTCCCGGGAGTCCGCGACGTGCGGGTCACGCGAAGGCTGCCCCCGTGGGCCGGAACCAATCGGGTGTGACGCCAGATCCCGGCAGGTCACGGGCCCGGCCGGCCCCGATACCGAGCGGCGCGGGCGGTGCTCGACGCCGCCGTGGTCGCTCGTGGCGGCCGCGGCGGCGCGGGCGTCGGCACCGTGCCGGGCCGCTCAGACGGCCGCGAGGGCCACTTCCGTCGACTTGATCAGGGCGGTGACGGAGGAACCCTCGGCAAGGCCGAGATCGGTCGCGGCGGCCAGGGTGATCGCGGAGGTGAGCTCGCCGCCGCTGTCGAGGGCGATGTGCGCGACGGCCATCGCGCCGCCGGTCTCGAGGCTGGAGATCGTGCCGCGGAGCTGGTTGCGGATGCTCAGACCGTCCACGCTGCCGGTGGTGAGGGAAACCTCGGTGGACTTGATCAGCACTTCGACGGTGGAGCCCGCCGACAGGCCGAGTTCCTTGATCGCATCTATGGTCACCGCGGCCGTCACCTTCTGCCCGCCAGGCAATGCGATTAGTACAGTACTCATCACCGCACCTTCGGTGATGTCGGTGACGGTTCCGGTCAGTTGGTTACGTATGGTCAGACTCACGGCTACACCTTTCGTCGGTCCACCCAGCGCGTCCCTTCAGTTCTACTCGTTCGCCTGGGACACGTGCCCGCTCCGATCGCGCCTTGATTTCCGCACGTACCGAAAAGAGCCGCGGGTGAACGCCGCGGATGCGTCTCCCTTTGCGTCTGGAAAAGCGTAGGCAAGTGGCCGCACGGATGTGGCCGATCCCACATTTCGGAGACGGCTGCCGATACCCGAGAGCGCTCGACTGGCTCCCGCCGGCCCCGCACATTACCGCCCGGGGACGGCGTTCCGGGCTATCCGCTCCGGGCCAGGGCGGCGCAAAGCGGCTCGAACCGGGCCACCCGGATGTTCCCACCAAAACGTTCCGGCCGTACCCCGCCCGCGGACCGACCGGCGGATAGAGTACGGGCAATGACGACCGTCGCCGGCGTTGGGTGCGGTTCGCCTCGGCGGCCGGCGAGGCGTCGGCCCGAATGCCGCCTCGCGGATGGCGGCGCCCGGGATCTGGGAATCCGCCGAGGTCCACGGTCCACTCCCTCATCCGCAACGAGGTCGGAATGGCAGAAACACCGACGACAGCGACGGCGATCGTCACCGGGGCGGGGCGGGGAATCGGGGCGGCGATCGCCGCCGACCTCGCCCGCCGCGGTTATCACGTGGTCGTGAACTACCGGCGCGATGCCGACGCGGCGGCCGCCGTGGTCGCGGGAATTCACCGGTCGGGGGGCAGCGCGGTCGCGCTGGCGGGTGACGTCACCGCCCCGGACGACGTGGCGTCGCTGGTCGCGACCGTGCTCGCCGACCGCGGCCGGATCGACGCGCTGGTGGTCAACGCGAACACCGTCGCCCCGCCCTTCGCACCGCTGAGCGAGCTGACCTGGGCGGCGTTCGCCGCGAAGATGACCGGCGAGCTCGCCGGGGCCTTCCACATCACCCAGCAGGTGGTGGCGGTCATGCGGGCGCAGGGCGAGGGGCGGCTGGTCTATCTCGGCAGCACCGCCGCCGACTACGTGGGCGCGGGCCGGCTCGCCCACGGCACGGCGAAGGCGGCGCTGGCCACCTTCGCCCGCCACGTCGCCGCGGAGACGGCCCGCGACGGGATCAGCGTCCTGACCGTCGCGCCCGGCGCCGTGCGCACCGAGGCCACCGCAGCGGTCCTCAACGCGGAACGCGAGAAGGCGCTGGCGGACAACTCGGTGCTGCACCGCATCCTGGAACCGGCGGACGTCGCCGCCGCCGTCGGGTTGGCCCTCGACCCCGCCCTGCGCCCGGCGACCGGAACGGTCCTACGCGTCGACGCCGGCTGGTCGGTACTCGCCGGCGGCCCCACCGCCTGAGGCCGCCAGCGGGCCGGTCTATCGTCAGTCACCTACCGGTCGCCGATCGTCTACCGGTCGCCGGTCGGGTAGCGGTCGCTGGTCGTCGTCGCCCGCTGGGCGCGGCCCCCTTCCAGGCGTCCGCCCTCCGCGACCGCCCTGCCGCCGAAGCCGGCGGTCGTCAGGTCGTCCAGGTGCAGGCTGTCCAGGGGCGCGGGCGCCCGGACTCCCCGTAGCCGCAGAGCCATGGCGATCTTGGTCAGGCCGAGTGCGAGAGCGGCGAGCCNGACCCACAGGGCCAGCAGCGACCGCGAGTCCCGCGGGTAGCCCACCGCCCAGAACGCGACCCCGATCTCCAGCGCGCCGACGACGAGCGGCATCCACCACTGCGCCGGCGCCCGCCCGTCCGCCTCGGCCTCGGCGTGCTGCTCGGAGCGCCGGGCCGCGAACGAGTTGATGATGTCGTACACACCCTTGATCAGGAAGAACCAGGCCACCGTCCGAGCCACCACCTTGAAGGTGGGATCCGGCCAGACCAGCGCCACGATCCCGCCCACCACGAACAGCGCGGCGAGCAGCAGGTGGGACCACCGCCAGTCCCGGGCGGTCGCCCCCGCGGCCAGCACCTCGCTGGCCGCGCCCAGCAGCAGGACGATCCCCAGCACCACCGCGATCCTCTTCAGGGAATGCATGTCGAACTGCGGGATCGCCAGCGCGAACAGGGTGAAAGCCACACCTACGGCGAGAAGTGCGTACCACGGAATACCGNCTGACCGCGACTGCGTCCTTCGGTCCGCAGCCCGTTGATCGATCACAGTTCCCACCCCCGTCTCGTCAGGGTCGTCCCGTCTGGCGGGATCCGTCCCTCACTTCTGGACCACAGGTCAGCACCCTGATTCCCACCGTAGAGCCGACCACGCATGACCACCGGAAATCGTCCCGGCGGACCGCCGGCCGCGGTGCCGGACTATTCAGGTCGGGCGCGGCTCCGGACCCGCGAGCCGCAGGCACGTCACCGACCGTGGGAAATTCCCCGGGAATGACGATGCCTGCGGCCGCCGACGGCGCCACGCCGCACATTGATCGAATCGACGGCCCACGGCTGCGGTGTAGCCTGCCGTCGAGCCGACCCGAAGTCGCTGTGCCCCCGCTCGGAATCACCGGGATTCTCTTCGGAAAGACGTCTGGTCCGGTATGGCCGCCGGCGAGGTGATTCAATCGATGTTGACTATCAGGCCGATGCTGACCGTCAGGCCGATGCTGACCGCGGCGGCGGGCGTCCTGACGAGCCCGCTGACGCCGGACGACTACCGGGCCATGGTGAACCCGCTGTGGTCGCGGCGGCACTTGTCCGGCCGGGTCGAAGAGGTGGTACCGGAGACCCCGGACGCCTCGACCGTCGTCCTGCGGCCCGGTCGCGGCTGGCGGCGACACCTCGCCGGCCAGCACGTCGGCGTCGGCGTGAACATCGATGGCGTGTGGCACTGGCGGACGTTCTCGCTGTCGTCCCCGCCCGGCCGCCCGGACGGGCTCGTCACCATCACCGTGAAGGCCGCTCCCGGCGGGTTCGTGTCCCACCACGTCGTCCACCGGCTGCGTCCCGGCGAGATCGTCCGGCTCGGCCAGCCGACGGGCCAGTTCGTGCTGCCGGCGGACCTGCCGCCCCGGTTGCTGTTCGTGACCGCCGGCAGCGGCATCACCCCGGTGATGTCGATGCTGCGCGGCCTCGCCCTCGCCGGGGACCGGCCGGACGTCTTCCTCGCGCACATCGCGCCCGACGGGCCGGCGGTCATCTTCGGCGACGAACTGCGCCGGATGGCGGCCCGGACCCCCGGCCTCCGCCTGCACGAGCACCACACCCGCTCCCGCCCCGGCCGGCGGGCGCGGCGGCCGACGATGGCGGACCTGGCCGCCACCTGCGCCGATCTGCCGGATCGGCCGGCGTGGGTCTGCGGGCCGCGGGGACTGCTCGACGACGCGGAGGCGTACTGGCGGGCGGCCGGCCTCGCCGACCGGCTGCGGACGGAACGGTTCCAGCCGGTGGCGCGCCCGTCCGCCGGGCCCGGCGGGCGGGTGCGCTTCGTCCGCAGCGGACGGGAAGCGCTCGCCGACGCGGGCACGCCCCTGCTGGTGGCGGGCGAGGAGGCGGACGTCGCCATGCCGAGCGGCTGCCGCATGGGCGTCTGCCGCACCTGCCTGGCCCGCCTGGCCAGCGGCCGGATCCGGGACCTGCGCACCGGCGAGGAGCACGGCGACCCGGGCGACGTCATCCAGACCTGCGTGTCCACCGCCGTCGGCGACGTCGAGCTCGACCTGTGAGCCGAACCGGACCTGTGAGCCGAACCGGACCTGTGAGGAGAACGCGGATGCCAGCGCCCACGCATCTCAGTACCCGAGACATCGAGGAGTTCGGCCGGGAGCTCGACCGGCTGCGGGCGGAGGTCATCGCGAGCCGCGGCGAGGGCGACGCCCGCTACATCCGACGGGTGATCGCCCTCCAGCGCAGGCTCGAGGTCGGCGGCCGAGCGGTCATGTTCGCGTCCCTCGTGCCACCGGCGTGGCTGGCCGGTACGACGATGCTCGCCGTCGCCAAGATCCTCGAGAACATGGAGATCGGGCACAACGTCCTGCACGGCCAGTGGGACTGGATGCGTGACCCGGACATCCACTCCACCACCTGGGAATGGGATTTCGCCTCACCCGCCGAGCAGTGGAGGCACTCCCACAACTACGCCCACCACACGTACACGAACGTACTCGGCCGGGATCGGGACCTCGGGTACGGCATGCTGCGGGTCTCCCCCGAGCAGCCCTGGCACCCCGTGTACCTGGCCCAGCCCCTGTACAACCTGGGTCTCGCGGCCGTCTTCGAACACGGGATCGCGATCTACGACGCGGAGATCGACAAGGCGTGGCGGGGCGAGAAGGACTGGGGCGAGACCGCGAGCCAGCTCGGGCAGACGCTGCGCAAGTCCGCCCGCCAGGGGCTCAAGGACTACGTGGCGTTCCCCCTGCTCGGCGGTCCGGCGTTCCTCCCCGTCCTGCTGGGCAACCTCACCGCGAACGTCACCCGCAACGTCTGGGCGCACACCATCATCGTCTGTGGCCACTTCCCGGCGGGCACCCGGACCTTCACCGAGGAGGAGATCGCCGAGGAGAGCCGGGGCGAGTGGTACCTGCGACAGCTCCTCGGCTCCGCCAACATCAGCGGCCCGGCGCTCCTCCATCTCCTGTCCGGCAATCTCAGCCACCAGATCGAGCACCACCTCTTCCCCGACCTGCCCAGCAACCGCTACGCACAGATCGCCCCGCGGGTGCGCGAGCTGTGTGAGCGCTTCGGCCTGCCCTACACCACCGGCTCGCTGCCCCGGCAGACGGCGAGCGTCTGGCGACAGATCACCCGCCTGGCGCTGCCCGGCCCGGTGCGCTCGGCGGCGCGCCGCGGCCGGACCGAGCCCGTCGTCCCCCGCGCCGCCTGAGGGGAGCCGTCCCGCCGACAGCCGACAGCCGGCAGCCGGCAGCCGGCAGCCGGCATCGAACGCCCTGCTTACCGAGGTTGCCTACCGGGGGCGAGGCCGGCCCGGATGCAGGCGAGGAGCTCCTCGATGTCCACGGGCTTGGTGACGTAGTCGGNGGCCCCGGCGTCGAGGCACTTCTGCCGGTCGTCCGGCATCGCCTTGGCGGTGACGGCGATGATCGGCAGATCGGCGAACTGAGGCATGGCCCGGATGGCGGTGGTGGTGGCGTAGCCGTCCATCTCGGGCATCATCACGTCCATCAGCACGAGGTCGATGCCCGGGTTGGACTGCAGCGCGTCGATGCCCATCCGCCCGTCGGCGGCGTGGATCACCCGCAGCCCGTAGAGGTCGAGGATGCTGGTGATGGCGAAGACGTTGCGCACATCGTCGTCGACCACCAGCACGGTGCGCCCGGCGATCCCGGGGGCGGCAGCCACCTCCCGCGCCAGGGACGGGTCCGGATCGACGGGGACCGCCACCGGCGCCACCGGTGCACTCGCGGTCACCAGGTGGAGCCCCGGCTTCGCCTCGTCCATCGGCGCCGCGCCGTCCACCGGCGATGCCACGTCCACCGGCGGCGGCGCCACGTCCAACGGCGCCCCGTCGGGGAGCGCAGCCCACGGGGAGGGGGGAACGGGGGCCGGGGCCAGCCGTTCGGCGGAGGGTTGGGGGCCGTCGGGCGGTGTCGTCACGGCCGGGGCCATCGGCAGCCGGAGGGTGAAGGTGCTGCCCCGCCCGAACTCGCTGCGAGCCTGGATCTCCCCGCCCAGCAGCGTCGCCACCTCGCGACAGATCGACAGACCGAGGCCGGTGCCGCCGTAGCGGCGGCTGGTGGTGCCGTCGCCCTGCTGGAACGCCCCGAAGATGCGTTCCAGGTTCTCCCCCGCGATCCCGATGCCGGTGTCGGACACCGAGAACAGCACGGACTGCCCCGCTGCCCCCCCGCTGGCGCCGGACGACGTGATGGCCAGGTCGACGCTGCCCTGCTCGGTGAACTTCACCGCGTTGGACAGCAGGTTGCGCAGCACCTGCGCGACCAGGTGACGATCGGTGCGCAGCCGGGCGGGGAGGTCGGGCGCCATTGCGACGGTAAAGCGCAGGCCCTTCTCCGCGGTGATCGGCGAGAAGGTGGCCTGGACGTCGTCGACGATGTCGGCCAGGGCGACCTCCTCGACGTGGATGTCCATCTTCCCGGCCTCGACCTTGGACAGATCGAGGATGTCGTTGATGAGCTGCAGCAGATCCGAACCCGCGGAATGGATGACGTGCGCGTACTCGACCTGCTTCGGTGACAGGTTGCGGGTGGGGTTCTGCGCCAGCAGCCGGGCCAGGATCAGCAGGCTGTTCAGGGGTGTGCGGAGCTCGTGCGACATGTTCGCCAGGAACTCCGACTTGTACTTCGAGGCGAGGGCGAGCTGGCGGGCCCGCTCCTCCAGCTCCTGACGGGCCTGCTCGATCTCGAAGTTCTTGACCTCGATGTCGTGGTTCTGCCGGGCCAGCAGGGTGGCCTTCTCCTCCAGCTCGGCGTTGGAGAGCTGGAGGTCCTCCTGCCGGGACTGCAGTTCCTCGGACCGCGCCCGCAGCTCGGACGCGAGCCGCTGGGACTCGTCCAGCAGGGCGTCGGTGCGGGCGTTCGCGATGATCGTGTTGACGTTGACGCCGATGGTCTCCGTGAGCAGGTTCAGGAAGTCGTGGTGGACCTGCGTGAAGGGGCTGAAGGAGGCGAGCTCGATGACGCCGAGCACCTGGTCCTCGAACAGGATCGGCAGCACGATCAGGGCGACCGGAGCCGACTGCCCGAGGCTCGAGGCGATCTGCAGATAGTCGGCGGGCGTGTTCGCGACGACGATCGTCCGCTTCGTCCGCGCGGCCTGCCCGACGAGGGACTGCCCGAAGTCGAACCGGCGCGGAACGTCCCGGGGAGCCTGGTAGCCGTAGCTCGCGATCAGGTTGAGCGCCGGCCGTTCCACCCCCGACTCGGCGAGCAGGAAGGTGCCGTACTGGGCGTCGACCATCGGCGTCAGCTCGTCGATGACGAGCTGGGCGACGGTCTGCAGGTCGCGATGTCCCTGCATCAGCCCGCCGATGTGGGCGAGGCTGGTCTTCAGCCAGTCCTGTTCCTGGTTCGCGCGGGTCGTCTCGCGCAGCGAGCGGACCATCGCGTTGATGTTGTCCTTGAGCTCGGCGACCTCGCCCTGGGCATCGACGTCGATCGACCTGGTCAGGTCACCGGTGGCGACGGCGCTGGTGACGGCGGCGATGGCCCGGACCTGCCGGGTGAGGTTCCCGGCCAGCTCGTTGACGTTCTCGGTGAGGCGCTTCCAGGTGCCCGAGAGGCCCTCCACCTCGGCCTGGCCGCCGAGGATGCCGTCCGTGCCCACCTCGCGGGCCACCCGCGTCACCTCGGCCGCGAACGAGGACAACTGGTCGACCATCGTGTTGATGGTCGTCTTCAGCTCGAGGATCTCCCCGCGGGCGTCGACGTCGATCTTGCGGGTCAGATCGCCCCGGGCGACCGCCGTCGTGACCTGGGCGATGTTGCGGACCTGGCTGGTCAGGTTGTTCGCCATGAAGTTGACGTTGTCGGTGAGGTCCTTCCAGGTGCCGGACACCCCCTTCACGCTCGCCTGACCGCCCAGGCGGCCGTCCGTACCGACCTCGCGGGCCACCCGCGTCACCTCGTCGGCGAAGGCGCCGAGCGTGTCGACCATCGTGTTGATCGTGGACGCCAGGGCGGCGACCTCGCCCTTCGCCTCCACCGTGATCTTCTGGGACAGGTCGCCGCGGGCGACGCCGGTGGCGACCTGCGCGATGGACCGGACCTGCGCCGTCAGGTTCGAGGCCATCACGTTGACGTTGTCGGTGAGGTCCTTCCAGGTTCCCGACACGCCGCGGACGTTGGCCTGACCGCCGAGGTTGCCCTGGGTACCGACCTCCCGGGCCACCCGCGTCACCTCGTCGGCGAACCCCGAGAGCTGATCGACCATCGTGTTGAT
>NZ_LJPA01000003.1:0-29995 GCF_001414035.1 Frankia sp. ACN1ag | reverse complement strand
ATCGTGCTCTTGAGCTCCAGGATCTCACCCCGGGCGTCCACGGTGATCTTCTGCGACAGGTCACCCTTCGCCACCGCCGTCGCGACCTGCGCGATGTCGCGGACCTGACCGGTCAGGTTGCCGGCCATGGCGTTGACGTTGTCCGTCAGGTCCTTCCACGAGCCCGAGACGCCGGGCACCTCGGCCTGGCCGCCAAGCTTGCCCTCGGTGCCCACCTCGCGCGCCACCCGCGTCACCTCGGAGGTGAACAGGGCGAGCTGGTCGATCATCCCGTTGAAGACCGTGGCGATCTCGTCCAGCAGATCGTCACCGACCCGGGGCAGGCGGGTGCCGAAGTCGCCGCCCCGCACGGCGGTGAGCCCGGCCAGGAGCTGCCGCAGGGCCGGATCATCCAGCCTCGCGCGTACTGCTTCACGATCCGTGACCTCGGTCACCGTTGCCCTCCAGCCTGTCGCCTACGGTGGCCGCCCCTCCGGGAGCCGTCGCGGTCGATGTCCAGATCCGTTGGAAGCTTCTGCAGTAGGGTAAGGGCGACAAGACCGGCGTCCCGGCCATACACCCTTGTCTTGGTGAACGGCCAGCGCTCGGGGTGGACAAGGAGACACGGTCGTGGGCTCCGCGCAAGGCAGCGCTGGCCGGTCCGGCCCCGCTGCAGGGATGCTGAGCGTGATCGCCCGCCAGCAGCGGCAGCTCGCAGAAGCCCGGTCACGCACCGCATCCGACGCCTTGATCGACGTCGCCATCGGGGTGCTCGTCGAGCGGTTGCACTGTTCGGTGGCCGAGGCGGGCGAGCAGCTTCGCGGCCTCGCCGCCGCGGCCGGGGTGGCCCCGGCCGACTTCGCGGCCGAGGTGCTCGGCCAGGCCCCGGGCGCGTCCCCCCGGCCGGCGCTCGACTCCGATGCTCGCCGCCGATCCTGGCTGGCGCAGGCCGCCGTCGGCCACGCCGCCGACGGCTGCCCGGTCGCGCAGGCCGTCCACGACGAGGTCCTGGCCCCGCTGGGGGCGGTGGCGGTGGCCTTCTGGATGCTGGAGCCGGACGGCGCGCTCGCCCTGGTCGGGGAGGCCGGTCTGGGTCCGCTCGACGCGAGCCGCTGGCAGCGGATCCCGCCGCAGTTGGACTGCGCCGCCCAGCGCGCCGCCCGCCTCGGCGCACCCCAGTGGTGGCCGACCGGATCCCCGCCGGGACCTGCGGCCGGCGGGATCGGCGCGGGGGGCACAGACAGCACGGGAGGCACTGACGGGCCGGCCCGGCTGGGCCCCTGGCGGGGCGCACGTGCGGCGTTGCCGTTCCGGCGGGCCGGCGCTGTCGTGGGCGCCATGGAGATCTGCTGGCCGGCGTCGCGCGCGCAGTTCGGCGAGGGGCTACGGCGCGAACTCACCGCACTCGCCGATCTCTGCCTGCACAGCCTGCGGCCGACGAGCGGACCCGGCGGCACGCCCGGCGCCGCGGCAGCGCAGACCCCCGAGGGCTTCGCGACCCTGGCGGCCAGGGTCGCCTGGCTGCCGGCGTTGCTCGACGCCGTGGGCGGGTCGGTGTTGCTGGCGCAGGCGGTGCGCGCCGACGACGGCGAGGTGCTCGACTTCCGTATCGATCACGTCGGCGAGGGCTTCCAGGATCCGGGGGGGCGCCCACCCGCCGAGCTGCGCGGGCGCGGCCTGCTGGAGCTCTACCCCCTCCTCGGTGCCGACGCGGGCCTGTTCGGGCGCGCGGTCGAGGTCCTGCGCACCGGCGAGCCGTACCGCGCCGACGGCACCGTCCTGCTCACCCTGGTCGACGACGTGGTCGTCGGCGAGGAGGTGGACGTGCGCATCGCCCGCCTCTTCGACGGCGTCGCCATCGGCTGGACCGTCGGCGAGGCGAGCGCGGGCGAGTACTCCCTGCTGCGCGCCGTGGAACGCCTCGGCCGGTTCGGCGCCTGGCAGGAGGAGATCCGTACCGGCGCGGTCCGCTGGACCCGGCACACCTACGAGCTGTTCGGCCGGGCCCGCCACGCCCCGCCCATCCCCCTCGACGATCTCCACACGCACGTTCATCCCCAGGACCGGGCGGCCGTCGACCAGCTCCGCGACGCGCTGCTACGGCTGAAGCGCTCGGTCACGGTCTCCTTCCGGGTCCTGCTCCCCGACGGGACGATGCGCCAGCTCCGCGCGCTCGCCGAACCCGTGACCGACACCGCCGGGACGCTGGTCGCGGTCCGCGGCGTCTATCAGGACCTGACGAGCCACTACCGCACGCAGGTCGTCCTCGACGCCACCCGCCACCAGCTCGCCGACTCCGAGGCGCGGGCCGCCGGCCAGCACCGCCTCGCGCTCACCCTGCAGCGGGCACTCCTGCCCGGCTCGGACGAGGCCGTCGAGGCCAGCGGACTCGCGGTCGCCGTCCGCTACCGCCCGGCCGAACAGGAACACCTCGTCGGCGGCGACTGGTACGACGCGGTCACCCTCCCCGGCGGCGACGTCCTGCTCGTCGTGGGTGACGTCGCGGGCCACAGCATCCGAACCGTGGCCGGCATGGTGACCCTGCGCAACAGCCTTCGCGGCCTCGCCGTCACCGGCGCGGGCCCCGCGCACCTGCTGCGCTGGCTCAACCGGGTCACCTACCACCTGACGGACGACATCACCGCGACCGTCGTCTGCGGCCTGTACCGACCGTCGGACCACACGCTGCGGTGGGCCCGCGCGGGACATCTGCCCCCGGTCCTCGTCCACGGCGGCAAGGCCAGCACGCTGNCGCAGCCCGACGGCCTGCTGCTCGGCGTCGAGCCCGACGCGGCCTATGAGGAGGCCATCCACCACCTGGCCCCCGAGGACCTTCTCCTGCTGTTCACCGACGGTCTCATCGAACGCCGCGGCACCGGACTGGACACCTCCCTGGGGGCCCTGCTGGAGATCGCCGCCCAGCGCCAGCCCGACGTCGCCCGGCAGGCCGACCACGTCCTCGCGCACACCAGGCCCGACACCGACGACGACACCTGCCTCATCGTCATCCAGCGCCGCGACCACCGAGCCTGAGCAACCAGCGATGCCCGGACAATCGGGTCACCAGTCATACACGGAAACGTGCCGAGGCTTCGGTACGGTTTCAGGCCGAAAAACCGTACCGAAGCCTCGGCACGATTTGGCCGCAATCTGGCCACGATCCGAGCTGGCGGGCGGCGGCGGCGCGGCAGACGGCGGGGCGGCAGACGGCGGGGCGGCAGACGGCGGGGCGGCGTTGTGCCGGGTCTGCAGTTCTGAGACGGTCGGACCCGTGCCAGAACCGGCAAGACGAGTGGCCACAGGAGCAGTGGCGGGAGCGGCCAGGCCAGCGGTTAGGGGGACTGTCGCGCTGATGCGGGCCTGCCATGTGGAGCCGACGGTCGCGGTGACGCTGTTCGCGACGGCGCTCGCGGCCGCCGGCGGTCGCACGAGGGCCGGGGTCGTCGCGGTCGCGGCGGCGGTCGGGACCGGCCAGCTCTCGGTCGGCTGGAGCAATGACCTCGTCGACCGTGGCCGGGACGCCGCCGGGGGCCGGACCGACAAGCCGATCGTCGTCGACGGCCTGGCGCCGGCGATGGTCGCCGGGGCCGCTGCGACGGCGCTGGTCGCGTGCGTGCCGTTGTCCTTCCTCTCCGGCGGGCGGGCGGGGTCGGCCCATCTCGCCGCGGTCGCGGGCGGGTGGGCGTACAACTTTGGGCTGAAGGCGACCCCGCTGTCCGTCGTCCCCTATGCCGTCTCGTTCGCGCTGCTGCCCGCCTCCGTCGTCCTCGGACTGCCCGGCCATCCCACGCCACCGTGGTGGCTGCCGCTGGCGGGGGCGCTGCTCGGCTCGGGCGCCCACTTCGCCAACGTCCTGCCGGACCTCGATGCCGACGCCCGCACGGGGGTACGCGGGCTGCCGCAGCGCCTCGGCCCGGTCGGTGTGCGAGCGTCGGCGGCGCTGCTGCTCGCGGCGGGCTCCGTCGTCGCGGTGCTCGGCCCGGGGCACCCGCGGGGCTGGCAGGTGGGCGCGCTGGCCGCGGTGGCCGGGTTGACCGGGCTCGGCCTGCGCCTCGGCGACCGGCACGCGTTCCGCGCCGCGATGGCCGTCGCCGCGATCGACGTCGCGCTCGTCGTCGCCGCCGGCACCCGCCCGGCCTGACCCCGACACCGCCCAGCGCAGCCGACACCGCGCAGGCCAGCCGACATCTGCGCAGGTCATTGGATCGGAGCGGGCCGACGGTTACTCTGAGCAAAAATCTAAGCACAGACTGCGTCGGACCGGTCGCCACGTCAGCCGCGGACAACGGATTCTCCAGACCAACCGGGAGACATGTGGACAGGTCGACGGGCCGACCGGCATCGATCCCGACCGGCGCCATGGTCGCGGCACGGCGTAGGCCACGGCGTGGGCCGCGGCGGGCGCGCAACGATCCCGCCCAGTACGACGATCTCGCCGCCGAGTGGTGGCCGACGCACGGACGGTTCGCCGCGTTGCGCTGGCTCGCCGAGGCCCGTGGCCGGCTCATCCCGGATCCGCCGGAACCCGGCGCCGCGCTGCTCGACCTCGCCTGCGGCGCCGGGCTGCTCTCCCTGACGCTGACGGGCCGGCTCGCCGGCTGGCGACACGTCGGCGTCGACCTGTCCTCGCCGGCGTTGCGGCAGGCCGCCGGGCACGGCGTCGCGGCGATCCAGGCCGACGTGCGGTGCCTGCCGTTCCGGGACGGGCAGTTCCCCTGCGTCGTCGCCGGCGAGCTGTTCGAGCACCTCGAGGATCTGGACGCGGCCTGCGCGGCGATCGCGCGGGTACTCGCCCCGGGCGGGACGCTCGTCATCGACACGCTCGCCGACACGCTGTTCTGCCGGGTGGCTCTGGTGGGCCTCGCCGAACGCCTTCCCGGTGGGCCACCGCCGCGCATCCACGATCCCCGACTGCTCGTCGCGCCCGACCGGTTGGCCCGCGCGCTGGGCGCCTGCGGCATCGAGATGACGGTCGTGGGCGGCCTTCGCCCCTCGCTCGTCGACTACGCCCGCTGGCTGGCCCGCCGGGCCGACTCGGTGCGGATGCTGCCGACCGGCTCCACCGCCGGCGTCTACCAGGCGGTCGGGACCAGGATCGAGACCGGGAGGGACGACCGTTGAACGCCACGATCCCGGCACCTCGCGGCCCGGCCGTCGACGGCGCGCGGCTCGCCGGGGAGGTCGTCGACGCGATCGCCGCCCGTGCCGGCGCCGCCGACCGGGACGGGGAGCTGCCCGTCGCCGACCTCGACGATCTGCGCGCCGCGGGGCTGCTCGGCCTGCTGGTGCCCGCCCGCCTCGGCGGGTCCGGCGGCGGCTTCGCCGACTGGGCCGATGCGGCGCGGGTGCTCGCCGCGGGCAGCGGCGCGACCGCCCTGGTCCTGAACATGCACACCTCCGTCGTGGGGGCGTTGGCCGGGACGCCCGACGGGCTCGCCCGCGCGATGGGGGCACCGGAGTCGTTCTTCGCCGCCCGCGACCGGATGCTCGCCCGCGCCGCGGCCGGGGAGTTCATCGCCGTCGCGATGAGCGAGCGGGGCGCGGGGTCCCGGCTGTCCGAGCTGCGGACCCGCTACCGGCGCGAGGACGGCGGCTACCGCATCACCGGAGTGAAGTCGTTCTGTTCGGGGGCGTCCCACGCGGACGTCTACTTCGTCGCCGCCCGCGCCGACGACTCCACGCCGGACGCCGCGCGGGTCAGTCACTTTCTCGTGCCGCGTGGGGCCGGGGTGCGCGTCGAACCGACCTGGGACACCCTCGGCATGCGGGGCACCGGCAGCCACGATGTGCGCCTCGACGTCCTCGTGCCGGCGGAGGCGCTCGTCGGTGGCGTGGAGGGGCTCAGCATGCTGGTGGCGCAGGTCATGCCGCAGTGGCTGGTCGCCTCCTACGCCGCCGTCTACGCCGGGGTCGGCCGGGCCGCGTTCGACGCGGGGGTCGCGTACGCCCGCGCCAGGCGCACGGCCGGGATGCCGGGCGGCCTCGCGGAACTGCCCGCCGTACGGGCCCGGTTCGGCCATGCCGACGCGGCGCTGGCCGCGCTGGACGCGGTGGTCGACGAGTGCGCGCGCCGGGTCGACGCCGACCCGGGCTCGGCGTCGACGAACCGGTGGGTGTGGCGGGCCAAGCTGCTCGCCGGACGGACCGCACAGGACGTCGCCGCCTCGGTCGTCGAGGCGTGCGGAACCGCCGTCACCCGCCGCGGGCACCCGCTCGAACGGCTCTACCGCGACGCCCGCTGCGGGTCCCTGCAGCCCGCGACGACCGACGTCTGCGCCGACTGGTTGGGGCTCGCGGCGCTGGGCGGCGACCCGGAGGCGGACGCGGACGCGGCCCGGTGGTGAGCGTCGGGACGCCCAGCACCGGAACGCCCAGCGCCGGAACGCCCAGCGCCGCCGTCATCACGGGCATGGGTGCGGCGTTTCCCGGCTCCCTCGACCAGCAGAGCCTGTGGGACGAGGTCTTCGAGCGGCGGTACCGGGGTGACCAGCTGGCCCGTCGGCTGTTCCTCGGCGCCGGGGTGCGGACCCGCCACGGGGTGGTGGATCCGCGGCGGGAGGATGTCAGCGCCTGGTCGACGGCCGCGCGGATGCGCCGTTACATGGCCGAGGCACCCCCGCTGGGCCGCCGGGCCGTGCGGGGCGCGCTGGCGGACGCCGGACTGAGCGCCGCCGAGGTCGGGCTGTTCGTCGTCGTCTCCTGCACCGGCTACGCGACGCCGGGTCTGGACATCCAGCTCGCCCGCGAGCTCGGCATGCCGGCGTCGGTGCGCCGCCTGCTGATCGGGCACATGGGCTGCTACGGCGCCATCCCGGGGATGGGCGCGGCGGCGGACTTCGTCCGGTCCCACCGGCTGCCCGCGCTCATGCTCTGCGTGGAACTGACCTCTCTGCACAGCCAGCCCGAGCAGCCGTACCGGGATCTGGAACAGGTCGTCGCGCACGCCCTGTTCGGCGACGCCGCCGCGGCGATCGTGCTCGTCCCCGATGCCGCCCACGGCCTGGAGGTGCTCGACACCACCGCCGCCACCGTCCCGGACAGCGAGGACCTGATGACCTGGCACGTCACCGACCATGGCTTCCGCATGGGGCTGTCCCGCCAGGTGCCCGACGTCCTCGCGAAGCACGTCGAGGAGGCGACCGCCGCGCTGCTGGGCCCGATCGCCGCGGACCCGGGCGACGTCCGCGGCTGGGCCGTGCACCCCGGCGGATCGCGCATCGTCGACGTCGTCGAGGAGCGCCTGTCCCTGGCGCCCGCGCAGACCGCCGGGGCTCGCCGTGTCCTCGAGACCCGGGGGAACTGCTCGTCGGGCACCGTCCTGCTCGTCCTCGACCAGATCCGCGGGGACCTCACCGCCGGAGCGACCGCCGTCGCGATGGCGTTCGGTCCGGGCCTGACCCTCTGCCTCGCCGCGCTGCGCCGCAGGTAGTGGCAGCTCTCCCCCGAATCGGTTACAGCAAGTAACAGGTCCTCATTCGCGCACAAAGTTCGCCCAACGTGCCGTGTATACGGACTTTCGCGGTGCTAACGTCCGTATCCGCGAAGCCATGCCGGCTGCGGCCTGGCTCCTGACCTCGGGAGACGGCCGCGCCTGCGCGCCTGCGCGCGTGGGCCGCCGCCGGCCGCCGGCCACCCCGTGCCGGTCACTTCGGGGTCGGGAGCCGCCTCGCACCAGAGGAGGATCTGATGCCGAAAGTAACCCTGCGTAGTCGCACGATGGGCGGTGTCGCCGTGCTGGGGCTGAGCGCCCTGCTGGCCGTGGCGGTACCGGGAACCGCGCACGCCAACACCGTGGGCGTCACCGTGAAGACACCCGGCGCCACCAGCGGGCCCGGTTCGACCTTTGCCGAGATCTCGACCCACGCCGACTGTTCCAGCGGCCTCATCGCCGGCGGCGGCATCAACCAGGCCATCGGCACCGGCTCGGTCTCGAACGGCAACCACGTGATGGGCAGCGAGCCCAGCTCCGACGGCAGCACCGAGTACACCGGCACCACCGGCGTCGTCGGCACCGACGTGACGCACTGGCTCGGCATCGGCGGCACCGGGGGCGCGACCGACGCCTCCTTCTCCACCACCCCCTACGCGACCTGCCTGACCAGCAACCTCGTCAACCACACCCAGGTGGTGATGAACAAGGCCAGCGGGCCCTCGGCGGCGTCGACGGTCAACCTGGTGGTGGCGACCTGCCCGGCGAACACGATCCTGCTCGGCGGTGGCGCGCGCACCACCCCGGCGAGCATCGGCAGCCTCAAGCCGATCGCCAGCTTCCCCACCTTCAACGACGCCGCCCATGACTACGGCCAGAAGGCGGCGGCCGACGGGGCGACCAACCCGAACTCCTGGGCGTCCGTCGGGTGGAACGGCGGCGGGGGCGGCACCAGCAACGTGACCTACGCCTACGCGATCTGCAGCGGCAGCGGCATCAACGTCAGCGGAGCCACCGTGAAGGTCCGCTACAGCGAGGTGAGCGGGCCGACCTCGGCGACCACCGGCCAGACGGCCACGGTCGGCTGCGGCGGCGGGGACGGGAAGCTGATCAGCGGCGGCGCCGCCATCAGCGGCGGCAGCGTGACGACCACCGACTTCACCGGCCCGGGTTCGGGCGGCGACCACCTCAACGGCAGCTTCCCCAGCACCTCCGGCGGCAGCCCCGTCAGCGACGGGACCACCACCGCCGCCTACTGGACGGCCTTCAGCCACACCGGCGGCGCCAGCTCGCCGAGCACCTACACCGACGCCTGGGCGCTGTGCGCCGACGACGGCGTCTGATCCGAAAGGCGATGTCGATTCCCTTGAACCGTCGTATCACCATGCCCAGAGGCAGGCTGGCCGCGATCGCCGGCGCGGCCGGTGTCCTGGCCGTCGCCGTCGCGGTACCCCTGCCCGCCATCGCGGACGCCGCGGGCGGGACGGCCACCTGCGGGGCGACCGGCGCCCTCACCACCTCCCCGCCCACCTGCGCCTACACCACGGCGGGCACGGACACCTTCACCGTGCCCGCCGGCGTGACCAGCGTGCGCATCGACCTGTTCGGCGGCGAGGGCGGCAGCGCGGCCGGCTTCGTGGCCCCCAACCCGCCGAACACCGGCGCGCCCGGCGGCCTCGGCGGCGAGACCAGCGGCACCCTGGCCGTCAGCCCCGGGCAGGTTCTCCAGCTCACCGTCGGCGCCGCGGGCGTTCCGGGGACGTCGCGGCATGGCGAGTTCGCCCGGCGCGGCGGCATCGGCCACGGGGCCGGCGGCGGCGGTGCGCACGGCGGCGGCGGTGCGGGCGGCGGTGGCTCGGACGTGCGGGTCGGCGCCTTCGGCGCGGCCGACCGGGTCCTGGTGGCCGGCGCCGGCGGCGGCGCCGGCAACGGCGGCCCGCTGCTGCACGGCGGCGACGGCGGCGGCCTCGCCGGGGCGGCCGGCGGCCAGGGCGGCGGCCCGGAGGGTTCCGGGGTCGCCGGCGGCGGTGC
This sequence comes from Frankia sp. ACN1ag, assembly GCF_001414035.1. Taxonomy (NCBI): domain Bacteria; kingdom Bacillati; phylum Actinomycetota; class Actinomycetes; order Frankiales; family Frankiaceae; genus Frankia; species Frankia sp. ACN1ag. The sequence goes on along the minus strand of NZ_LJPA01000003.1, from coordinate 20,556 downwards.
GACGCAGACCGCGCCCGGCACGGGCAGCCCGAACTCGGCCCGGGGCGGTCCGGGGATCCCGGGCGGCGACACCGATCCCTGGACCGGCGAGCCCAATCCGGGCAGCGGCGGCTCCGGTGGCAACGGCGGCGGCGGCGGCAACGGCGGCGGCGGAGGCGGCGGCGGCTACTACGGCGGCGGCAGCGGCTCCGGCGGCGGCGACCCGGGCAACTTCTACGGCGCGGGCGGTGGCGGCGGCAGCGGCTTCGCGGCGCCGACGGTGACCGACGCCGTGCTCGTCGGCGGCGTCAACCACGGCAACGGTCACGCGACGGTGTCGTTCCGCTACGGCGCCTCGGTCTCGGTCGCCGCCAGCACGACCACACCGCTGTTCGGCCAGACCGTCACCCTCACCGCGTCCGTCACCGGCGCGGACCCGGCCGCCGGCACCCCCGGCGGGACGGTCACCTTCCTGGACGGTCCCACGACCCTGGCGACGGCGTCGCTCAGCGGCGGGCAGGCCGGCGTCAGCGTCAGCGGCCTCCAGCCCGGCACCCACGCGATCACGGCCAGCTACGGCGGCGACCCGGCCTTCGCGCCGGGCACCACGGCCGGATCCACCGACGTCACCGTCGGGTTCAGCCAGCCGTGCGTCACGACGACGCGCACCGGACCCCTGACGGTCGCCGCCGGCCAGGCGCTGTGCGTCGGACCGGGCGGCCGGCAGGTCGGCCCGGTCACCGTCCGCTCCGGCGGGGCCCTCGCGCTCACCGGCGCCATGGTCACCGGCCCGGTGTCCGTCGAGGGGGCGCTCGCCCTCACCGCCTGCCGGTCGACGATCACCGGCCCGGTGACGGTCCACGCCGCCTCTGGCTACGTCCTGCTTGGTGCCGACGCCGCCGACGTCACGCCCTGCGCGGGCAACACGCTGCAAGGCCCGCTGACCGTGGACGCGAACACCGGGGGCCTCGAGGCCTCCGCGAACACGATCACCGGCCCGGCCCGGATCACCGGCAACAGCGGCAGCGGCCCACTGCCCGACGACGCGGTGCCCGAGTTCCGCGACAACCACGTCACCGGCCCGCTGAGCTGCACCGGCAACCAGCCGACCCTGACGCAGACAGGCAACGTCGTGATCGGACCGCGATCCGGTCAGTGCGCCTGACGCCTGCCCCAACCTCGGCCGCCTGACGCTGGTGGCGCCCCGCGTCGGGCGGCCGAGCACATCTCCGGTGCAGTGCGAGCAGCCGGCCGAGGAGGCCGGAGCGGCGCGGATCGTCGTGACCTGGAACGATGAGGTCCACCTCCGTGGGCGGTCGTCACGGCCGGCTTCACCGGCCCCGCCGCCGAGGCCCCCGTCCGAAGGAGTCGTCCCCTTGACCGACGCCCGCACCGTCATCGCCAGCCTGCGCCGCTCGCACGAGCGGCTGCGCGCCCTCGCCGAGCCGCTCGACGCCCAGGCGGTGCGCGGGCCCTCCTACGACGACGAGTGGACGATCGCCCAGGTGCTGTCCCACCTCGGGTCCGGCGCCGAGATCGGCCGGCTCGTCCTCGACGCCGCCGTCGCCGGGCAGGACGCCCCCGGCCAGGACGCGTTCGTCGCCGTCTGGGACACCTGGAACGCCAGGACCCCGGACGCGCAGGCCGCCGACGCGCTGCCCGCGGATCTGGCCCTGGTCGAGGCGTACGAGGCCCTCGACGATGCCCAGCTCGCGGGCCTGCGGATCGCGCTCGGGCCGATGAGCCTGGATGCCGCCGGGGTCGTCCGGCTCCGGCTGAGCGAGCACGCCGTACACACCTGGGACGTCGCGGTCATGCTCGACCCCGCCGCCACCGTGGAGGCGGGCGCCGTCGACCTGCTCATCGACGGTCTCGGCATGATCGCCGGGNTCGCCGGCAAGCCCACCAGCCCCGCCCGGATCCACGTCACCACCACCGACCCGGACCGCGAGATCGCCCTCGATCTCGGCGATGCCGTGGCCCTGGGGCCCTGGGACGGCACGCCGCGGCCCGCCCGGCTTCGGTTGCCGGCCGAGGCGTTCGTTCGGCTGGTCTACGGCCGTCTCGACGCCGCCCACACCCCGCCCGTCGAGGCCGACGGCGTGGATCTCAACCTCCTGCGCGCGGCGTTTCCGGGCTTCTGATCTCCGCTGACCTCCGCTGACCTCCGCCGCCCGATCGATCGAGCGCCCTGCGCGGCCGCCTCCCGCGCAGGGCGTCAGCTCTTGCGGCCGATGGCCCCGTAGACGCCGACCTGCGTGTGGGTCAGGCTCTCGTCGACGTCGACGTCGCCGTCGGGCCGCCAGCGGTGCACGACCCGCAGGCCGGGGTCGACCAGGTCGAGGCCGTCGAAGAACCGAGCGACCTCCTCGCGGCGGCGCAACTGCACGGCAACCCCGCGGGCCCGGTAGGCCTGCGCCCCCTGCTCGCTCTCGGCCGGGGCGAAGTCGGGCGTGCCGTGGGTGAGCGCGAGGAAGCTGCCGGCGGGCAGGGCGTCGAGCAGCCGGGCGACGATCGCGTACGGGTCGACCTCGTCGGGGAAGAAGTGCAGGATCCCGATCAGTGACAGGGCGACCGGGCGGGTCAGATCGAGGGTGTCGTGCAGCTCGGCCGAGGTCAGGATCGTCTCGACGTCGCGCAGGTCGACATCGAGGTAGGTGGTCCGGCNGGCCGGGCTGCTGGTCAGCAGCGCACGGGCGTGGACGAGCACGATCGGATCGTTGTCGGCGTAGACCACCCGGGCCGCCGGGACGATCTCCTGCGCGATCTCGTGCAGGTTCGGCGACGTCGGAATGCCGGTGCCGATGTCGAGGAACTGGGTGATCCCCGCCTCGCCGGCGAGATACCGAACCGCCCGCGCCATGAAGTACCGGTTCTGCCGAGCCGTCGTCCGTATCTGCGGGAACCCGACGATCACCTGCTCGGCGGCCTCCCGGTCGGCGGGGAAGTTGTCCTTGCCGCCCAGCAGGTAGTCGTAGATGCGAGCCGAGTGCGGCTGTTCGGTCTTCAGGTCCACCCTGGGAGCCGTCGGTGACTCAGACCACCGCAGATGGCTACTCGGCTCCCAACCATCGGGATCCGCCACGACACGCCCCTCTCGCCCGGTCAGACCATCCTGATTGCGCGGAATGCCGTAAACGTACCGCGCCCGGGATAGCGATGCCTCCGCCAACCGACGGGGCGTCGCACGCCGACCGGTCCCGCAGGCGCGAGGACTGGTCGAGCCCAAGGTTTCATCGGGCCAGCGCAACAGCACCCAGCGTGCCTGCACCGTGAAACGGAGCCAAATCCAACGGCTACAGGTTAGCTTGCCAGTGGTGGCCTGGGTACGCGCGGGCGAGAAGCCTGGCCAGGGTCCGGCGCTGGGCTGGGGTCAGGTGAGGGATGGTTTCGTCGAAGTCTGCCTGATCCTTGGGGCGGGCGTGCTTGGCCTTGAACAGCAGGACCAGTTCGGGCGCCAGGTACGGGATGCCGTCCGGGGTGTGATGGATGATCTCGCCGTAGGCAAGGCGGATCGTCTGGTCGTGCCGGCAGATCCAGGTCTCGCCGTCGTGGGGTTCTCGGAACACATCAAGGAGGTAATTGCCGGTGGCATGGTCGCGCAGCCAGGTCTGGTGTGTGGCGGCTAGCACGTCCGGTGTGGCGTTCTCCCAGATCCGGCCGCTGCTGACCGCGTCGAAGGCGTAGCCGGGGAAGCGGTCGCGGATCTCGGGGAAGTGCGCGGCGGGGACCGCGATCTCGATGTCTCCGTGCTCGCGTGTCTGCGTGCCGCGGAACAGGTCCAGCGCCCAGCCCGCGGCCGGAGTGAGCGCGGTCGGTCAGGGCCGGGCTGGCGGGCCTGCACAGAGGGCGAGCGGTTCATAGTCGACGAGAAGAACAGACGCCGCCACCGGTAGGCGTTGACTTTCGCGGTTTTCTTTCCCTTGGCGTCGAACGGGCATGGTCGGCATGGCCGAGAGGCGGGGCTCGGCGAACGGACCGGACGCGGCAGGCGACCGTGCCGCCAACCCCGAAGTTCACAGCCTATTCACAGCTTGACTGTGCTGTGCCGCCGCAGCCCGATATCCAAACGATTCGCTAAGAATTTTCACAGGAACCCACCAGCGAACCTTTAGGATCTTGCATCAGAGTACGGACCGCCCCAACGGAACTCTCGCGGGCGTTGCCCGCCGGTAACCCAAAAAGACAACGGAAATTCAACCTCTACGTGCCTTCCGGCGGCCGCACCCCGGATCGCGGGTCATCCTGGAGGGTTCTTGTCGTCCTTGTCGGCAGACGAAACGGCGCCGCGGCAGATCATCGAGCCGCCGGAGCCGTCCCATCGTAGAACCCGACGGGGTGCCCGCCCCCCGTCATCCGCCGGGCGCCGGGTTCGGCTTCCCCGGGGCCGCGCACGCGTCGTCGTGATTGCCGCCGTGGTCGTCGTCGCCGTCGGCGGTGGGCTGCTCGGTTGGGCCCTGAGCGGGGATTCGGGCACGCCGGTCTCGTCCAGGCTCGTCGCGGCGAGCGTCGGGCAGATCCGCCAGACCGTGAGTGCGACCGGCACCCTCGAACCGACCCAGCAGGCCAACCTCTCGTTCGCCGTGTCCGGCAAGATCACCGCGGTCAAGGTCGCCGTCGGCGACAAGGTCCAGGCCGGGCAGACCCTCGCCACCATCGACTCGGCGGCTCTCGCCACCGCGGCCGCCCAGGCACAGGCGACAGTGGCGAACGACCAGGCGAAGGTCGCCTCCGACCAGGCGTCGGGGGTGACGGGCGCCCAGCTCACGGCCGACGAAGCCACGCTGACCTCGGCGCAGGACGCGGCGGCCACCGCGCAGCGCAATCTCGCCGCGAGCGCGATGACGTCGCCGATCGCCGGGACCGTCGCCGTGGTCAACCTCACCGTCGGCCAGCAGCTCGCCGGCGGGTCGGGCAGCGGATCCGCCGGCGGGTCCGGCTCCGGCTCGGGTACGGGTGGCGCTTCGGGCTCCGGTTCGGGCGGCGGCTCGGGTTCGGGCGGCGGCTCGGGTTCGGGCGGCGGCTCGGGTTCGGGCGGCCTGGGCGGGAACGGCGGCGGGTCCGGCTCGGGCGCGTCGTCCTCGCTGACGTCGTCGTCCTCCTCGGCGTCCGGTGCCCAGATCGTCGTGGTCGGCACGGACTCCTACCTGGTCAACGCGACCGTCGACGACACGGCGATCGGCCAGCTCAAGACCGGCGACCAGGCCGTCATCACCCCGACCGGCTCGACCGGCGCCACGACCGTCGCCGCGCGGGCGGGTCGCTCGGGCGGGGTCACCGGCTCGGGTGGGGCGGGTGGCACGGGTGGGGCGGGTGCGGGTCTGTCGGGCGCCGGCGGCTCGGCGACGATCTACGGCACCGTGGGCACGATCGGCCTCATCGCGACCAGCACCTCCGGTGTCGCCAGCTACCCGGTGACCATCAACGTCACGGGCACCCCTGCCGGGTTGCACCCGGGCGTCGGCGCCGACGTCTCGATCATCGTCCGGCAGCTCTCCGACGTCCTCACCGTCCCCAGTCAGGCGCTGCACACCTCGGGGTCGCAGACCGTCGTCTACCGGGTGCGCGGCGGCCATCAGGTCTCCACGGTGGTGACCACCGGCGTCACCTCGGGGGCGCAGACCCAGATCACCTCCGGGCTCGTGGCCGGTGACCAGGTCGTCGTCCCAGTCGTCGGCGGCTCGCCCACCCGGGCTCGGATGGGCGGTACCGGCAGTGGGTTCGGCGCCGGCGCCGGCGGCGGGGGTGGCGGGTTCCGGGGCGGCGGGTTCGGCGGGGGCGGCGGGTTTGGCGGCGGCACCGGCTTTGGTGGCGGCACCGGCTTTGGTGGACGGGCCGCCGGATGACACCGACCGACTCTCCACCCACCGAATCCACACCGATCGCATCCGGACCGGATGAACCCGGGGCGAACGAATCCGGGGCAAACGAACCCGGCCCGATCGGACCCGGGCGAAACGAATCCGGGGCGAACGAGTCCGGGGCGAGCACCGCCGTCATCGAGCTGACGGACGTCCGCAAGACCTACCGGTCGGGGCTGTTCGAGGTGGCAGCCCTGCGCGGGGTCAGCCTGTCCATCCAGGAAGGTGAATATGTGGCGATCACGGGCCCGTCCGGGTCCGGGAAGTCGACGCTGATGCACATTCTCGGCTGCCTCGACGTTCCGACGTCGGGCCTGTACCGGCTGGCCGGCGAGGATGTCGGCGGCATGTCGGAGGACCAGCTCGCCGAGGTCCGCAACCGGCGGATCGGGTTCGTTTTCCAGCAGTTCAACCTGCTCCCCTCCATGACCGCCTGGCGCAACGTGGAGCTTCCCCTCTGCTACGCCGGGGGTCCGCGCTCCGAGCGCCGGCAACGGGCCGTCGACGCGCTGGCCGACGTGGGGCTCGCCGACCGGGTCGAGCACCGCCCGGCGGAACTCTCCGGCGGCCAGCAGCAGCGGGTCGCGGTGGCCCGGGCGCTGGTCACCAACCCGTCGTTGATCCTCGCCGACGAGCCGACGGGCAACCTCGACTCGGCGTCCACCGAGGACGTCCTGGGGCTGTTCCGGCGCCTGCACGACCTCGGCCGCACGATCGTCCTGATCACCCACGAGGCCGAGGTCGCCGCCGCGGCGGACCGGGTCCTGCAGGTTCGTGACGGCGTGGTCACGGCCGATTCGGGTCCGGGCGCCCGGGCGCCGCGGAAGGTGCGCGCGTGAGCTGGGCGGAGATCATTCGGACCGGGCTCGAGGCGGTCCGCTCGCACCGGCTGCGGTCCGGGCTGACGATGCTCGGCATCCTCATCGGCGTCGCCGCGGTCATCCTCACCGTCGGGCTCGGCGAGGGAGCGCAGGACAAGGTGCGGGGCCAGATCAACGCGCTCGGCAGCAACCTGCTGATCGTCGCCCCAGGCAGCACGACGACGAACGGGGTACGCGGCGGCTTCGGCAGCGCGTCGACCCTCACCCGGGCCGACGCCGACGCGCTGCGATCCACGGTCGTGGCCCCCGACATCCGGGCAGTCGCACCGACGACCTCCCGGTCCGCGGCGCTGGCCGCCGGCAGCTCCTCGTGGACGGCCTCGGTCGTCGGCACCACGCCCGACTGGCTGTCGGTGCGCGCCCGCGCGATCGGCGCGGGACGGTTCATCAGCGGCCAGGACGTGGCCGACCACGCGGCCGTGACGGTGCTGGCCGCGACCACCGCCGAGGAGCTGTTCGGCGCGCGCGACCCGGTCGGGCAGTCCGTCACCGTCTCGGGGGTGCCGATGACGGTCATCGGCACGTTGACCGCCGCCGGCTCGTCCGCGAACACCAACGAGGACGACCAGGCCATCGTGCCGATCACGACCGCCGCCGACCGGATCACCGGTGGCGTGAGCCGGAACTCCGTCCAGAACATCTACCTGGAGGCGACCTCCGGCCACACCCTGTCGGCCGCCTACCAGGAGGCCGACTACGAGCTGCTGGCTCGGCACCGGATCACGACGCCCACGGCGGCCGACTTCTCCATCACCAGCCAGCAGTCGATCCTGTCCACCGCGACCTCGGTCGACCGGACCCTGACGGTGCTGCTCGCCGGCGTCGCCGGGATCTCCCTGCTGGTCGGGGGCATCGGAGTCATGAACATCATGCTCGTCTCGGTGACCGAACGGATCCGTGAGATCGGCCTGCGCAAGGCGCTCGGCGCCTCCCCGCGGGTGATCCGGCGGCAGTTCCTCGTCGAGGCGTCCGTGCTGGGTCTCGCCGGCGGCCTGCTCGGCACCGCCCTCGGCCTCGCCGGGGCCGCCATCCTGCCGAGCCTGATCTCCGATCCGATCTCGATCTCCCCGACCGCCACCGTCGGCTCGATCGCCATCGCGATCGCGATCGGGGTGGCGTTCGGCGTCTACCCCGCGACCAGGGCGGCCCGGCTCGCGCCGATCGAGGCGCTGCGCAGTGACTGACACCGGCCGACAACCTTGCGCGGGACACCCGTCCACGGAGCACCCGTCCGCGCGCCTCGTCCCAGCCCGGGTGGGCATTCCCGGGCCGTCCATCAGGAGCGACAGTCCCATGACCACTGCGAATCCGATTGGCCCGGTTCGATCGGGTGAGCCCCGCCGGCATCGCCGTGCCCTGGCCGCGGGGCCGATCGTCAGCGTCGCGCTCGCAATGATCGTCACCGTCAGCGCATGCGGCGGCGGCGGTTCCGACGGAGCCACGGCCACCGCGGCGAGTGCGCCGAGCCAGGCCGCCGGCTCCGCCCAGGGGCAGGGCCAGGCGGCCCGGCCGGGCACCAGCGGCACCATCGCCGCGGTCACCGCGACGAACGTCGAGGTCCAGAATCCCGCGAGCGGTCAGGTCACCGTCACCTGGACGCCGAACACCAGGTTCGTCAAGACCACCACTGCCAGCGCGTCCGCCGTCGCGGTCGGCGACTGCGTGACGGTCACCGGTGGCAGCCCGGGCAGCACGTTCACCGCCCAGACCGTGACCGTGAGCCAACCGGTGTCCGGCGGCTGCACGGCGGGCTTCGGCCGCGCCTTCGGTGGGGCCGGCGGGTTCCCGGGCGGTGCCCGGCCGTCCGGCGCGCCGACCGCCCGCCCGGGTGACCGTTCGACTGCCCGCCCGAACGGGCAGGGCCGCCCGAACGGGCAGGGCCGCCCGAACGGCGGTCGGCTCGCAGTGGTCACCGGGTCGGTGACCAAGGTGGCGGGCACGACCATCACCGTTACCGGTCCGCAGCGGCCCCGTGCCGGCGCGTCGGCCTCGGCGGCACCCGCCGCCACCCCGTCGCCCGGCGCGACCGTCACCTCGACGGTGACCCTCGGCTCGTCGACCACCGTCGAGGAGACGAGCAGCGCCACCTCGGCGGCCCTGACCGTCGGTGAATGCCTGACCGCCATCGGCAAGGCTGACGACACCGGCGCGGTGTCCGCCACCTCCATCAGCGTCCGCCCGGCCGCCAGGCAGGGATGCACCGGCGGGTTCGGCGGCCGGCCCTTCGGCGGCCAGGGCTCGGGTGGCGGCATGGCCAATGGGTGAACGATTCGGCCGGGCGCTGGCCCGGACCAGTCGGCGTGGCACCCGAACCTGGATCGTGATCGGCGTCGTCGCCGTGATCGTCGTCGCCGCCGGCTCGGCGACGCTCGCGGCGACAGGGTCCTCCGGCCCGGACTACCGCACCGCCACGGCGGTGCGGGCCACCGTCGCGCAGACGCTCGACTCGACCGGCGTCGTCTCGCCGGCAAGCCAGGCCAGCGTGACCTTCCCCGTCTCCGGGACAGTCGCGAGCGTCGCCGTCACCCCTGGTGATCATGTCGAGGCCGGACAGACGCTGGCGACCCTCGACGCCGCCACGCTGTCGGCCGCGGTCGACTCGGCCGCGGCCACGCTTGCCACCGACCAGGCGAAACTGATCTCCGACGAGGCCGGCGAAGGCGGTCTTGGCGCCAGCACGGCGGCGGGCTCCACTGCCTCCTACGCGGGTGGCCCGGCGACGATCGAGCCGATCGCCCTGGCGACCGGCGGCGCCCGACCCGCCGACCGGACGGCATCCACTTCGACAACGCCCGGCCCGACGGACTCCGGCCCGGCATCGTCGGACTCGACGGCGTCAGGCTCGACGGCGTCAAGGAACGGCGGCGCCGTTGCCGCCGCCCGCGCCGCCATCACCAAGGCGCAGAAGTCCCTGATCACCGCGCAGCGCACCGCCGACGCCGACCTCGCCGTCGCCACGACGGACCTCGGGCAGGAGAAAACGACCTGCGCGGCGTTCATCGACGCAACGGCGACGGCCGGCACGGCCGCACCGCCCGCGACGGACGGATCGCCCGCGACGGCGGCCGGGCCCTCCCCGGCGGGCGCGGGCCGGTCGGGCGGCACAGTCCACGCCGCCCCACCGACGCAAGCCACCCCACCGGTGCACACAGCCCCATCGGCCCATGCCGCCCCGCCGGCGCACACCACCCCGCCGGTCCATACCGACCCGCTGACGCCGAACTCCCCTGTGCCGGCCGCGTCGGCACCGGCCACCTCAGCTCCGGCCACCCCGGTACCGGCCACCTCAGGACCGGCCACCTCGACACCGGCATCATCGACACCGACCGTGGGCCAGGCCCCCACCACCACGGGCGCGTCCGCCTCGGTGAGCGCCGCGCCGGCCTCGTTCGCGTCGGGGCTGCGGGTGATCGAGTCCGTGCAGCGGTGGGACGCGCAGTCCGTGACCTCGGCCGTCCCGGCGGCCACCGGGACGGCGGCTGGGACGGCGGCCGCGTCCGCCTGCTCGGCGCTGCTGAGCACCGTGCTCACCGACCAGCAGCTCGTGTCGACCGCCCAGGGAGTGGTGACCCAGGACGAGGCCACGCTCGGTAACGCGATCGAGACCCTCGTGGCCCCCGCGCCCACCTTCGACTTCTCCGAGTCGACCCCGTCCACAGGGGGATCGACCTCGACGGACGCGGCCCCGGGCCGGCCGGCCGCGGGGACGGCGACCGCGGGTAGTGCCGGCGGTGCCGGCGGTGCAGGCGGTGCTCGGTCTGCTCGTTCCGGCGGCTCCGGCGGCGCATCCGGTTCGTCCGGATCGGCGCGCTCCGGCGGGGCGGCGTCCTCGGCACGCGGCGGCGCCCAGGGCGTGCCGGCCTCTCCCGCACAGATCGCCGCCGACCAGGCCACGGTGGACGCGGCGCAGGCCGCGCTGACCCAGGCCAAGGACGAACTGATCCAGACCACTCTGGTCAGTCCACTGGCGGGCACGGTCGGGGCGGTCGGCCTGACCGTCGGCGAGTCTGTCCAGGCCGCCTCGACGGCCTCGGGGGGCTCCGGGATCACGGTGATCGGCGCCGGGACCTCCTACGAGGTCGAGACGTCCGTGACCGACTCCGACCTGGCGAAGGTGCGGGTCGGTCAGGCCGCATCGGCGATCGTCGACGGTTCGACCACGGCCCTGACCGGCAAGGTCGTCGGCATCGGGCTGCTGCCGACGTCATCGCTGTCGAGCGGCTCGAGCTCGAGCAGCGGCGGCGCGGGAGCGTCGAGCTCGGTGAGCTATCCGGTGACGATCTCGCTCAACCGGGCAAGCCAGCGGATCTTCTCCGGTTCGGACGCCGACGTCTCCATCGTGATCGCCCAGGCGGCGAACGCGATCGCGGTGCCGAGCTCGGCCCTGCGATCGCTGGGTCAGCTACACACCGTGACGGTGGTGCGCGGCGGCAAGGCGACGGCCACGATCGTCGGCGTCGGGGCGGCCGGAACCACCCTGACGCAGATCACGTCGGGGTTGAAGGTCGGCGACCGGGTGGTGCTCGCCGACCTGTCGACCCCGCTGCCCAGCGCCGGCGGCACCACGAACGGCCGCGGCGGCGGCCTCGGGGGTGCGTTCGGAGGCGGCGGCCTCGGTGCAGGCGGCCTCAATGCGGGCGGCCTGGGCGGTGGCCGGGCGGGCGGTCTCGGTGGCGGTCGGGCAGGCTGATCGGCCTGCCCGGCCGTGGATGCCGGTCCCGCCGTCCAGGTCGGACGGCGGGACCGGCGGATGATCCGGGGAGGGATCAGGCCGCGCCGGGAACGGTGGCCTTCCTCTCCTTGAAGCCGAAGCCGTCGCTGGACGCGCCCTGCTGGAATGCGGTGAAGGCGTTCTCGTCGGCGTCGATGTCGGCCTGCGTCGCGGTACCGTTCTTCAGCTTGCCGGTCAGGCTGCTGAACTTGTCGCTGATCGACTGCACCGAGTTGCACAACGTCGGATTGGCCAGCGCGAACCGCTTGGCCACCTTGAGCTCGTGGACCGTGAACGCCCCGGCCACCGCGGCCTTGGCGAAGCTCCGCGTCCGCTTCGGCGCGCCCTTGGCGAAGCCGCCGTTCCTCGCCGGCTTGTAAATGTAGCGATGGAAGGCGCCCAGGGCGAGACCGGAATGCAGCGCGAACCGCGTCTTCGCGAAGGCCTTGGTGTTACCCGAGGTCGGGCAGGAACCGGAGTACTCGGAGTCGGTGTCGGTGCCCGCCGAGCTCGACGTGCGGACGCCGTTCTTCCCGGAGCCGCCCGACGAGCCGCCACACGCGCTGAGCAGCGTGACCGAGAGCAGCAACGCGATCACAGCCGCCGCGTACCTCGTGGTCCGAGCGGTCGGCCTAGCGATTGTCGAGAACATCCACCACCAACTTCGTGCGGCTTTCGCCTGGTCAGAGATCCACAACGCCCACGGGGACGCTGTGCAACTGTAGCGATTGCCGTGCCTCCCGGCACCGTCGCGCTCCCGATACCGTCGCGCTCCCGATACCGCCCCACAGTCTGGGCCGACCCCACTCGACGTCCAGGCAGCCGCCGAGCAGTAGCCGCGAGGTCTTCTCTCCGCGGTACTCGCCCGAACGCAGGTCGGGCCGGCCCATGGACAGAAGTCCGTGAGCCGGCCCGTGCTACAGGTGTCGCCGCGGTCTACGTTCTCGTATACAACTGTCTATAGCGCGCGGCGGCGTTGGGATTTCGATAGACGCAGTTACTGCTAAGCGGGCGATACAGGTTGGATCCGACGTTCCCCGGATCACAGTTGTTGAAGTAGAACTCCCAGGCGAAGCCCTTCCCGGCGTGGGCCGTGAACCAGTCGTACATCCACTGGACGTAGTTCGCGCTGTCGCCCCCGCCGGCGGAGCCGCTGCCGTCGACCACCCCCCATTCACCGACTCCGAAGAGCTTGTTGCGAGACTGCGCGAAATTATACCAATAATTCAATCCGCCGACCGCACTGGCCTGGGCATCGAAAGCCGCCTTGGTCGGCGAGGCCGGGTAGAAATCGTAGGCGTCGAGACCGACGGCATCCACCCAGGCATCACCCGGGTACATGTCCATCGCGTTGTGGCTCGGCGGGTTCTGCGAGTAGTGGGCGTTCAGACCCCAGCACAGGGTGGGGTCCGGCTCCGACGTGGCATTGATGGAGTCCGCGACATGCCGGAAGCAGTTGACGTAGTCGGTGGGATTGGTGGCCGACCACTGGTACCAGTCGCCGTTCCCCTCCCACCCGATTCGGATGATGGAGTCCTGGCGGCCGTAGGCGTTCAGCATCCGGCCGAAGTTCTGCCAGTAGGAGTCGTAGGCGCCGGTGGCGCAGGTCGCGTTGCTCGCGCCGATGTTCTCCGGATAGGGCGGGACCGCGATGATCAGCCGGCCCGGCCAGGTGGCGAAGGTCTGCAGGAGATTCGTCGGCTGAGTGACGTTCGTCCAACTGTTGCGCGTCACGTAGAGCAGGGTGAAGTCGCAGGGGGTGCCGCGCCAGGTGCAGAACGCCTCAAGGTTCGCCTGGTTCATGGCCGGGTCGGGGTAGGTGCCGGACTCCCATCCCTTGCCCGAGCGCAGGCCCGACCACAGCGGTGGCGCCGGCGGCGGGTTCAGCCCGGTGGTGACCTCGGCACGGTCGAAACCGATGTTGTTTCCGGTGGACACCACGTTGCGGCGACCCTCGTTCGTGAACGTCAGGGTGTGCGCGCCGACCGGCAGGATCGGCGATGAGTACAACAGGGTGACCGACGACGCGGGAGCGTACGCGTCGATGGTGATNGGCTGCGCACCGTCGATCCGGAATGTTCCGAACCCGTTGGCCGAGCCCTTGAGCCCGTAGATGTTGATCTGGGTTCCGTTGAAACGGATCGTGGCGACGGCGCCGAGGTTGCTGGTGTAGTACAGGCTGTTGTTGGGTGACAGCACGCAGCCGGTGCACGGCATCCAGCCCGCGGTGTACGACACCTGGTTGTTTCCGGTGCCGATCGCGGTGTCCTCGATCGTGAGCGCCGTCTGCACCGGCGGTGGTGGCGGCGGCGGCACCGGATCGGTGACGACCTCGGCGCGGTCGAAGCCGACGTTGAAGCCGGTGGAGGCCGCGTTTCGGGCTCGCAGGTTCGCGATCTGCAGCACGTGGGCACCCGACGTGAGCGCTCCCGAAGTGTAGATCAGACTCACAGCCAGCGGCAGGGCGAAGGTGTCCACGGTGACCGGTACGCCGCCGTCGATGCTGAAGGCGGCCTGGCCGCCCGTCGGCCCCTTGATGCCGAACACGTTGATCTGGGTTCCGGTGAACCGGATCGTGGCGATGGCCCCGTAGCCGGTGGAGTACCGGTAGCTGTTGTTGGGCGTGCTGGGCGCGCATCCGGTGCACGGGGTCCAGGTCCCGGAGTAGGAGACCTGGTTGTTCCCGGTACCGACGGCCGTGTCCTCGATGGTGATCGTGGCGGNGCTCGCCGGTGTCGCCAGCGTCGCCAGGGTCGTCATGACCACGATGAGACCCAGTGCCGCGCAGGTCGGTCGGCCGACCAGGCGGGCGAGGATCGCGCGCCGCCGGGAGTGCCGCCCACGCCGGCCGCGCCGACGTTCGGTCCATGTGCCATCGGATCCGGCGAACCGTCTTCGTACCCGCCATCCCAGCACCGATCGGACACTGCGCGGGCGCCGCGGACCAGTCCGTACGTCAACGCCACCGGGACGCGCTCCCGACGGGAAGTCCGTCTCGTCCGATTTTTCTTCCGCTTGCATTCCGTTGTCCCGTCTAGGTGTCGTCAAACCTGCCAATCAGAGCCATTTACCATGACCGGAAAAGACGCTAGGCCAATGGTTCGCGCGTTCCGGACAGGAGCTATTCCCCGGAGATTCGACGCCCCTCAATCCACCTCGGACGAAGGCTGGCAACGCCGGCTATCGAACCACTCCGGTAGAACGCCTCCGACGAGACCAACGCGAGACCAAGCGTCTGCGTCTGCCTATGGAAAGCCGACCGCCAGTACCTGTCAGGGCGGTAGCCAGTGATTCGACGCGGCCATCGGGGGGCACCGCGGCGAGCGGACCGATCCCGAAAGGCGGCGACGCCGGGCATCCGCCCGGCCATGGTCGGCCCACGGCACAGGCTTTCGATCGATGGGATGGCGGTCCTGGCGGACGCGACGTCGCCGCGAGCCACCATGCTCCGAAGTCGGGCTGAACCGTGCTGTATCTCGACGGACCGTGTCNAGCATGAGCGCGGGAGCGTCCCAGCCAGCGAACTCGAGGGCCAGGCGGCGTTACTGGGTCTGGGTCGCCAGGCCCGAGGTCTCTCTGGACGAAGACGGCTCCGACCACCGGGAACGTGACCCAGACCGCGTGACGGAACCAGGAGAGTGGTGGACCTGCCACGCGGAGACCCAGCCGGGAGATCTCACCCTCCTCTACCGTTCACAGCTCAAGAAGGACCGCGCTTATCTCATCGAGGCGAAGTCGGCCGCATACTCGCTGGCCGATGACGAGTCGGCGGCCGCCGAGGGCTGGGGCGTCGGCTGCGACTACCAGGTCATCGACAGGTTCGCGCAGCCCCTGTCCATCGCCGACATGCGTCTCGGCATGGAAAACTCGGCCCACACTCTGGCCATCGTGTCCAACAACTACTTGCGGTCGGCATACGCGACGACGGAATAGATCGAACGTATCGTCGCGTTGCCGCTACCACCCTCGGCCAGGAGGCATCCCGCCCATGGGAACAGCTATGCCGGAAGCATCATGACACGCGCCATCCACGATGCCGGGTGGTCCGCCCGGAACATCGACATCCCCGGTGAACGGCTGGTATTCGTCCGTAATCGCGGACAGACACCGGGTCAGTCCGGTGCCGGAGCCCGTCTGGCCGCGACCGCCGCCACCGCGGTTCCCGACGCCGCGGACGCGGGACGCTAGGGAAGCGTCGTCAGGCCACCCTCGACCATGAATGTCATGCCGGTAAGGTAGCTCGCGTCGGGCCCGGCGAGGAACACCGCCACCCGCGCGCAGTCCCGAGGAACTCCCCAGCGCCGCAGCGGGATCTGCGCCTCGGCCGCCTCCCGCGCGCCGGGGTGATCGGCGAAGACGCCCTCGGCGGCGTCGGTGAGGATGACCGGGTTGAGGACGTTCACCGTGATCCCGTGCTGCCCCCAGCCGTTGGACGCAGTCCGGCTCAGGGCGCGGATCGCCTCCTTGTTGCAGTTGTAGGAGGCGGACTCGGCGTTGCACATGATGCCGCGACGTGACCCGAAGTTCAGGATTCGCCCGCCGCCCGCGGCCTTCATGTACGGGAAGACGGCCTGCATGGCCCTGAGCGTCGCCTTGACGCCCGTCTCGAAATTCCAGTCCCACTCGGCTTCGTCGACGTCCTCCAGGTTCGTCGGCTCGCTGGAGGCACGCGGCTTGTCGCGGGTGCCGAAGCTCTGCGCGTTGTTGACGAGGATGTCCACGCCACCGTATTCGGCCACGGTGCGGTCGACCATCTCGCGGATGTTCTGCGCCACGCCGACGTCGCAGGTGATGCCCAGCGCGTCGCCGCCCCGGGAACGAATCCCGTCGACAACCTCGCTGACCGTACCCGCGGTCCGGGAGGCGACGACGACGCGAGCGCCTTCCAACGCGTACTCCTCCGCGATCGCCCGGCCGATACCCCGTCCGGCGCCGGTCACTATGGCGATCTTGCCGTCTAACACACCCATGCGGTCCTCCTCGATCCGTCGTCGCCGGTCGGCCACGCCGCCGACCGGCGACGCGGGCCCGCCCGAGCGAGGGCACCGTCTCGATGCGCGCCCACGGCCCATGTCTACTCGGGTACCTGAGCGACGTGCGCACACGCACGGTGGTCGTCCACCGCCGGGCGTGGACCCGCGTGGTCTCTGCCGGCGCGGGGTAAGAGCCCTGGTGTGGGCCCTGCTAACGTTTTCTCCATGCTGCCCGCGGAGCTACGGAGCGTCGATCGGGGCCATCTACGCACTGCTGTGGGTGATACCACCTTTCAGCGGGGGGCGCAGTACGCCAGGCAGGGCGCCGTGGCCGAGATGTCGTGGCGGCCGGCCGGAAACGCGCTTTACGGCACGGTGGCGGGAAGCCACGGAGAGCGTTATGTGACCACCGTGTATTTCACCGGCCCGGGCTCCGCGGAGCCGTGGTGGTTCGACGATGCCCAGTGCACCTGCCCGGTGGGCGTCGGTTGCAAGCACGCAGTCGCGCTCGTGCTGGCGGCGGCAACAAGGGCCGCCGGTGGCGGCCCGGCTCGCCAGCCTGCCGCCGGGCCGAAAGGCTGGGCCTCGTCCCTGTCGGCGTTGCTCGGCGACCGGTCGGTCGAGGACGAGTCTCGGGGTACGACGCCGCTCGCCATCGAGCTGACGCTGTCCGCCGAGATGTCGGCGGGCCGGCCGAAACGCGGGTCCGGCAGACCGTCGTTGGGCGTGCGCGCGCGGCTGGTGAAACCCGGGAAGACCACCTGGATCAACGCGCTCTCCTGGTCGAAGCTGAGTTCGCCCTACGGGCACTACCAGCGCGACAGCTACGTGCCGGCGCACCTGCGGATTCTGCGGGAACTGTACGCCGTCTACCTTGCCGGGCAGGAGGACACGGCGTACGGCGCCTATTCCTACGGCGACGACAAGTACCTCGATCTCGGCGCGTTCGCGAGCCCTCGGTTGTGGCCGCTGCTCGACGAGGCCGCCGCGGCCGGTGTGCGGTTGGTGCATGGGCGCAAACGGCTTGGCGATGTCGAGCGCTACGGTTCGGCGGAGCTGTGCCTTGATGTGACTCGCGGTGCGACGTCAACGGCGCTCACCGTGAGTCCCCTGCTGCGCATGACCGACCCGGATCAGTCCGTGGCGCCGTTCGCGTTCATCGGCGATCACGGTGTCGTCGGTATCGATCGGGCGGAGATTCAGGCCACGGATCGTCACGAGCACTGGCACATCCGGCTGGCCCGGTTGAGCACCCCCGCGCCGCCGAAGCTGATCCAGATGGCCGTGGAGAACAGAAGCCTGCGGATTCCGGCCGCCGAGCGGCCGCGTTTCATCAGCGAGTTCTACCCGGGGCTGCGCAGGGTGGCCCGGATCGTCTCCAGCGATGAGTCCTTCGAGCCCCCGGTGATTGTGCCGCCGGAGCTCGTCGCGCGGGCCGACTTCGGGCCGGCCCACACCGTCGAGATCACCTGGGAGTGGGATTACGCAGTCGGGGGCACGCGGCTGCGTGCGCCAATACACGATCACGGCGGTAGCGACGGGCCTGACGACGGTAGCGACCCGGGATATCGGGACAGGCGCAGCGAGGCCGATATTCTGGCCAATCTGGAGCTGCCGCCCGGCGTCCTCCCGACGGCGTCCGTCCGGCTCAGCGGGATCGAGACGATGCGGTTCGCGACGGAGCTGCTCCCGCTCCTCACGGCCCACGACGGGATCACCGTCGAGATCGGTGGCCGTCCCGCGGACTACCGCGAGGCCGGAGATCTGCTACGGATCGAGGTCTCGACCGACGAGGTCCCGGGCGAGCGCGACTGGTTCGATCTCGGTGTCGCCGTCACCCTGGACGGGCACGAGATCCCGTTCGCGCCGCTCCTGGTGGCCCTGAGTAGGCAGGAGTCGCACCTGCTGCTCGACGACGGCACCTATTTCAGCCTGGACCGGCCGGACCTGCGGACGCTGCGCGGGCTGATCGAGGAGGCGAAGGCGCTGCAGGATGCCCCCGGCGGGGCGCTGCGCATCAGCCGCTTCCAGGCCGGGCTGTGGGAGGAGCTCACCAGCATCGGCGTGGTCGTCCGCCAGGCGCAGACCTGGCGCCGGCAGGTAGCCGGCCTGCTGGCCCTCGACTCCGCCGGCGCGAAGGAGCCACCGCGGACTCTCCAGGCCAGCCTGCGGCCCTATCAGGCGGACGGGTTCCGGTGGCTGAGCTTCCTGTGGGACTGCCAGCTCGGCGGGATCCTCGCGGACGACATGGGCCTGGGCAAGACTCTGCAGTCGCTCGCGCTCATCTGCCACGCCCGGGGGGCCGACCCGGCGCTGCCGCCGTTTCTCATCGTCGCACCGACGAGCGTCGTGTCGAACTGGGCCGCGGAGGCAGCCCGGTTCGCGCCGTCGCTGCGGGTCGCCGTCGTCACCGACACCCTGAAGCGCCGTGGTCAGGCCCTCGCCGACATCATCGACGCCGCCGACGTGGTCGTGACGTCCTACACGCTGTTCCGACTCGACACCGAGGCGTATTGCGCGGCCTCCTGGGCCGGTCTGGTTCTCGATGAGGCGCAGACCGTCAAGAACCACCAGTCGAAGGCGTACCAGTGCGCGCGGCTGCTGCCCGCGCCGTTCAAGCTGGCGGTCACCGGAACGCCGCTGGAGAACAATGTGATGGAGCTGTGGTCGCTATTGTCGATCACCGCGCCAGGGTTGTTCCCGAACCGCGCGCGGTTCGACGGCTACTACGCCCGCCCGATCGAGAAGCAGGGTGACGCCGAGCGTCTCGCGCAGCTTCGGCGCCGGATCCGGCCGCTGATGGTCCGGCGGACCAAGGAGCAGGTCGCCCCCGAGCTCCCCGCCAAGCAGGAGCAGATCCTGGAGGTCGAGCTACACCCCCGCCACCGCAGGATCTACCAGACCCACCTGCAGCGCGAACGGCAGAAGGTGCTCGGCCTGATCGACGACATGAACCGCAACCGCTTCACCATCCTGCGATCGTTGACGGCGTTGCGACAGCTCAGCCTGCACGCCGGGCTCGTCGACGACACCCACGACGAGCTGCCCAGCGCCAAGATAGACATCCTGCTCGAGCAGCTACGGGACGTCGCCGACGGCGGGCACCGGGCGCTCGTGTTCAGCCAGTTCACCCGGTTCCTCGGCCGGGTGCGGGAATCGCTCGACGCCGACGGCATCGAACACTGCTATCTCGATGGCACGACCCGCAACCGAGCCGCGGTCGTGCGGCGCTTCAAGGAAGGAAAGGCGCCGGTCTTTCTCATCAGTCTGAAGGCCGGCGGATCGGGCCTGAACCTGACCGAGGCGGACTACTGCTTCCTGCTCGACCCGTGGTGGAACCCCGCCACCGAGGCGCAGGCGGTGGACCGTACCCACCGCATCGGGCAGTCCCGCAACGTCATGGTGTACCGGCTGGTGGCCAAGGACACCATCGAGGAAAAGGTGATGGCGCTCAAAGCGCGCAAGGCCGAGCTGTTCTCCGGCGTCCTGGACANCGGCGAGTTCGTCGACACCACGCTGGACGCCGACGACATCCGATCGCTGCTCTCCTGAACCGGCATCCCGGCGACCGTGCGGGGACGCGTCTTCAGCCCGTCGCTGCCGCCCGGTAGGGGCGGAACAACCGCCGCAGCCCGGACGAACTCGGCGGGGCGGTCGACCCGCGGCTGCGGATGTCGGCCGCCTTCACCGAGCTCGCCCGGGGCCGCCGATCAGCCGTTCGGCGGCCCCGATCCGGTCCTGCCTTCCCTCACCTCACCAGCGCCCCTCGGGCCGCTGTTCTGACCTGACTTGGGCCATTTAGTGCGTGCCGTGGATGGCGTCGAGGACTGTCTGGAGGTCGTCGGGTAGGGGGTCGGCGGCGGTGATGGTGTGGTCGCCGGCTTGGATCGTGATGGTGCGGTAGCGGCGGGCGGTCGTGACGAACCTGCGGATGGACCAGCCGGTGGTGTTCTCGATCCAGCGGCTGACGGCGAGGGCGGCGAACACGATGGTCAGGTGTGCTTCGATCGATTCGCGGGTGTGGTGGTAGATCGGCCGGGCGGCGAGGTCGGACTTGCTCATCCGGAAGCTCTTCTCGACGTTGAGTAGCCGGCTGTAGGTGGCGATGACCTGCTCGGCGTCGGGGTCGGGCAGGTTGGTGACATACCCTT